>JAZKEV010000220.1:0-1793 GCA_040386765.1 Verrucomicrobiota bacterium | reverse complement strand
GGCAGCTGGTAATAATCGCGGGCCTGGCGGGCGTTGCGGCTGAGGAAGCCGTAGAAGTGTTTTTGCCACTCCCACATCTTCGCGTCGCCGCCCGTGATGATCATCTCACGATTGAAATAATACGTGGCCTCCGACGCCTTCAACGGCACTCCCCGCTGGCCGATCTCCTCGATCAGCGCGGTCACATCCGGTGATTCCATGTAGCCGTAGCGAGCGATCGCGCGCCACACGCCCTGACCGATTTCGCGCACCTCCATCCGTTCCGTGCCCGGCACGTAGGGCACCTCCTGGGTGATGATGCTGAGCAGGACGACGGTTTCGTGGAGGACCTTGTTGGCCTTGACGTGATGCAGGAGCACGAGCGGCGTGCCGGTGGGATTGCCGGCCATGAAGACCGCCGTGCCGCGGACGCGCGCGATGTGCTTGCTCGACGCGATGTCGGTCAGCTCCGCCTCGGTGATTTCGTTGGCGTAGATGCGGCGGAAGATCTCCGACTTGCCCCGCTTCCACGTGGCCATGATCGCGAGCAGGCCCAACGCGATCGCCATCGGGAGCCACCCACCGTCGAAGAACTTGTGCAGGTTGGCGTGGAAGAAGATGGCGTCGACGGCCAGGAAGAATCCGCAGATGACCAGCGCCCGCCACAGCGGCCACTTCCAGGAGCGCAGCATCACGAAGAACAGCGCGATCGTGGTGACGATCATCGTACCCGTAACCGCGATACCGTACGCGGCGGCGAGGTTGGAGCTCGATTTGAAACCGAGGACGGTCGTGATGGACCCGATGGCGAGGGCGGCGTTGACGAGCGGGAGATAGATCTGGCCGCGCTGGTCGGGATTGGTGTGCTGCACCGTCAGGCGCGGGAAATAGCCGAGCTGGATGGCCTGCCGCACCAGCGAGTAGGCGCCGGAGATCAACGCCTGACTGGCGATGATCGCGGCGAGGACGGACAGTGCGAGCAGGCCGTAGCGAATCGGGCCGTCGGGCGCGATGGCGAGAAACGGATTCTCCGCCGAGCCGCGGCCGGAAAGGAAGAACGCGCCCTGCCCGAAATAGTTCAGCGTGAGCCCAGGCAGCACGACGGCGTACCAGGCCACCACGATCGCCTTGCGTCCGAAATGTCCCATGTCGGCGTACAGCGCCTCGACGCCCGTGAAGGCGAGGACGACGGCGCCGAGGAGGATCGAGGCTTCCTTGGGATGCGTAATGACCAGGTCGATACCCAAGGTGGGGTTGAGGGCGCGAAGGACGATCGGGTTTTCCAGGATCCGCCAGAGGCCCAGCGCGCCGAGGGTGAAGAACCACACCAGCATGACGGGACCGAAAATGGTGCCGATGAACTTCGTGCCGCGGTGCTGAAACGTGAACAACCCGATCAGAATGCCGCACGACAGCGGCACGACGAGATGCTCCACGTCGGGCCACACCAGTTTGATGCCTTCGACCGCGCCCAGCACAGTGATCGCCGGAGTGATCACTGCTTCACCGCACAGCATCGCGGCGCCGATCAGCACCACGATGGTGCCGAGGCTCAGACCGTGGCGGACGCCGCGGTCGAGATGGGCAAGCGCGAGCAGGGCGAAGATGCCGCCTTCACCGCGGTTGTCGGCGCGGAGGACGAACAGCGTGTACTTCACGCTGACCACGAGGATCAGCGACCAGACGATCAGAGAGAGGACGCCGAGCACCGCGACCGCGTGTTCGGCGGGCGGCAGCGCCGCGAGGCATTCCCGAATCGTGTAAAGCGGGCTGGTGCCGATATCGCCGAACACCACCCCAAGCGCGCCGATGCC
>JAZKEV010000219.1:0-20915 GCA_040386765.1 Verrucomicrobiota bacterium | reverse complement strand
CTGCGAGCCACACCTCGCCGAGCGCCGTCAGCAGCGCCGCCAGATCGGTCATGCCATCCTTCGCACGACCGAGCGTCGCGACGATCGACGCCCCGCCATTACCCGTCGCCGGGTGCTGCCGCGCGAGCCCGGCGAGCGTCGATCCGGGACCGACTTCGAGCAGCACCGTGCTGCCACCCGCCACGAGCTCGGCGACGCCATCGGCAAACCGCACCGTCTGGCGCAGGTGCGTCGTCCAGTAATCGGCGCTCGTCGCCTGCTGCGGTGTGATCCACTTGCCGGTCACGTTCGAAACCCACGGGAGTTTCGGCGCACTCAGTTTGATCCGTCGAATGGCATCCGCGAGCGGCCGCAGCGCGGGCTCCATCATCGTGGAGTGAAACGCATGCGAGGTCGCAAGCCGTTTGGAGGGAATGGCGCTCGCGGCAAGTTCCCGCTCCAATGCTTCAACGGCATCGAATGGTCCGGAAACGACGCACAAGCCCGGGGCATTAACTGCCGCGAGCGCCAAAGTCTGAGTGAGCAGCGGCTTCACCTGCTGCTCCGGAAGCCGGATCGCGATCATCGCGCCCGCCGGCTGGGCCTGCATAAGGCGCGCCCGCTCGGCCACGAGCGCCAGCGCGTCCTCCAGCGACATCACGCCCGCCAGCGTGGCCGCCACATACTCGCCGAGCGAGTGCCCGATCATCGCCGTGGGCTTCACGCCCCACGCCATCCAGAGCTGCGCCAGCGCATACTCGATGGTGAAGAGCGCAGGCTGCGTGATCCGCGTCTCCGTCAAAAGCTTCGTCGCCTGCTCCACCGCCTCCGGCTTCGCAAAGATCACTTCGCGCAGGTCGAGCCCGAGCTTGGGCTTCAGCACCTCGCAGCAGCGATCCACCGTCGCGCGGAAGCTTGGCTCGGTCTCGTACACCTCGCGCGCCATATTAACCGCCTGCGCGCCCTGCCCGGGAAAGAGAAACGCCACCTTGGCGCCCGCCGCGTCGGACTTTGCGGTCACGACCCGCTTCGCATCCTTCGCTCGCAGCACCGCCACCGCATCCGCCGCGCTTTCCACGACGACCGCACGGCGATGCCCGAAGACCTTCCGGCCAACCTGCAACGTGTAGGCCATATCAGCCATGTCAGTCAGCGCGCGCTCCGCCGTCCCCGCAGCGGCCTTAACACCCGCCGCTCCCGCCGCGCCGTTCAAATCACCCTGCTTCTCCAGATGCGCCGCGAGATTCTCCGTCGCCGCCTCGAGCGCGCTCGCCGTCTTGGCCGAGAGCACCAGCAGTTGCTTCTTCCGCGAGCCGCTCGTCGGCTCCAGCGCCGGAGCTTCCTCGAGCACCGCATGCGCATTGGTGCCGCCGATGCCAAAGGAGCTCACGCCCGCACGACGCGGCGCCTTGGCACGCGGCCACGGCTTCAGCGCGTGATTCACCACAAAGGGGCTGTTCGCAAAATCGATCTTCGGATTCGGGCTCTCGAAGTGCAGGCTCGGCGGGATCGCCTCGTGCTGCAGCGCGAGCACCGTCTTGATGAGCCCGGCCACGCCCGCCGCGATATCGAGGTGCCCGATGTTGCTCTTCACCGACCCGATCGCGCAAAACTGCTTTTTGCCCTTTACGCCAAAGGCCTTCGTCAGGCCCTCGATCTCGATCGGGTCGCCCAGCGGCGTGCCCGTGCCGTGCGCCTCGACGTATGAGATCGTCTCAGGCGCAATGCCCGCCTCAGCCTGCGCCAGCGCGATCGCTTCAGCCTGCCCGTCCGCGCTCGGCGCGGTGTAGCCGATTTTCACCGAGCCGTCGTTGTTGATCGCCGTGCCCTTGATGACCGCGAGCACATTGTCGCCATCGGCCAGCGCATCGCTCAGCCGCTTCAAGACCACCACGCCCGCGCCGTCACCCAGCACCGTGCCGGCCGCCTTCGCATCGAAGGTGCGGCAATGCCCGTCCGGCGACAGAATGCCGCCCTCCTGGTGATGCTGCCCGCGATTCGCGGGAAAGGTGATCGAGACGCCACCGGCCAGCGCAACATCGCAGCGATAGCCGAGGAGATTCTGCGCCGCCATGCACACCGCCACGAGGGAGGTCGAGCACGCCGTCTGCACATTCACGCTGGGGCCGCGGAGATTGAACTTATAGGAGACGCGCGTCGGCACGAAGTCCCCGTCGTTCATGATCATCGACGAGAAGAGCCCGAAGTCCTTCACGAGATTCGGATTCGTGAGCAGATTGGTGAACAGGTACGTGTTCATGCTCGCGCCCGCGAAGACGCCGATCATGCCGTCGTACGTGTCGGGGTTGCACCCCGCGTGCTCCAGCGCTTCCCATGCGCACTCGAGAAACACGCGATGCTGCGGGTCCATCACCTCGGCTTCCTTTGGGTTCATCCCGAAGAACGCCGCGTCAAACCACTCCGGCTTCTCCATCACCGCACGGGCTTTCACATAGCGCGGATCGTCCAGGCGCGGCGGATGCTCGATGGGCAGCCACTGCACCTGCGCGTCGTCGAAAAACGACACGCTCTCGCGGCCCTCGCGCAGGTTGCGCCAGAACTCTTCGATATTTTTTGCCTGAGGGAAGCGACCTGCCATCCCGACGATGGCAATGCTTTCCGGAGATTCGCTTTGATTCATTTGGACCGAATGAATGTGGGGAAATTGAAAATGAGCTGGGACCTTACGGGGTCTCGACCGGTGCGGCGCCACGGCGGCGGATGGTCATGGCATTCTGCCGGCGGCGCGTGCGCTCCTCGATCTTAGCGCGGAAGGCATCGTCACCCGCCGGCCCCTGCTGCTCGTCGATGAATTTCGCCAGCGCTCTGATCGTTGGAAACTGGAAGAGCTTCAACACCGGCACATCGATGCCGAGCGTCTCACGGAGACGGTTCTGCACCTGCACGACCTGCAGCGAGTGGCCGCCGAAATCGAAGAAGTTGTCGTCCACGCCGATCTGCTCGACGTGCAGGATATCCTTCCAGATCTGCGCCAGCGATTGCTCGACGCTGCCCTTCGGCGCGACGAACTCGCCCTCGCCTTTAACGCGGCTGCCTTGCGGGGCCGGAAGCGCCTTGCGGTCGATCTTCCCATTGGGCGTCATCGGCATCTGTTCCAAGGAAACGTAGACCGCCGGCACCATGTGCTCGGGCAGCTTCTGCTTCAGGAAATCGCGCAGCGCATTGGGCGCCGGCACTTCCGCCGCCGCGGGCACGAGATACGCGGCCAGTTGCGGGTCTTCCGGATTATCGGTGCGCAGCACCACGACCGCCTGACGGATATCGGAGTGCTGCATCAGCGCCGCCTCGATCTCGCCGAGTTCTATGCGGTGACCGCGGACCTTCACTTGATGATCCACGCGGCCGAGGAAGTCGATCACGCCATCCGTGCGGTAGCGCACAAGGTCGCCCGTCCGGTACATCCGGTTTCCGGATACAAACGGATCAGCGACAAATTTTTCGTTGGTCAGCTCTGCGCGGCGCAGATAACCGCGCGCCACGCCATCGCCGCCGATCCAGAGCTCGCCCGGCACGCCCACCGGCACCGGCTGGCGTTGGCCATCGGCCGGCCGATATCGATCGCACCTGTCGTGCTCTCGACCGTCTTCACCACGCTCGTCGTGGACCAGATCGTGGTCTCTGTCGGGCCGTACATATTAATCGTATCGCCCGGCAGTTCGCGCACGAGTTGCTCGGCGAGGCCGGTGGCAAGCGCTTCGCCGCCCACCATCAGCTTCTTCAGCGACTTGAGTGCCGTAAGCGTTTCGGTGGAGCCCGCGAGCATCCGCGCAAACGACGGCGTGCACTGCAGGTGCGTGACCTGATGCCGCTCCATCTGCTCGACGAGCGGCACCGTGCGCTTCGCCTCGGTCTTTGCCGCGTCAGCCGCGGGCGCCTGCGCCTGCCACTCGGCGCGCACCGCATCGAGTTTATCGAGGGCTTGCAACGTCGACTCCACGTCGACGCCGAAGTCGATCAGGCATGCGATCTCGTCGATCCCGATGCCCGCGAGCTTCGCGAGCGTCTTCTTGCAGGTCGCCGCTGTGCCGAGCATGCCGCAGCTCTCGAAGTAGCGGTTGAAGGAAAACTCCACGAGCCCGCGCGTCTCCTCAGCGGTGAGATTCTTCATCTCGGCGCCCGGATACATCGCCTGCGTGAGGCTCTTCATCAGGTCCGCCGAATCCGCAAGATAGCGGATCAACGGCTCCTTCACCTTGGCCTTCACCGCCTCGATGTCGTCGCCCACGAAGGTGTGCAGCGCGATCGTCACGCAACCCTCGCCCTCGTGCCCGGCATCGCGCCGCGCCTGCCGGTAAATTTTGATCTTCTTCGCGAGATCATCAAGCTCCTGGCCAAGCAAGTGCGTGAGCACGCCTGCACCCATCTCGCCCGCCACCTTGAAGGTCTCCGGGCTGCCCGCCGCCGTCACCCACATCGGCAGCTCCTTCTGAATCGGACGCGGATAGATCTTCACCGGCACCTGGTTGCCGCGCCCGCCGGTGAACTCCACCGCCTCGCCGCGCCAGAGTTTGCGGATCGTGTCCATGCTCTTGCGCATGATCTCGCGGCGCTCCGCGAAATTCTGCGGCATCAGCGAAAAGTCGCGATCATGCCAGCCATTGGCCACCGAGATGCCGACCCGGCCCTTCGAAAGATTATCCACGACCGACCACTCTTCCGCGACACGCGCCGGGTGATGCAGCGGCGTCACGCAACTGCCCGCGCGGATCTGGACGCGATTCGTGATCGTCGCGATCGCCGCGCCTACCACCGCCGGATTCGGATACAGCCCGCCGAACGAATGAAAGTGGCGCTCCGGCGTCCACACGGCCTTGAAGCCATGCGTATCGGCAAACTTGGCGCCCTCGAGCAGCAGCCGGTAACGGTCGCCGTCCGTCGATTCGTCGCTCGCGAAATAGAAGAGCGAGAAATCCAGCGTCTTCTTGGCCGGGGCCGCGCTCGCCTGCTTCGCCTCCGCTAAGCCGGGTAGCTTGGCGGCGTCGGAGAGCAGCACGACCTTGAAGCCGCGCGACAGCGTCCAGAAAAGCTCCAGCACCGAGATGTCGAAGGAGATGCTCGTCACTGCCAGCCACACGCCAGGCTCCGTGCCGAGGACTTTGTCCATGCCGGCAAAGAAGTTCACCACGTTGCGGTGCGTCACCATCACGCCCTTGGGATTGCCCGTGGAGCCGGAGGTATAGAGCACGTACGCGAGATGCTCGGGCTTCGTCTCGGTCTTCACCGGAACGGACGTTTCACTGGTCGCGGTCGTCTTGAGATCGTCGAGGCAGATCACCGCCGCCTGATGCGCCGGCAACTTCGACAGGAGGCTCAGCTGCGTGAGCAGCACAGGCGCCTGCGAATCCTGCACCATGAACGCGATGCGCTCCTTCGGATACTTCGGATCGAGCGGCACATAGGCCGCACCCGCTTTGTGGATACCGAGAAGGCCCACCATCATGTCGACCGAGCGCTCCACGCAAACTCCGACCAGCGTATCGGGGCCGACCTTATGCTCGCGCAACAAAGCCGCGACGCGCTCCGCCCGGGCATTGAGCTCGGCGTAGGTCAGCTCTTGTTCGTCGAAAACCAGCGCGGTCGCATGGGGCGTCTTCGCCACCTGATCCGCAAAAAGTTCGTGCAGCGTCTTCTCACGCGGGTACTCGGTGCCGGTGGCGTTCCACTCCACGAGCATCTGGCGCTTCTCGGCGACGGTCAGCAGCGGGAGCTGCGAAAGCTTCGCCTCGGGATTGGCGACCATCGCCTCGAGCACGGTCTGGAAGTGCCCGAGGAAACGCTGGATCGTCTCGCCCTTGAAGAGGTCGAGCGCGTACTCCGCGGTGACTTCGAGTTCGCCGTTCGTAAGCTCGATCGCCCACACCGTCAGGTCCGACTTCGCCGTGCCCGTGTAAACGGGCGCGATGCTCAGCTCGATGCCGCTCAGCTTGAGCGGCGCTGTCGGCATATTCTGCAGCGCGAAGTAAACTTGGCAGATCGGATCGAAGCTCAGATTACGCTGCGGCTGCAGTTCCTCGACCAGCTTCTCGTAAGGCATCTCGCGGTGCTCGAAGGCCTCGAGCGACATATCGCGGACGCGCGCGAGCAATTCCTTCACGGTGGGATCGCCCGCAAGGTTGGTTCGCATCAGCACCGTGTTGATGAAGAACCCGACGACATTCTCCGTCTCCGCCGCGTCACGACCCGCCACGGGCGAGCCGACGACGATGTCGGTCTGGCCGCTGTAGCGGTTCAGCACGGCGTTGAAGCCGGCGATCAGAGTCATGAAGAACGTCACGCGCTGCTGCGCGCTCGTCTTCTTCAGATCGGCCACGAGTTTTGCCGGCAGATTCAGCTGCACGCATTCGCCGCGGTGCGACTGGAGCGGCGGCCGGGCAAGGTCCGTGGGCATTTCCAGCAAAGCCGGCGCGCCCGTGATCTGCTTCTTCCAGTAGGTCGTGAGATTTTCCAGCACCTCCCCTTGCAGGTACTCCTTCTGCCATTCGGCGAAGTCGGCGTATTGGATCTCCGGCTCTGCCAGCGTCGGCAGCTGCCCCTTGGAAAACGCTTCGTAGCAGGCGCCCAGCTCACGATAGATGACGGCCATGGACCAGCCGTCGGAAGCAATGTGATGCATCACCAGCATGAGCGCATGGTCTGTCGGCGAGAGACGGAAGAGCCGCACGCGCAGCATCAGATCCGTCTGAAGGTTAAAGGACTGCTTGGCCTCTTCGGTCGTGATCCGCTTCAGCTCCGCTTCCCGTTCGCCGGCGGGCACGCTCGTGAGATCGGTCAAGGGCAGCTCCAGCTTCCAGGACGTCTTGATCACCTGCGTGGGCTCCGAGCCGGCAGCGATGAAGTTGGTCCGCAGCGCCTCGTGACGCTCCACGATCTTGCCGAGCGCCTGGTCGAGCGCCTTTTCGTTGAGCGGGCCCTTCAGGCGGACGAGGTACGGAATATTATAGAGCGGCGAGCCCGGCTCCATCTGCTCCAGGAACCACAGCCGGCGCTGCCCGGACGAGGCCGGGATCGGGCGCTCCACCGTCGCGGAGCGAGGGGTCGAATCGGAAGCAGGAACAGGAAGAGTCTGGGAAGCCATGACAGGAAATTAGTTGGGTTGGACGAGTTCCAGCTCGGTGCGGGCCGCGCGGCGCTTCATGCGCTGCACCGGAGTGCGCGCCGCAGGATGGTTTTCCGCGCGCCGATCCAGCTCCTGCGCAAACGCGCCGAGCGTGGGCTGGTCGAAAAGTACGCGCACCGAAACCGGCGCGCCGAGCGCGGCGCTGAGCCGCGAGATCACCTGCGCGGCGAGGAGCGAGTGGCCGCCGAGGTCGAAAAAGTTATCCTCGCGGCCCACCTTCGCGCACCCGAGCACATCGGACCACACCTGCGCCACCGTGATCTCGGTCGCCGTCTGCGGAGCGACGAGCGGCGTATCCACCGCAGCCGTACGCGCGGCGGGCGCGGGCAGCGCTTTGCGGTCGATCTTGCCATTGGGCGTCAGCGGCCACGTTTCGAGCATCACGATCGCCGCGGGAATCATGTAACCCGGAAGCTTGGCCCGCAGATAGCCGATCAGTTCGGCCTCGGAGAGTATTTCGGTGCCGGGCTGTGCCAGCACATAGGCCACAAGTTCCGCCTGGCCGCGCTCGGTCGTGCGCGTGATAACGAGGCTTTCGCGCACTCCAGGAGCACCCTGCAGTGTCGCCTCGATCTCACCCAGCTCGATGCGGCAGCCGCGAATCTTCACCTGGCCATCGATGCGACCGACAAACTCGAGCTGACCCTCCTCCGTCCAGCGCACAAGGTCGCCCGTCCGATAGAGCCGCACCGGCGCAGCGCCATCAACGGAGACCGTGACGAACTTCTCCGCCGTAAGCTCAGGGCGGTTCAGATAACCGCGCGCGAGGCTCTCGCCGCCGATAAAGAGTTCACCCGCCACGCCGACCGGCACCGGGCGCAGTGCGCGATCCAGCACGTAAGCCGTTGTGTTGGCGATCGGGCGTCCGATCGTCGGGGCGATATTCTCCGCGCCTCGCGGATCGACCACCGCGCAGGTGGCGACGACCGTGCTCTCGGTCGGGCCATAGTGATTGATGAGCGTGCAGGGAAAATTTTCCGGCGTGCGGCGCTTCAGTTTGTCGCCGCCTGTGAGCAGCGCGCGCAGCGTCATCTCCGCGGGCCAGGCCTCGTTCATCGCGGCCTCAGCCAGCGGCGTCGGCATGAACGACAGCGTGATCTTCTTTTCCGCCATCCAGCGCCACAGCCCACCCGGCGACAGTCGCGTCTCATCATCAGGAATGTGAATACTCGCCCCCGCCGCGAGGTAGGGCCAGATCTCCCACACCGAGGCGTCGAAAGCCGGGCTCGCGAGATGCGTCGCGCGATCCGCCGGCGTCACCGCGTAGAGCCGCTGATGCCACGTCACCAGATTCATCAGGCCACGGTGCTCGATTTGGACGCCCTTCGGCTGGCCGGTGGAGCCCGAGGTATAGATAACGTAGGCGAGAGTGCGTGAATCGAACGCCACTTCGGGCGCGCGATCCGACTCTGCCTCAAAGCCACTGCCGTCCGCCGGCACATCGATCAACGTCACGCCCGTCGGCAGCATCGACAGCAGCGGACGCAATCGCGACTGCGTGAGCAACACGCTCGCGCCGCAATCCTTCAGCTGAAACGCCAGCCGATCCTTCGGGTATCCCGGATCGAGCGGCACAAAGGCACCGCCCGCTTTCAGCGTTCCGAGCCACGCGACCAGCATCTCCGCGGAACGCTCCATGCACACAGCCACAAGCGACTCGGTGCCGACGCCCAACGTCCGCAGGCGCTGCGCAAGCCGGTTGGCGCGGAGGTTCAGTTCGCCGTAGGTGAGTGTAGTATTCGCATCGGTCACCGCGACGCGTTCCGGCGCGATCTCGGCATGACGTTGAAATTCCAAGTGAGCGCCCGTCTCGCGCGGATAGTCCGCCTGCGTGCGATTCCAGACGACGACGATTTCCTCGCGCTCGTTGCACGTGAGCATCGGCAGCTCGCCCACCGTTACACATGCATCCGTCGCCAGCGCTTGGAGAATAGTGCCGAAATGCCCGAGCATCCGCACTACCGTCGCATCGTCGAGCCGCGCGCGCTCGTAAAAGGCCTTCACCGTGAGCGTTTCGCCGCCGTAAATATCGATCGCCAGCGGATAGCCCGGCCGGCTGCGAATATCGAAGCGGCGCTGCGCCCACTTGCCCCCGAGCGCATTCAGCGAGGCATCCCAGGACGGTTCCTGGTAGTTGAGCAGCGTTTCGAAGAGCGGCCGCCCGCCAGCAACCTCGCTCCACTGCTGCACCTTCGTCAGCGGTGTGTGCTCATAGGCGCGTATCGCCACCCACTGCTCGCGCAGCGCCTTCAGCCAAGCGCTCACCGTCGTCGTCTCGGTCACGCGCGAGCGGACCGGCACGGTATTAATAAAGAGTCCGAGCGTCTCCGCTGCGCCTTCCACCGGCACATGACGACCCGCGCGCAAGGCTCCGAAGACCACATCGTCCTCGCCACTATTTCGGCTGAGGACCAGCGCCCATGCGGCCTGCACCAACGTATTCACCGTCACGCCGTGTTGCTTCGCGGTGCGGCGCAGGCCCTCGCTCGCGGTGGCCGGCAACCGCAGCATCCGTTCACCGCACGCCACGGCCGAGACCGCACTCCCCGCACTCCCCTTTGTCTCCACCTGTGCCACCTGCGCGCTAGCTCGTGCGACCGGCAACGCCGCGGGAGCCGCAAATCCCTTCAAGTGCTCGCGCCAGAAGCCCTCGCTGGCGGACCAGTCGATCGCCTTCAGCCAGTCGATGTAGCGCCGATAAGGCCGCTCCGGAGTGGCGGCGATCTCACGGCCCTCGACGAGCGCCTCGTAGCGCTCCAGCGCCTCGCGAAACATCAGCGCCATCGAGCGCGCATCTATTAAGATGTGATGGTAGGTCGTCACGAACCACGACCGCTCCGCTCCACTGCGAAACAACGCCACGCGGAGCAGCGCTGGTACGGCCAGCGACTTGAAGCCGCGTTCGCGATCCGCTACCAAATAATCTTCGATCCCCTGTTTTACCTCCGCTTCCGTCTCGCTCCCGAATTCAACACAGTGGAAATCGAGCCGCACCTGCGCCATCGACCATACGATCTGCCGGGGCTCCGTCCGCCCTTCCCACTCAAAGCCGGTCCGGAGGACAGCGTGCTTCTCCACGAGCTCCCGCCATGCCTGTTCAAACCGCGCCGGATCGATCGCCTCGGGCAATTCACAGATAACCTGTTGAACATCCACGTCCTTGCCGCCCACGCCCGTACCGCCTTGCAGGGCGTGATACAGCATGCCCTCCTGCATCGCGGATAGCGGGTACGCTTCGATACCCCCGGCTGAGGGAATCTCTCTTGGGTGGACCATTCGCCTGCAGTTTAAATGACGGCGGTCAGAGGCTGAAGTGGGTCTAGGCCCCAGTTGAAGGGTGGGTTTTACCGGCGAAGACGATTTCGGAAGGGACAACACCCATATCGGGTTTTTCGCAAATACGGTTGAATAGGCCCATGAACTTCGCCTCGGCTCCTCTTAGTGCGGAATCCCTGTCCCCGTCGCGCACTCTACCGACCTCCACTCAATCGCCTGAGCAGAAGGCGGTTACGACTAGCGGTCCCCGCCCTGTCTCCCTCCTCGGCGTACCCTTTGATAATCTGACGATCAGCGGCGCAGTCGATCGCATCGATGCGATGATCGCCTCCCGGAAGCCGCACTACGTCGTCACCGCGAATGTCGATTTTCTCACGCAAGCCCACAACGACGTGGAGCTTCGGCGTATTTTGCTGGATGCCGATCTCGTCCTTTGCGACGGCACGCCGCTCGTCTGGGCGTCCCGTTTGTTGGGCAATGCCCTGCCCGAGCGTGTTGCGGGTTCCGACCTCGCGCCGCAGCTGATTCAGCGCGCGGCGGAGAAGGGTCACCGGATCTTCCTGCTGGGTGCCGCTGAAGGCGTAGCCGCCGAGGCCGCGACCAAATTGAAGGAGCAGCATCCTTCCCTGAAGATCGTCGGCTGCTACTCGCCCCGTTTTTCCGCGCTGCTCGATATGGATCACGAGGAGATCGGCCGCCAGGTGCGCGCCGCCGCGCCCGACCTGCTCCTTGTCTCCTTCGGCTGCCCCAAGCAGGAGAAGTGGATCGCGATGCACTATCGCTCGCTCGGTGTTCCGGTCGCCATCGGCGTCGGCGCGACGATCGACTTCATGGCCGGCCGCGTGAAGCGCGCTCCGGACTGGATGCGCAGCAGCGGCACGGAGTGGCTCTACCGCTTGGCCCAGGAACCCCGCCGCCTTTACAAGCGCTACACCAACGACGTCTTCCACTTCTTTCCCGCCTTTGCCCGCCAGATGCTGCATCTCTCCGGCAAACGCGAGCTGCGCAACCCGCCCGCGTCGCAGCCGTGCAGCCTCCCCGGCTGGCGCAGCTACGATATGGGCGTGCAGCTCACGCGCCGCGCCCTCGAGCGCGACCCCGCGATCTGGCAGGAAATCGAGCAAAGCACCCACAATACGCTCCTCGACCTCAGCAAGATCCGCCGCATCGACGCCACAGGCATCGCCTTCCTCGCCCGTTACGCGAAGCTCCTGCACGCCAGTCGCCGTCACCTCGTGCTGCTCGCGCCGAGCCGCGCCGTCCTGCGCGCGTTTGCCACCCTCAATCTCACCGATCACTTCCACCTCGCCGAAAACCAGGAGCAGGTCGAACGGGAGGCCGCGACGCTTAATTCGCAGGCTTCCGTACAGCACGATGGCACCCTGCGCTCGCTCGTGTGGTCCGGCGAGATCGTCGCCTCCAATGCCGAAACCGTATGGCAGACCACGGTCGAGCACCTCCAAGCCTTCGTCACCAAGGAGACTGCCCTCATCGCGGTCGATCTCTCGCAACTCCGCTTCATCGATAGCTCCGGCGCCGCGATCATGCTTCGTCTCAAGAAGTGGGCCAAGGCGCAGCAGACCGAGCTGCTCTTCGCCAATCCGCAGCCCAATGTCCGCAACGTCCTGCGCCTCACCCGTCTCGATCAGCTGCTCCTGGAGGGTGGTCAATGAAGATTGGCATCACGACCTCCGTCATCCAGCGCGGAAAGTCCGGTGTGGGCCAATACGTCCTCGCGCTTGTGCGCGCGCTGCTGCCGAGCGCTTCGCGGCACGAGTTCACGCTCTTCGTGCTCGAGGAGGATCTGCCGCTCTTCGCCTTTGTCGGCGATGCGATGCGGATCGTGCGCGTCGACGAGAAGCATCGTCCCGCCGTTAAGAACATTTTCTGGCATCACTTCACGCTGCCCAAGCTCGTGCGCGAGCTGGGCCTCGATGTGCTGCACGTGCCGAGCTACCGCCGGATGCTCTGGCGCGCACCGTGCGCCCTCGTCGCGACGATCCACGATCTGGCGCCCTTCCGCCTGCCGAAGAAATACGACCTCGCGCGCATGTTTTACGGTCGCGTGATCGTGCGCCAGCTCGCCCAGCGGCAGGATGAGATTGTCGCGGTGAGCAACGATACCGCGCAGGACATCCATCGCTTCTTCAAAGTCCCTCCCTCGCGCGTCTCGGTGATCCACAATGGGATCAACCACGAGCGCTTCTCGCCAGAAGGTCGCGCCGACGCCGTGGCAAAAGTGAGCCAACGCCAGGGCGTGGAGCCGCCATTTTTCCTCTACGTGGCGCGCATCGAGCACCCGGCCAAGAACCACGTGCGCCTCATCGAGGCCTTTAATCGTTTCAAGACTAGCAATCCTTCCCCGTGGCAGCTGGTGCTCGCGGGCAGCGACTGGCATGGCGCCGAGGTAGTGCACGAACTGGTGCGTCGGTCTCCGTTTGCCGCCGATATCCGGACACTCGGCTTCGTCTCCGATACCGATCTGCCGACATGGTATCGCGCCGCCACCGTCTTCGTCTATCCGTCCCTTTTCGAAGGCTTCGGCCTGCCCCCGCTCGAGGCGATGGCGAGTGGCTGCCCGGTCCTCGCATCGCGCCTCGGCGCGGTCGGTGAGGTTTGCGGCGATGCCGCAGCGCTCGTCAACCCGGAGGATGTCGACGATCTCGCCTGGCAGCTGGCCCGCCTCGCGCAGGACACCGCGTTGCGCGAGCGCCTGCGTCTCGCCGGCCTCGCCCGCGTGCGCCAGTTTGACTGGCAGCACACGGCCACCGCGATTCTCGAGATCTACGCGCGCGCCGCCGAACGCTATGCGCGAGCGCACAATATCCAACCCAATCGGGTAGTCGCTCAACCCACCGGCGACAGCGCCCGTGCCACATGAGCCCCGCTCCTATCTGCCTACCCACCCCACTCTTCTAGGTCTGCACCCACTGGTTGCTTCCGACGAATTGGCCTACTCTTGCTCACAACTCCGACCCACCGTGCTTTCACCAACACCACCCCTTTCAACGTGAAGAAGGAACTTCGCATTCTGGTGCTTGAGGACGTCCCCGCCGACGTTACCTTGATCAATCACGAGCTCCGCACGGGCGGCCTCGCATTCTCCACCAAGCGGGTCGAGACCCGCGGCGATTTCCTCCACGAGATCGAGAATAATCCGCCTGACATCATCCTCTCCGATCACGGGCTGCCGGGCTTCGATGGCTTCAGCGCCCTGGCGATCGCACGCGACCGCACGCCGGATACCCCGTTTATTTTTGTCACGGGCACCATGGGCGAGGAAGTCGCCATCGATTCGCTGCGCAGCGGCGCCACCGATTACGTGCTGAAGACGCGCATGTCCAACCTCGTGCCCGCGGTGGAGCGCGCCGTGCGTCTCGCCGAGGAACGTCAACGGCGCCGCCTCGCGGAAAAGGGACTGCGCGAGAGCGAGGAGCGCTTCCGGATGCTGGTGAGCGGGGTGAAGGACTACGCGATCTTCATGCTCGATACCGACGGGAAGATCACCAGTTGGAATGCGGGCGCCGAGCTCGTGCTGGGCTACAATGCCGGCGAGATCGTCGGCCGCCCCTTCAGTTGCTTTTACCGCCCGCAGGAACGCGAAGACGGCCGCCCGGCCCGCGACCTCAAGATCGCCGCCGAACAGGGCCGCTTCGAAGACGAGGGCTGGCGCCTGCGCAAAGGCGATGTGCCGTTCGGCGCGCATGTGGCAATCCGGGCGCTGCGGGACGACAAGGGACAACTCCGGGGCTACACCCAGGTCACCCGCGATGTCACCGAGCGCATGCGGCATCAGGAAGCGCTCCGCAAGAGCGAGGAGCGCTACCGGCGGCTGGTCGAGCTGTGCCCTGACGCGCTGCTCGTGGTCAACGGCGATCGCATCACTTTTCTGAATACAGCCGCCTGTACGCTTCTCGGCGCCGATGAGCCCAGCCAGATTCTCGGCCGGCCGCTGCTGGAGATCGTTCCGCTCGAAGAGCGTGAAAGCGTGGGGAAGCGGTTGCGCGCCCTCGTCGACGGCGGCTCGGGCGAGCCCTGGATCGCCGCTCGCGGCAGCATGTCCCCTCTCTTTACGGAGGAGACGGTCGCCCGCCTCGATGGCAGGGAAGTCACCGTGGAAATGGCCATGACGCGGCTTACCTTCGAGGAAGAGCCGGCCGTGCAGGTCATCTTGCACGATCTCACGTCGGCCAAGGCCGCGGCGAGCGCGCTGGAGCAGAGCGAAGCCCGCAAGACGGCGATCCTCGACACCTCGCTCGATGCCATCGTGTCCATCGATCACAAGGGCATCGTGCGCGAGTGGAATCCCGCGGCAGAGAAGATTTTCGGCTATCGCCGCGAACGCACCGTCGGCCACTCGCTGGACAGCCTCATCGTGCCCAAGAGCGTCACGGAAAAATATCTCCCCGGCCTCGCCGACTATATGATGACGGGGGCCAGCAGCTTGATTGGGCGCCCGGTGGAAGTCATGGCGCGCCGGAGCAGCGGCGAGGAATTTCCCATCGAGCTGGCGCTCACGCAGATCCCCGGCAGCGAGCCGCCGCTCTTCACCGCCTTCATCCGCGATATCACCGATCGCAAGCATGCCGAGGAGGCGCTGCGCCGCAGCGAAGCCCGCAAGGCCGCTGTGCTTGAAACTGCCCTCGATGCGATCGTCTCCATCGACGAGCAGGGCCGCATCATCGAATGGAATCCCGCGGCCGAGCGGATCTTCGGTTATAGCCGCGCGCTCGCCATGGGCCGCGAAATGGCCGAACTCGTCATTCCGCCGACGAATCACGAACTGCATCAGAAGGGCATGAAGCGTTTTATCCAGACGGGCCGCGGCCGGATGCTCGGTCACCGGGTGGAAATCATGGCCATGCGGGCCAATGGCGCGGAGTTCCCGGTCGAACTCACCGTCACGCGCATTTCCGGCGACGGCCCGATGGTCTTCACCAGTTTTATCCGCGACATCACCGAGCGCCGCCGCACGGAAGAAGCCCTGCGCAAGAGCGAGGAGCGCTTCCGCCTCCTGGTGGAAGGCGTGGAAGACTACGCGATCTACATGCTCGATACGCACGGCCGCATCACCACGTGGAATGCCGGCGCCGAGCGCATTGAGGGCTTCCGCGCGCAGGAGATCGTCGGGCGGCGTTTCCACCGCTTCTACACGCCGGAGGATGTGGAGCGGAAGAAGCCCGACCTTGCGCTCGCCGTTGCCACCGCGGAAGGCCGCTTTCAGGATGAGTGCTGGCAGGTGCGCAAAGATGGCACCCACTACTGGGCGGCGTTCGTGATCACCGCCTTGCGCGACGATACGGGCCGCCTGACTGGCTTTTCCACGATTGCTCGCGATATTACCAAGCGCAAACACGCCGAAGACGAGATTCGCCGGCTCAATACGGAGCTCGAGCGGCGCGTCGAAGAGCGCACGTCGGAGTTGCAAGCCGCCTATCACGAAATGGAAGCGTTCTCCTACTCCATCTCTCACGACCTCCGCGCCCCGCTGATCCACATCGCGGGGTTCTCGGAAATGTTGAAGAGCGACCTCGGAGCAAGCCTGGATGAGAAAAGCCGGCGGCATCTCGATACGATCTGCGACTCCGCCGAGAACATGGGCCTGATGATCGCCGACCTGCTCACTTTCTCGCGCATCGGCCGCGCCGAAATCCACAAGGTGCGCTTCAATCCCGCCGATACGATCAAGGACGTGCGGCGCGACCTCCTCGCCCAGACCAACAACCGGTCGATCGATTGGAAAATTCAGGATCTCCCCCATATTTACGGCGATCCCTTCCTGCTCCGGCAGGCGCTCTTCAACCTGATTGCCAATGCCATCAAGTACACTCGCCGGCGGCCCGAGGCAAAAATCGAGATCTTTGCGGACTCCACCGACAAGGAGCATATCATCGGCATCCGCGACAACGGCGCAGGCTTCGATATGAAGTACGTGGGCAAGCTCTTCGGGGTCTTTCAGCGCCTGCATCCCGCGAGCGATTTCGAGGGCACGGGCATCGGCCTGGCCAACGTGCGGCGCATCGTCCAGCGCCACGGCGGCCGTACCTGGGCCGAGGGCACGGTCGACGGCGGCGCCACTTTTTACTTCTCCATCCCGATCGCAAACGACGAAAAGGTATGAGCCCCGACGAAAAATTCATCCTGTTGGCCGAGGACGACGCGGCCGTCGCCGAGTTGGTGCTGCACACCCTTGCGACGCACACGCCGGCACCCCGGGTGGTGCACGTTCGCGATGGAGTCGAGGCCCTCGATTTCCTCTACTCGCGCCGACAGTATGAAAATCGCACCGGCGGCCAGCCTTGCCTCGTGCTGCTGGACCTGAAGATGCCCCGTGTGGACGGCCTCGAGGTGTTGCGTCAATTGAAGTCCGACGCCGATCTCAAATCTACGCCCGTCGTGATGCTCACCTCCTCGCAGGACGATCGCGACGTCCGGCAAAGCTACCAACTCGGGGCCAACGCGTATGTCGTGAAACCCGTGGAATTCCGACGCTTCGCGCTGGTGCTGCAGCAGCTTGAGCTGTTCTGGCTCGGGATCAATCAACCGCCGCCTGACCGGCACCGCACATTTGCGGAGGCCAGGGCAAGCTGAGCGCGACACAGTTTTCCGTTCGAATGGCAGGTCCCCCACACCCTTCCGCCCCGACCGAACCGCTCGCGCCGGAAACCGGTGCGAACGGCGGGGCGGTGGCTGTGCCCTCGGCCCTGCACATCCTCCTCCTGGAAGACAATGCTCCGCACGCTGAGCTCATCGAGCACTTCCTGCGCAATGCCGGCCTGCAATTCTCGCTCACGCGCATCGAGTCGCGCGAGGACTACTTGGAGCAGCTTGAGCAGCGGCCGCCGGACCTGATCCTATCCGACTATGCGCTGCCCGCCTTCGATGGCTACGCGGCGCTCGCTATTGCGCGGGAAAGGGTGCCGGATACCCCCTTCATTTTCGTCACCGGCACCATGGGCGAGGAAGTCGCCATCGAAACCCTCAAGAACGGCGCGACCGACTACGTCCTCAAGACTCGTCTTGCCCGGCTCGGCCCCGCCGTGCATCGCGCGTTGCGCGAGGCCGCCGAGCGTCGCGAGCGGCAGCGGGCCGAGCACCAGCTCCGCGAGTCGCTCGACCAGCTCCGCGCGCTCACGAACTATTTGCAGCATGTCCGGGAGGAAGAGCGCACGCGTATCTCGCGCGAGGTGCATGACGAACTCGGGCAGGCGCTCACCGGGTTGAAGCTCGATCTCTCGTGGCTCTCGGGGAAAGTCGTGCGCGCGCAGCTGCCGGTGCAGGAGAAGGTCCGCACGATGATCGGCCACCTCGACGCCACCATCCAGACGGTCCGCCGCATCGCCACCGACCTCCGCCCGGGAATTCTCGACAGCTTCGGCCTCGTCGCCGCGCTCGAATGGCAGGCCAACGATTTTCAGAGCCGCACCCATATTCCGTGCTCGGTCGACATCGAGGTTCCCGAGCAGCTTTTCGATGAGGAGTACTCCACGGTTTATTTTCGCATCTTCCAGGAGACGCTCACCAACGTCATGCGCCACGCCAAGGCGTCGCACGTCGAGGTGCGTTTTTCCGAGGAAGACGGCCAGCTCGTCCTCCTCGTGCGCGACAACGGTCGCGGCATAGCTGAAACGGAGCTGGCTGGCGCGCGTTCCAACGGCCTGGTCGGCATGCGCGAGCGCGCGAAGCAGATTCACGGAGAACTTACACTCCGCGGCGCCCCGGGAGAAGGCACTACCATGGTGTTGCGTGCACCTCTACGGAAACCCGTCGAGGAACCTGCGGGTCGATAAGGGGTACTCAAGAGACGGCAATGAAGATACTCCTCACCGATGACCACGCGATTCTGCGCCAGGGATTGAAACAAATCCTGGCGGAGGAGTTTAAGCGCGCGGAATTCGGCGAGGCCAGCAGCGCGCAGGAGGCGATCGAGCGCGTGTGGAAAGAGCATTGGGATATCGTGGTCCTCGATATCACCATGCCGGGCCGCAGCGGGGTGGAAGTGCTTAAGGAAATCAAGAAGTCGAAGCCGAAGCTCCCCGTGCTCATGCTGAGCATGCTGCCGGAAGACCAGTTCGCCGTGCGTCTGCTCAAGGCCGGTGCGGCTGGCTACATGACCAAGGAGACCGCCCCCAGCGAGCTCGTCGGCGCGGTGAAGAAGATCATGGCCGGCGGCCGCTACGTGAGCCCGTCCCTCGCGGAAAAAATGGCCTCGTATCTTGCGATCGATGTGCAGACGCCCCCGCACGAGCGGCTCTCCGACCGTGAATTTCTCGTCCTTCGGCAGATCGCCTCGGGAAAAACCCCGACGATCATTGCGAAAGAAATCGGTCTCAGCGTAAAAACCGTCAGCACCTACCGCATGCGCATCCTCGAAAAGATGAGCATGGCGAACAATGCCGAGCTGACGACCTACGCGATTCACAATCAGCTCGTCTAGCTGATCTGGATTCGGCCCTTCTTAGTGGCCGCGTAATTTGCGTCTGACGAAAGCGGAATAACTGGGCGTCCAGCGCAGTTGAAAATCTCCCATCCCCTGCGGAGGGAGCCTGTTCGATAGGTGAACTTAGCCACTCACCCCACCCCAATGTAGGTCTCCACCTACTGTTTCCCCTGAGGCTGGGAAAGTAGGATTCCACCACGAGCGCAAACCAAGTCCCTCGAGCATTTTTATTTCTCTGCCAATGAATGGTCACAATGGTCCCACGGGTAACTTTTCCGACTCCGACGGCGTAGTGCGCGAGCAAGATCGCGCGCGCATGCCGTCCTCGCGCCGCCGCGGCTCCGGCACCGGCACGCCTCCGTCCGTCACGCCGCTGCGGCCTACCAAGGCGCCTCTGTTCACGCTCGATGCGGGCTCGATCCTCCGCCCGGCCAGCCGCCGCTGGTACTGGCTTGTGCTCGGCGGCCTGATCGGCGCCGGCCTCGGCGCCCTTTACGGGGTGAAGAGCTGGGCCACGGGCTACAGCGCCTCGGCCCAACTCGTCCGTCAGGACGCCCAGATCACCGGCGACGCCTATCGCCCTCAGCTGGTGCGCGGCGAGACGCTCGCGAGCATTTCGAAATCGCCCGAGCTCATCCGCGCGGCCGCTCAGCGCTCCAAGATGCCCGAGCACACGCTCAGCAACGTCGGCGCCTCCTTCGAGCGCCAGAGCGATATCGTCAATATCTTCGCCACCGCCACCACCCCCGAATCCGCGGTCGCCCTGGCCAATGCCTTCAACGAGGTGTTCATCGAGTGGACGCAGGAAAATCAACGGCAGGAGGCGATCATCGCCGACAAGAACAACACGACGTACATTAAAGATAACGAGGCCGACCTCGCCGCCGCGCGCAAGATGCTGCCGGCCGGTATCTCCACGACCGCCATCGTCACCGCCGCACCCGCGCCTGACTCGCCCGTCACGATGGCGCCCCGTCGCCTCGAGCAGATTCAGAAAGCGGAAGAGGAACTGGCCGACGCTCTCGCCAAATATACCGATATCCATCCCGCCGTAAGGTCCGCCCGCCTGCGTGTCGCGCAGCTCAAGACCGGCCTGCCCTCCGATTGGTCCTTCGACAAGGCGATGCGCGAAGCGCGCGCCCGCAATGCCGCCAGCGCGGATCCGGCGGCTGCCACCGCCCTCGACGGCGGCCCGAGCCGTGAAGAGCAGGAGATCGCCTTCGCCAACATCCGCACCTTCGAAAATCTCAAGAACCAGCTGATCGCCCGCCAGCGTGCCATCGAGTTGTTCAAGGCCAACCCTCCCGGCAATTTCCGCGTCCTCCAACCGGCCACGAAGGACTCCATCTCGGTGCACAAGCCGATGGTGAAGATCGTGATCGTCGCAGCATTCTGCGGCATGATCGGTTTCTTCCTCGCCGGTGCCGAGGTTGTCCGTCGCGAAATTTTCGACGTCCGCCTCAAGACCGAAGACGATGTCACCCGCGTCACCGGCCTGCCCGTCATCAGCACGCTCGGCAACATCGAGCGCATGTCGCAGGCCGAGCGCGACGACTGGGCCTTCCGCACGTGGATCGCGCTGCAGGATCGCCTCGCCTACTCGCCCAATCACGGCCTCATCTGCGGCTTCACCTCGTCCAACGAGGGCGAAGGCCGCACGACGTGGATCAGCCTGCTCGCCGGTGCCGCGCGCAAATGCGGCTTCCGCGTCCTGACCGTTGCGACTCGCTCCACGGAAGGCGTGGCCGCCATGTCCGAGCAGGAAGCCGCTGCCGCCGCCGCCGAGCCGGTTGCCGCTGGCGCCGAAAAGTCCGGTAGCACTCACGCGGGTTTCAATGGCCACACCGCTGCCGCGGGCGCCCGTCACGCTCGCGAAGGCGGCGTCACCACCGTCGTCGAGCCGGGCAATGGCCGCACCTCCACCCTCCTCTCGCACCCGGGCGAGTTCGGCGAAGCCTCGCGCGGTTTCAAGAGCGACTCGGATTTCACCGCCCTCACCGCCAGCGCCTTGTTCACCCCGGCCATGGTGACGGAGAAGCTCACCGGCCCCGAGTCCGACCCGCTCGTCCACATCCCCCTCCC
>JAZKEV010000218.1:0-3635 GCA_040386765.1 Verrucomicrobiota bacterium | reverse complement strand
CTCCTACGCCTCTGGTATTTCCGGGCTATTCCGGGGCAAAACGGGATCGGCCGCGCTCGGCAGAGGCGAGGGCTGGGAGCGCGGGCCTGCCGGCCAAGGGGAAGGGCGCAGACAGCCTTGGGCGGAAGGCGGGCGGGTCTGGTGGTAAGACGGGCGGGGCCGCAGTGGAGGCGGTGGTGGTCAGGCCGGATCAGAAGGTGGTCACGCCCGCGACGGGAGCGGTGGCGGATAATAGTGATACTGGCGAACCGGCGCTGCCGCGGTTTCTACAGATGAGTCCGGAGGGGGTCATGCTGAAGGGGATCAAGATGGCGAAGCACTTCGGCCGGGATACGGCCAAGCTGGAGGCGGGGTTTGCCCGGCTATTTCCGGGCTATTCCGCGGATAATCTTGAAAGCATCCCGAAACGCACGGTGGAGGAGGAACTGCGGTTGAAGATCGAAATCCAGAAGGTCTCCGGACTGGGTTATGCCTATCTGGAGGCGGAACTGGCCAAGCGCGCGGCCTGGGCGGCGGCACGTGCGGAGGGCACGGTGGATGCGGGGGGAGAGGCGATAGCTGAGAGCTCAGAGCTAAGAGTCTAGAGCCAGGCATCGGACCCATTCATTTTGGCCCACGAAACACACGAAAGTCGGAGGAGTTTCTGCTCTCGGTTTTGTCCTCGGTTCGGCTCCTGTGGAACGGATCGGGGTTTCTGAGTGGAGAACCGCTAAAGGATTTCACTCCCGTGAAATCTACTTTCAGCGGCTCCGGCTGATCGCCTGCGCGGTAGAAAATAAGGGTCTGCTAAACGCAGACGCGTGGCCGGCGAATTGAAAGGGGGAACGAGTCGATAGCTGAGAGCTGAGAGTCTGGAGCCAGACACCGATCAATTCATTTTAGCCCGCGAAACACACGCACACTAACACCACGAAAGTCGGAGGGATCTCTGACTTGAGGACCACGTTTACTCTTTTGAAGACACACATTAACACGCCCCTCGGGAGCTGCGGACCCCGAGGGCACGGCGGTTTAGGGATAAACCGCCCCACCTTCCGAGGCGTCGCTTTCGCGCCGCTGCCGGTCCTATTCAGCGCCCCCGCCACTTCTCGTGTGGTGAGGGCGCCGCGTCTCCATGGCTCAGACCACCGAGCCGGCGGGCAGCACCGCGTTCTTCGGCACCACGAGCACGCCGTCGCGGATGATCACGAGGCCGTTCAAATACGTGCCGTCCGCCTTGCCGGTCGCGATCAACACCGTGCCGTCGCCAATGCGCGTGTTCTTGTCGATGATCGCGCCCTTGATCCGGCAGTTTTTGCCGACGCCGAGGTGCGGGCGGCCCTGCGCCTCGTTCGCGGCGAGCTGCTCTTCCGTCTCATAGTAATCCGAGCCCATCACGATCGTATCCTCGAGATTGCTGCCCTCGCCGATGTACGAGCGGATGCCGAGCACGCAGTGGTGCAGTGTCGAATCCGTGATGATCGAACCGTCGCCGATCACCACGTGATCGATGGCGCACTTGTTGAGCTTGGAGGCCGGCAGGTAGCGGTCCTGCGTGTAGATCGGCGCCTGGGGCAAAAAGAAGTTGAAGGGCGGCAGCGGCTGCGCCAGCGCGAGATTGGCGTCGAAGAAGGCCTTCACCGTGCCGATGTCTTCCCAGTAGCCTTCGAAGATGTGGGCGAAGAGCTTCTTTTTGCCAAGCAGGCCGGGGATGATCTCCTTGCCGAAGTCCGCCATCGTGTTGTCGAGTGCGTCGGTCAGCACCTGCCGGTTGAAGACGTAGATGCCCATGGAGGCCAGGCAGTGCTTCTCCGTCGACGTGGTCGTGAGGGTCGCCTGCAGCTTCGGGCTCAAGGCCACACTGTCGATCACGGCGGGATCCTTCGGCTTCTCCACGAAGCGCGCGATCGAGAGGTCGTCGTTCACCGCCGCGAGGCCGAGTCCCTCCACGCGCGACACGGGGAACGGGATCGTGGCGATCGTCACATCCGCGCCCTTCTCGACGTGCTCCTCGATGATCTTTCTAAAATCCATCCGATACAGCTGGTCGCCCGAGAGGATCAGCACCAAGTCGTGCGGAAACGAGCGGAAGTGCAGCAGATTTCGCCGCACTGCGTCGGCCGTGCCTTGGTACCAGTCCGAGCCGCGCTCGGTCTGCTCCGCCGCGAGGATATCGACGAAGCCGCCGCCGAACGGATCGAAGTGATACGTGCTCTGCACGTGCCGGTGCAGCGACGCCGTCTGGAACTGCGTGAGCAGAAACATCCGGTTGATGTCGCTGTTCAGACAGTTGCTGATCGGGATATCCACGAGGCGGTATTTGCCAGCGAGGGGTACGGCGGGCTTGCAGCGCTCGAGGGTGAGCGGGTGGAGACGCGTGCCGCGGCCACCGCCCATGATCACTGCCAATACTCGTTTCTGGGTCGTCATAATAAGATGGGTAACTGGTAAGTGGTTTGCTATAAAACCTTGATCGAAGTTTGCCTGCTTCCCAGATTTCGCCAGCAAAAATCCTCCGCCGCGCCGCATGTTCACCATTCTTGTCACCGGCGCCGCCGGTTTTATTGGCAGCCACACGACCGACCAGCTCCTCGCTGCGGGTCATCGCGTGGTCGGCGTGGATAATTTCCGAACCGGGCGTAGGGAAAATCTCACCGGCGCCACACGTTCGTCGCATTTTGCACTGCACGAGGCCGATGTTTCCGTGCCCGGCGTCGTTGATGCCCTCGCCGCGGAGGCCCGGCCCGATGCCATCATCCACCTCGCGGCTCTCGTGAGCGTGCAGGACAGCATGGAGAGCCCGGACGTGAACTACGCGCTGAACATCCACGCCACCCATCTGGTGGCCGAGGCGGCGCGCAAGAACAAGGTGCCGCGCGTGGTCTTCGCTTCGTCGGCCGCCATCTTCGGCGATACCACGGACCTGCCGATCCGGGAAGCCAGCGAGAAGAAGCCCATCAGCCCCTACGGCGCCGGCAAGCTCGCCAGCGAGGCGATCCTCATCGGCCACGCGAATGCCTTCGGCTTCGTGGCGCGCTGCCAGCGTTACTTCAATGTCTTCGGCCCGCGCCAGGACCCCGCCTCGCCCTACTCCGGGGTGATCTCGATCTTCGACCGCCGGTTTCGTGAGGGCAAATCCATCACGATCTACGGCGACGGCCAGCAGACGCGCGACTTCATCTCGGTGCACGATGTGGCGCGCGCCAATCTCATGGCGGCCACGCGGCCTAGCGTGGTCACCGGCGCGGCCAATATCTGCACGGGGCGCGCGACCTCGCTGCTCGAGATCGTCCAAATTTTCCAAGGCCACTACCCTTCCGCCGCTCCGCACACGCACGCCGCGCCGCGCACCGGCGACATCATCCACTCGCGTGGCGATCCGGCCCAAGCTGCCCAGGCGCTCGATTTCCGGGCGCAGGTCTCCATCGCCGATGGTCTGGCCGAGCTCATACGCACGGGATGATGCCTGGATGCAACGGCGGCAGGCAGACTCAGTGCGGGCGCGCTTTCCCATCGCGTGCCGCGTCGCCTCGGGTATAACACCTTGGCGCTCCAGCCGCTTTAGTTCTGATTGTCCTTCATCCCTTCACGGTCTCTTTCCTCTTAATTCCTTCCTCCCATGTGCGGCATCGTCGGCTACGTCGGTAAACAAAAAG
>JAZKEV010000217.1:3399-11100 GCA_040386765.1 Verrucomicrobiota bacterium | reverse complement strand
CGACGAATTCACGATGGGCCACGGCAAGAAGATCGAGATCGAGCTCAACGACCGCACGCTCAGGGTCCGCGACTACGGCCGCGGCATCCCGCTCGGCAAGCTGATCGACTGCGTGTCCATCATCAATACGGGCGCGAAATACGACAGCGAGACCTTCCAGAAATCCGTCGGCCTGAACGGCGTCGGCCAGAAAGCCGTGAACGCCCTCGCGTTTCAGTATCGCGCGCAGGCCTTCCGCGAAGGCCAGACGAAGGTCGTCGAGTTTGAGAAGGGAAAGCTGAAGAAGGATCACAAGGTCGCGAAGAGCGACGAGCGCAACGGCACGCTGATCGAGTTCATGCCCGACGAGGCGCTCTTCGGCAAAGACTTCAAGTTCCGTCCGGAGTTCGTCGAGGACATGCTGTGGAACTACGCCTTCCTCAACCGCGGGCTCACGCTGACCTTCAACGGCAAATCGTTCAAATCGGAGAACGGACTCCGCGATCTGCTCCAGAAAAATCTGAGCGGCGAGCCGTTGTACCCGATCATCCACATCGAGGATGACGACATCGAAGTGGCCTTCACCCACGGCACTCACTACGGCGAGGAGTACTACTCCTTCGTCAACGGCCAGCATACCACGATGGGCGGCACGCACCTCGGTGCCTTCCGCGAGGCGCTGACGGATACGATCCGCAACTTCTTCAAGAAGGACTACGACTCCGCCGACATCCGCCAGTCGATCGATGCCGCGGTGTCGGTGCGCGTGATGGAGCCGGTCTTCGAATCGCAGACGAAAACGAAGCTCGGCTCGGTCAACGTCGGCCCCGATGGCCCGAGTCTGAAGGATTTCGTCGGCAAGTTCATGCAGCAGTCGCTCGACGTCTACCTGCATAAACACAAGGAGACGGCCGAGGCGATCAAGCGGAAGATCGAGGACAGCGAGCGCGAACGGAAAGAGCTCGCCGGCATCCGCAATCTCGCGCGCGAGCGCGCCAAGAAGGCTTCGCTGCACAACAAGAAGCTCCGCGATTGCCGCCTCCACCTCGGCGACCGCAACGAGCGCGCGGAGGAGAGCACGCTCTTCATCGTGGAGGGCGATTCGGCCGCCGGCTCGCTCACCGCCACGCGCGATGTGCAGACGCAGGCGGTTTTCGCGCTGAAGGGAAAGCCGCTCAATACCTACGGGCTCTCGAAAAAGGTCATCTACGAGAACGAGGAATTTCACCTCCTCCAATCCGCGCTGAATATCGAGGAGGGCATGGACGGCCTGCGCTACAACAAGATCGTGATTGCCACCGATGCCGACGTCGACGGCATGCACATCCGGCTCCTGCTGATCTCGTTTTTCCTGCAGTTCTTCCCCGACCTGATCCGCAACAGCCACCTCTTCATCCTCGAGACGCCGCTCTTCCGCGTGCGCAACAAGAAGCGCACCATCTACTGCTACAACGAGCAGGAGAAACAGGCCGCCATCGCCGTGCTCGGCGTCAGCCATGAGATCACGCGCTTCAAAGGCCTCGGGAAAACATCCGCCTGGAGCCCGTGACGCTCAACCATCTCCACAACAGCGACGACCTCCTGTCGTTCTACATGGGCAAGAACACGCCCGACCGGCAGGACTTCATCATCGGAAACCTGAAGGTGGAGAAGGATCTGGTGGAGGCGTAAGGCGCGATTTCTTATCGCTCCGGGCTCGCGCCGGCCAGGTCGGAGATCGCTTCTTCGCCTTCCGGGAAGACGCCGCCATCGTCGAAAACGAGATCGATGACTGCGTCGCGCGAGCGCAAACGAGTGCCGGCGGCTATCGAGGTGAATTTCGCGCTGGCAAGTTGAGCGGTATCGACTGCCTCGGCGCGCCGGCCCCAGAGGAGGAAAACGGTCCACCGCAAGGTGCCGTTCTCTTCCTCGCAGCGCAGCACGTAGCGGCCATGCAGCCAAAGCGCGGCCGCCGGCATGGCCAAGCTTAGCAGCATCAGGCTGGCGGGCACGACCCACCACAGGGATTCCCCGAAGATCTGCTCCCACTCCGAGATCGGAGCCAGGGAGAGCAGCGCGGCGGTCAGCGGTACCGGCACGAAGGCTAGGGCGACGGCGAAGCGCACGATTTTCTCCCGGTTGGAAACGAAAAGTAGCCGGCTGCCCATTGCTGCATCCCACGGACAGAAGCACGCATCGTCGAGCGCGAAGGCCACAGCGCGCCGGGCATTCGCATGTATGCGTATCGTGGGGCCGGAGTAGATACGGTAGAGTGCGTCCGGGCGCGCTGCCCGCTATCCTCATGCCACACTCCTCATCCCGCCTCTTTCGTTTCACCTCCCTCGGTCTCGCCGCCGGATTAGCGCTGAGCACCATTACGGTCCGCGCCGCGGACCATGCGATGGCCGCCGACTTCGTGGCCAACCCCGTGCCGCATCTGCAGATGGATGCGTTGAAGACCTTTCGCGCCAGCAATACCATCCTCGTGCCTACGATGCTGCTGCGCGTCGCCACGGACGGCAGTGTGTTTGTGACCAAGGGCGCCGGCAGCAGCACCGCCTCGGCCAAGGGCAGCTACAGCGTCAATGGCCTCGACAAAGCCGCCCTCACGGCGCTGTCCGCGCAATTGCAGGATGACCTCGTGAAGCGCCTCAAGGCCGATGGCTGGAACGTGCTCACCTTTGACGATATCAAGGGCGACCCCGAGGTCGCACAGATGGCGCGCCGCACGGCAGATGGCGCGCTCGGTTTTCCGCAGGAGAAGGACGCCGGCAACCGGACGAACTACGCGATTGTCACCCCCACCGAGGCGCAGAACATCAAGCCCGCGATGCAGGGCCTGCACTGGACCTTCCGCAATGTCGCCAAGGCGCGCAACGCGACCGTGATTATCCCGCAGATCGATATCATCGCGCCCCAGGTGTGGGGCGAGACGCGCAAGGGCTACAGCAGCGCCAGCGCCTCGGTGAAAACCGCTCCCGGCATGAATCTGAACTACGCGATGATCATCGCGCTTAACGGCAAGGGCGGCGGTGGCGTGGTGCTAAAAACGAAATATGCCGTCGTTAATCTCAGTGAGAATGTCGGTACCTTTGTCGATGCGAAGAGCAAGACGCCCTCGGCGGCCAATGGCATCAGCAAGGGCCTCGGCATCCTGAGCGGCGCCGGCAGCATCAGCCGCGCGTCTGCGGCCTATCAGTTTCAGATTGAGCCCAAGACCTTCGACGAGGCGGTGTTGCGCGGTGGCGGCGGCATCTTCGCCGGCTTCGCCAAAGCGATCGCGGCGGAGAAGCCGTAAATCGGGGGAGCGCTCCCGCGCGAGTTTGCTTGAATTCGCCCGTGTTTCGCGCGCTCTGGGCGGCGTGACTTTACCCCGGTCCGATCATACCCGCTGGTTTGCGGACGAGATCCTGCCTCATGAGGCGGCGCTCCGCGGGTATCTGCACGGGCTGGTCTCGCCGACCGAGGTCGACGATCTCGTGCAGGAGACGTACACGCGCCTCTTGAAGGCGAGGGAGCGGGGCCCCGTGGAGTCGCCGCGCGGGCTGCTGTTTGCCGCGGCGCGCAATGCCGCGCGCGATCTCTTCCGCCGGAGGACGACTGCGAATACGTTGTCGATAGCGGAGATCGACCACTCGCGCGTCTTCGATGAGGCACCCGATGCAGCCGAGACCGTAAGCCGTCGCCAGGAGACGGATATTCTCACGGCGGCCATCGCGGCGCTGCCACCGCGCTGCCGCGAAATCCTCCTTCTCCGCAAATTTGAAAACCTTTCCCATCGCGAGATCGCCCAGCGGCTCGGCATCGCCGAGCACACAGTCGAGGCGCAGCTCACCAAGGGGCTGCACCGCTGCGAGGAATACTTCGTCTGCCATGGTGCGATGCCGCCGCAGTAGCCGATGAACGCACCGCGCTCCAACTCCTCCGACAACGAAGCCCTCCGCGCCGCCGCCGCGCAGTGGACGGTGCGGCGCGACCGCGGCCTGTCCGCGGCGGAATCGATCGAATTCGAGCTTTGGCTCGCGGCCGATCCCCGGCATGCCGCCGCGATGAAGCGGTCGGCGGGCGCCTGGTCGCTCCTCGACCGCGTCCCCGATCTTGCCGCGCAACGCGAGCTCACCGCCGTCGCCGAGCGCCGGACCCGTCGTCGGCGCGTGCTCGCGTTCGGGACTCTCGCGGCGATGGCTGCGGCAGCGGTCGTGCTGTTCTCGATTCTTCCCGCGTCGCGCAGCTCGCAGCGGCAGCCGGCTGTGGCGCAGGCCTCCGCGCCCGCGCTGGTGGCTGCTGGCCCGCGCGAGGTCGAGCTCGCGGATGGCACGCAGGTGAAGCTGAATGCGGGCAGCGAAGTCGTCGAAGATTTCGACCTCGCCGAGCGTCGCGTGCGACTCACGCGAGGTGAGGCGCACTTCACCGTCACGAAGGACCCGTCGCGGCCCTTCATCGTCATCGCCGGAGCCCTGCGCGTCCGCGCGGTCGGCACGGCCTTTAACGTCAACTTCCAGTCCTCCCGCGTCGAAGTGTTGGTGACCGAGGGGCGGGTAAAGCTCGCCACCGATACGCCCGCTTCGACTGCCGCCGCGCCTGCCTCAGCCGTCGCCTCGGCCACTGGCACCGCTTCGACATCCTTCTCCGTTTCTGCCGCAGCGAGCGAGGCCGACGCCGCGCAGCCGCAGCTCGGGGCAGGGGAGCGCGCAGTCCTGCTGTCGCCCACGTTTTCCTCTTCGTCTGCAGCCAGCGCTCCGGCACCCGTGATCGTGGTCACGCGCGTGGATGCCGCCGAAATTTCGCGCACGCTCGCGTGGCACGAGAATCTCGTCCGCCTCGGCGGCGCCACGCTCGCGGAGCTGGCGGCCGAGTTTGAGCGTCGGTTCGGCCAGACGGTGCGGATCGCCGATCCCGAGATCGCTCTGCTGCGCGCGGGCGGGCGGGTGCGCGGCGATGACCCCGAGGGCTTCGCCAATCTGCTTGCCACCACTTTCGATCTCGAGGTGGAGCGTGCTTCCGACGGCGCCTGGGTGCTGCGGAAAAAAAAGTCGGATTCGCGATAGCGGAATGTGCGGGCCGCGGCGTCTTCCTCGCGCCGCCGGCTTCGCAGCCGACGGAAACCCTCGTCCATGTTACCCCTTTTTCGTCAGGACCGCGGTCTCCCGGGTCCGCTCCTGGCGCTCGCGCTGATCCTCTGCGCTGGGATCCTGCCGCACTCCTTGCTGGGTGCGGAAGGGGCCCGGCGCGCGTTCGCCCTCGCGGCGGGCGTCGCGGAGGTGACGCTCGAGACGTTTTCCGAGCAGGCAGATGTGTCCGTCGTCTACCCGCTTCGAGACGTGCGTAGTGTGGTGACCAATCCCGTTCAAGGCACCTTCGCTCCCCGCGAAGCCCTGGATCGCCTGGTCGCCGGCACCGGTTTGGAGGCTACGCATGACGAGAAAACCGGCGCGTTCGTGATCAAACGCGGGCGCCCGGTGCCGCCGCCCTCCGGGGTGCGCGGCCCCGATTCTCTCGCCAGTACAGCACCACCACCAAGCACTATGAAAAAGAACCCCCTCGGCGTCTTCAGCGCCATGCTCGCGTTTGTCGTCGGGTCTGCGCCTGCCGCGCAGGCCGCCGACGCCGCCACCGGCATGATCGAAGGCCGCGTCTTCAATGCCACCAGCGGCGCCTATCTCAATAACGCCCGCGTCACCGTCGATGGCTCGAAAAAGGAAGTCTTCACCAACGAATCTGGCGAGTATCGCCTCACCGCCGTCCCGCCCGGCGAGACGCGCGTGGTCGCGCTCTTCAGCGGTCTCCAGCCGCAGGTCGCCACCGTGACCGTGAGCGCCGGTCAGGTGGCGAAGCACGATTTTACGCTGAACCGCACAGGTGCGGTGGACGAGACGAAGGACGGCAAGGTCGTGCAGCTCTCGCAATTCGTCGTCGGCGCCAGCCGCGAAATGAATGCCGCCGATATCGCGATCAACGAGCAGCGCTACGCCGCCAATATCAAGAACGTCGTCGATGCCGACGCCTTCGGCGATGCGGGCGAGGGCAACCTCGGCGAGTTCATTAAGTTCGTCCCCGGCGTGACGGTGAATTACTCGTCGTTCGATGCGCGCACGATCTCCGTCCGCGGCATGCCGTCGCATACCACGCCGATCCTCGTCGACGGCAATCCCTTCGCCAGCGCGGCCTCGTCGGGCGCGACGCGCGATGTCGAGGTCGGTGGGTTGATGATGAACAATATCTCCCGCGTCGAAGTCTCGAAGACCCCGACGCCCGATTCGCCGGCCAATTCGATGGGCGGCACCATCAACGTCGTGAACAAGGGCGCCTTCGATCGCAGCCGCCCGCTCTTCACCTACCGCCTCAGCGCGATCATGAATAGCAACTTCCTCTCGCTGAAAGAGTATCCGGGCGGCCAGCCGGAGTCCACCGGCCGCCGCGTGCTGCCGGGCGTCGATTTCTCCTACATCGCGCCGATCAACAAGACCTTTGGCATCACGGTCAACGGCTTCTACACGCAGCGCTATAGCGGCACCCAGATGAGCCAGCCGCTCTGGCGGCCGGCCAACGGCGCCTCCAACTTTGGCACCGCGGAGAATCCTTTCCTCAACGGCCACACGGTCAATGATCAGCCGACGCACTGGGAGCGTATCTCCATCGGCACTACGCTCGACTGGAAGGTCGGCCGCTACGGCATGCTCACGGTCGGCACGCAGTTCAGCTCCGCCGACATGCACCAGAATATCGAGCAGTGGGTCACCTCGCTCACCGGCACCACCTCCACGGCGCGTCCGCTCGCCTACGACTCGACGTTTGCGCAGAGCGCCAATGGCGCGGGCTCCTCCGTCCTCACCACCAATGCCCGTCGCAAGACCGATCGCACCTCGCACTCCAGCCTGAAGTACCGGCACAACGGCCTCGTCTGGAAATTCGACGGCGGCGGCTTCTACTCCCGCTCGACCAATACCTACCGCGACATGGATTTCGGTTTCTTCAGCGTGGCGCTGACCCGCGTGCGGAATCTCAACCTCCGCTACGACGACATCAACACCGTGCGCAAGGGCCCCGGCACAATCACGGCCACGACGACGACGGGCACGCCGGTCGACCTGTATTCACTCGCGCCCTACATGCTCCAGACCGGCGAGAGTAATCAGCAGAGCAGCCAGGATTCGCTCGCGGGCGCGCACCTCAATGCCCGTCGCACCTTCGATTTTCGCATTCCGATCCAGTTCCGGAGCGGCCTCGATGTGCGTCGGCAGGATCGCGATATTCGCGTCAATGACCCGGTGTGGACGTTCCTCGGCCCCGATCGCACGGCTAATACGGCGGACGACCTCGTTTCCAATTACGACGTGATCGACCCGATCTATTCGCGGGCCAATGCGCCCTTCGACCTCCCGCAGATCCAGCGGCCGAGCCCCTACAAGCTCTACGAGCTCTACAAGGCGCATCCCGAGTATTTCCGCTACGAAGAGGCCAGCTTCATCAACACGAGCACGGCCGGTTCGCGCAAACTCACCGAGACGATCTCGTCCGCCTACGTCCGCGGTGACGTGCGGCTCTTGAATAACCGGCTGCTCCTCGTCGGTGGTTTCCGCTACGAGCGCACCCGTGACGACGGCTATGGCCGGATCAATGACGTGCGCGCGACCTACCGGCAGGATGCCAATGGCGAGCTCATCCGCGATGCGAACAACCGCCCCATCCGCGTGACCACCAATGCCGTCGAGCTCGCGCGCATCCAGTACATCGACCGCGGCG
>JAZKEV010000217.1:0-3388 GCA_040386765.1 Verrucomicrobiota bacterium | reverse complement strand
TCCCCAACACGAGCGTGACCGATCCCACCGCCGCGGATGGCGCGCGCACGATCACCGTCGTGAACAGCGGCCTGAAGCCGTGGATGGCCGATAACTACGACTTCTCGCTCGAGTACTATTTCGAGAAGAGCGGGCGCGTTTCGATCGGCGCGTTTCAGAAGGAGATCAAGGACTTCTTCGGCTCGACGCGCACGCAGGCGACGCCCGAGCAGCTCGCGGAATTCGGGCTCAACGAAGAGTACATCGACTACGAAATCATCACGAAGCAGAACGTCGGCAGCGCGACCGTCACGGGCATCGACTTCGATTACCAGCAGCCGCTTACCTTCCTGCCCAAGTGGGCCAACGGCACGCTCGCGTTCTTCAATGTCACGAAGACGCACCTCGCGGGAAATTCCACCGCGAACTTCAACGGCTTCACGCGCGAGAGCATCAACTGGGGCATCAGCATTAGCCGACCGCGCTTCAACCTGAAGCTCACGTGGAACTACCGTGGTCGCCAGCGCCTCGAGCAGATCACTGGCACCGGCGTGCCTCCCGGCACCTACACCTACAATCCCGAATACCTCACGCTCAACGTGAACGCCGAGTATCGTTTCACGCGCCGTCTCGCCGCCTTCACCGTGATCCGCAATATCGAGAACCGCCCGCTGATCCAGGAGCGCTACGGCTCCGTGACGCCCGAGTACGCGCACATCTCCAACTACCAGAACCTCGGCTCGCAGATCTCCGTGGGCGTGAAGGGTGAGTTTTGATCAAGTCAGGGTAAGCGGAGTCCGCTGAGCCTCTCCGCGCTGCTTGTGATTGATCTCATGGAGTGGTGGTGTGCTTGCGTCGCGCCACCCGCTCTATGGCCATTTATGTGTCACGGCAGCGCGGCGGACGGTTGCACAGACGTGCCGGATGCTGGTTAGCCTGACGGGGGCTGGCCACCGAGAATTGCTTCTAGTTTCGCCCGGATGGCGCGATAGTTCTTCTGCACGTGCTCGGGAGCGCCCCATACGATCTCGGATTGAAATTCCGCGGTGAGCGCCAGCGTTGTGCACGCCGAGGCCGCCACGAGGATGCAGACGCACACCTTCAGCGTGCGATGCACCCGGGAAATACGGAGGTCCAGCCACGAGAGCCCCGCTGCCGAAGCGACAACCAGGAACGGTATGAAGTCGCTCGTATAGCGATGGGAGACCGCTATTGCGGAGAACATGGCGAGCGCCACGGGTAAGGCAGCTCCCCACGCACACACGTAAGCGCGCCGCCAATTCCCTCCGGCCGCGAGTGACCCGCAAACTGCGAGCAGCGAGAGCGCCGGCATGGCCCACGGTATCCCCACCAGTGGCTCCACCAAGTCGAGCTTCGCCGCCTCGCGGCCCGGCATCGGACCGCTTCCGAAGTGGATGAATGGAAATCGGCTGTCGAACTTGGGAAATGAAGAGGTGACGTATGCTGCCGCACCGAACGGCACGTTGCCTGGATGGAACAGCTTGTTCTCGATGCGCGCGAGACGCGCGGGGTCGTATTGGACGTGGTAGCGAAGCGGGCAGCCCTCGAACGTCCCAAACTTGAGATAGCTCAGCGCGTTGAAGCTGAAGACCCCAATTACCGACGCGATACCGATCGCGATAGGGGCAGTCGCGGCGCCCGGGTTTCTCATCCGAATACAGCGTATGACGTGGAGCAGCGCAACCGCTCCTAGGAACGCGAGCGCAAAGAGGCCGCAGGGCGGGCGGGCGTGGACCGCGGCGGTTCCGCACGCGAGGGCCGCGAGGGCGGTGCGCGCAAACCCTGTTACAAGGTAGCCGAGCGCGTGATAGACGCTCCACATGGCGAACATGGCGCCGCATAGAATCGCCTCGTGGTAGACGTAGGACCTGCTGCCCAGGAAAAACAGGGTGCTTCCGACTCCGCACGCGGTGAGGAATGCGACGATGGCCGACCGCGACAGCCGGGAGCCAGGCTCGCCGCCCAGGGCGGCGAAGCGAAGCGCGATCATATACGCCGCGGCGAGAGCGAGTACATAGTAGGCCACCAGGTATAGGCGGCTCAGCTTTCCCATTCCCGCGTCCATGGCGGCGAATGGCAGCCGGAGCACGGCGGGCGTCGGCCCGAAATAGCCATACACCTTGCCCTTGTACACGAACGCCTCGCCGCTCAAGGCCGGCTCCGGCACGTCGAGCCTGCCGTGTAGCAGGCTGCGCGCCTGATGGTCGTAGAAACTGGCGAACGACTCCTCCGCCACGAACTCGAACGTCCCGTAGGTAACGAAGAACGAGAATGCGAGCGTGCAAGCAGCGATAGTTCCCGCCGCGGCCCAGTGCAGCGGACGTTGCGGGATTGCGCGGGGCTTTGAGCGAAATGCCTGCCTCACCGCGGCGAGCGCTGCCGCAATTCGCGAGGTTACTCCGAGGAAGTATGCCAGCCCCGCCGCTCCGACCCAGCAGAGCACAGTCAGGGGCTGGGAGGTTGCGAGGTGATAAAAACGCTGCGGCCAGCTGAAATACACGGCGGGCCCGCCCCGCAGTTCAGTGCCGTCGACGGCTAAAATGCGCCCGCCAAAGCGCAGGCCTCCCATGTCGCCTCCGACAGGGTTCTCCGCGAAATGGATTTCGTGAGTCTTCCGCGGATGGAAGTGCACGGTTCCGTGGAGGATATCTTCTCCGTCCAGCCGCACGTGAAGAAGGCCCTTCCCCGACTTGCGCGGGGCGCTTAGAGCAGGCATGAGAAGTTCAAGCGATCGCCTCTGCCCGGGCGAAATTTCGAAGATCGAAGATGCGGGGCCGCCCTCGGCCCACGAATCGTAAAAGAACTGGGCGGTCGTGGGCGTGAGGTACCGGACCGCGAAAAAATCCCCCGCGCCGTGGCGGCCCGTGGCAATCAATGGCTCGACCTTGCCGGCGGTGCCCGCGGGAAACTCCAAGCCGAGCCGCAGCGGACCATCCAGTGGGGGCACCGAGCTGTCTACCAAAAGAAAGACAGCCGCAACGCAAACAACGAGACAGGCAAGGAGGCCGCTGAGGCGTGGCCAAAAACGTCCTGCGCGTTCCAATCTCGGTCCGGTCATGCCTAGGTTATGCTCACGCCAGAGTTGCGGGCGCAACGTCGAATGGGCGGGGAAGTGCTCTAGCTGTAAACTTCCCTTTCTGTCGTAGGTTTAGAGAAATTTGCCATCATATCTTGTCACTATACCAATATAGCCTAAATATAACCAAGGGTGGTATTACGGTTGTCATTCTGAACGTAGCGAAAAATGACAAACTGTTTTGAAGACACGCCTCAGTCTCCCGGCTACAGTCGCGTCCTTGCCTCGCGCGAGCATGGCGGGGACTATCCATTTATCATGCAACCAGCGAATGCCCTTGCTTCTGGTAACCCGGCGCGTGAGCGCAGGGAC
>JAZKEV010000216.1:0-3916 GCA_040386765.1 Verrucomicrobiota bacterium | reverse complement strand
GAGCGCCGTTTCCCAAATCATCTGGGAAACGTGCAAGACCTACCTCTGGCAGCAGGGCAAATTCCTCGCGCTGCTCTGGGTCCTCATCGCCGTGTGCATGACGTATTACTTCTCCGTCCTCTCGCACGAGCCCGCCGCGCACGTCGCGCTCATCCTCGCCGCCTCCGTGCTCGGCATCCTCGGCAGCTACGGCGTCGCGTGGTTCGGCATTCGCATCAACACCGTCGCCAACTCCCGCGCCGCCTTCTCCGCTCTCCAGGGCAACGCCCTCGCCACGCTCTGCATCCCGCTCAAATCCGGCATGAGCGTCGGCCTCCTCCTCGTCGCCACCGAGCTGTTATTCATGATCTGCATTTTGCAGTTCCTCCCGAGCAACCTCGCCGGCCCCTGCTTCATCGGCTTCGCCATCGGTGAATCCCTCGGCGCCTCCGCCCTCCGTATCTGCGGCGGCATCTTCACCAAGATCGCCGACATCGGCGCCGACCTCATGAAGATCGTCTTCAACCTCCCCGAAGATGACCCCCGCAACCCCGGCGTGATCGCCGACTGCACCGGTGACAACGCCGGCGATTCCGTCGGCCCCACCGCCGATGGCTTCGAGACCTACGGCGTCACCGGCGTCGCGCTCATCGCCTTCCTCGCGCTCGCCCTCGCCGCCGCGCCCGCCCTCTGCGGCACGCTCATCGTGTGGCTCTTCGCCATGCGCATTCTCATGGTGATCACTTCGCTCGTCAGCTACCTCGTCAACGAAGCCATCAGCAAAATGCTCTACGGCGGCTCCAAGGATTTTAACCTCGAGCAGCCGCTCACGAATCTCGTGTGGATCACGTCCCTCGTCTCGATCCTCGTCACCTACGCGGCGAGCTATGCCCTCCTCCGCGACCTCGCCGGCCAGCCCGACCTCTGGTGGGTCCTCTCGACCATCATCTCGCTCGGCACCGTCGCCGGCGCGCTCATCCCCGAATTCACGAAGGCCTTCACCTCGACCGAGAGCCGCCATGTGAAAGAAGTCGTCACCTCGTCACGCCAAGGCGGCGCCTCGCTCAACATTTTGAGCGGTCTCGTCGCGGGCAACTTCTCCGCGTTCTGGACCGGCCTCTGCATCCTCGCGCTGATGTTCGGCGCGTATCACTTCTCCCAAAACGCCGCGCTGCAGGCGATGATGCCCGCCGAATTCCGTTTCGCCGCGCCCATCTTCGCCTTCGGTCTCGTCGCGTTCGGTTTCCTCGGCATGGGCCCCGTCACCATCGCGGTCGATTCCTTCGGCCCCGTCACTGACAACGCCCAATCCGTTTACGAGCTCTCGCAGATCGAGCAAAAGCCCGGCATCGCGGCAGAAATCAAAAAGGACTTCGGGTTCACCCCTGATTTCGAAAACGCGAAACACCAGCTCGAGAAAGGCGACGGCGCCGGCAACACGTTCAAGGCCACCGCCAAGCCCGTGCTCATCGGCACCGCCGTCGTCGGTGCGACCACCATGGTCTTCGGCATCATCATGATGTTGAAAGGCATTTTCCCTGACACCATCGAGAAACTCTCCCTCGTTCACCCCGAGCCCATCATGGGCCTGCTCATGGGCGGCGCCGTCGTTTACTGGTTCACCGGCGCGAGCACGCAGGCCGTCGTCACCGGCGCCTACCGCGCCGTCGTTTACATCAAGGAAAACATGAAGCTCGACGCCACCACCGCCTCCATCGAAGCGTCGAAAGAAGTCGTCCGCATCTGCACGCAATACGCGCAGAAGGGAATGGTGAACATCTTCATCGTCGTCTTCTGCTTCAGCCTCTCGCTGGCCTTCTTCGACCCGTTCTTCTTCATCGGCTACCTCGTCGGCATGGCGTTCTTCGGCCTCTACCAAGCCATCTTCATGGCCAACGCCGGCGGCGCCTGGGACAACGCCAAGAAAATCGTCGAAGTGGAATTGAAGATGAAAAACACCCCGCTCCACGCCGCCACCGTCGTCGGCGACACCGTGGGCGATCCCTTCAAAGACACCTCCTCCGTCTCCCTGAATCCGGTCATTAAATTCACGACCCTCTTCGGCCTTCTCGCCGTCGAGATTGCGGTAAAAATGGAGCCCGGCCTCAAACACGCCCTCGGCGCCGCGATCTTCGTCGTGGGTCTCGTCTTCGTCTACCGCAGCTTTTACGGCATGCGCATCCCCGTGGATGAAAAAGACGCTGCGGCCGCGAAGCATCAGGTGCAGCACGGCTGATCGGGCCGTTAACGTAGTTCCGCAATGAACCGCGCGATTCCGCGCGCGGCCTTCTTAGTTCAAAGCCGCAGCCCACGCTGCGGCTTTTTTACCGTTACTCTCTTCGAGTCATCCGCCCGACCGCCTGATCGACGGCTTTCTGCCTTTAAGCACAGCTTGAATCTCCTGCGGTCCTCGTCGTCCATCGAGCACCGCCAAAATCACCGTCCGATCTCCATCCTCGATAAAATAGATGATGTAATACGCCTGCTTGAGAATCGCTCGGCGCACCTGCCCATGCTTGCGGGGAAAAGCTTCCGGATTCCACGCGATCCAACCAATCGTCTCGTCGTATTTTTGAACAACATGCGCCGCTCCATCGGTCCGCCATGATGCATAATGCGCCATCGCACTCCGCAGATCAGCCTCAACTTCCGTCAGCGCAAAAACCGGCAGACTCTTCACGTGGTCCGGAGCTTGCGCATCAACGTCTCGTGCGAAATCGCCTTACTTTTTCCGGCGCGATAGTCGGCCAACCGCGCATCTAGAATTTTCTTATGCGTCTCCGGCACGGGCATTGTTTCCTCATCCGCAACTGAAAGCCAGAGGCTCTCGGCGATTTCCAATCGCTCGCGCTTGGGCAGCCGTAAAAGAGAGGATACCGAGGCAGAAGACATGACCAAAAACTAAGCCGTCATTGAAGCAGCGCAAGACAGAGCTTCTCGGCACGCGCCGTCCATTCGCTTGAGCTAAGCTCTGGTATAAAACTTATCGTGCGCCGTCAGATTCAGTGAGCTGTTCGTCCGTGTGGCTGAGCTTCCGCAAGAACGCAACGCGGCGGGTAAAGCGATCCCGCCACACCCTCATTTCGTAACGCCGCCCGTGGCCTCACCCGCCTTTTGCAGCACTGCCAAGAACGCCGGCTTTGGCTTCAATCCACGGTCGAACAACAGCGGATGATTGGTGCGACCGCGCATCGGAAAGTCGTTCAGCCAACTCTGCCCATCGTCCAATCCCCAAAACGTTACGCGTGTGATCGCGTCGCGGTGCCGGCGATAGAGGGCAAAAAGGTCTCCGTAGCGCTTGGCCTGTTTGATCTGAATCTCCTCCGGCAGACCAGACGTGTAGGGGTCCATCGATTTATCCCAAGTCTCGCGCCGGTTGATGTCCGCGATTCCCGGACTCTCACGGTAGGGCAGCACGTCCACGTCGAGTTCGGTCACCATCACCTTGATTCCCAAACTGGAAAGGGCGGTGAGCGTCGCGTCCACTGCCGCCAGCGAGGGGTAATCCAGCTGGAAATGAGATTGAGTGCCGACGCCGGTAATGGGCACCCCACGCTCGAGCAGGCCACGCAGCAGCTTCACGCCATTTGCCCGCTTCCTTTTGTCCTCCAAGCCGTAGTCGTTGTAGTAAAGTTCTGCCTCCGGGTCCACCTCATGAGCAAAGCGGAAAGCCTGATCGATGAAGTCATCGCCGATCAGCCGGCGCCACGGCGACTCGCGCAGGATGTCCCCGCCGCTGTCGGACAGCGCCTCATTCACCACATCCCATCCCTTCACCTTGCCGCGGTAGCGACCGACCACCGCATGGATGTGCTCCCGCATACGTCCCAACATGACCTCCCGGGTTGGCGGCTTGCCTCCGACGCCTTCGAAGACCCACGACGGTGTTTGGCTGTGCCATACCAACGCATGCCCGATCAGCGCCATGGTGTGCTTT
>JAZKEV010000215.1:3491-31597 GCA_040386765.1 Verrucomicrobiota bacterium | reverse complement strand
GATCCTGAAGCTGATCGAGATGCTGGCGTTTGCGGCGTTGAGCGAGCGCGAGCCGCAGGTGCGGAAAGCGGAGCGGTTGCTGAGGATGAAGTATAATATGGAGCGGATGGCGCTGGCCAGAGAGCGGCTGGAGTGGGAGAAAAGGCGGGTGGAGGGGCAGGGCGGGCAGACGACGCAGCTGGCGGGGGCGGACACGTCGGCGGAGTCGGCGGATAAGGCGCGCACGGGGGCGGGCGGGGTGAGAGAGGCTGGGCGGTCGAGCTCGCACGGCGGCGGTGGCGGCGCTCCTACGCGGGTATTTCCGGGCTATTCCGAGGAAAAACGGGATCGGTCGCGACCGCCCGAGGTGAGGGCGGGAGGCGCGAATGCGCCGGGCAAGAGGAATGGCGGGCTTGGGCGGAAGGGGGATGGGCCTGCCGAGAAGCCGGACGAACGTGCAGTGGGGGCGGTGGTGGTTGAACCGACCGACACGGTGGTCACGACGGCCATGGAGGCGGGGGCGGATAGTCGCGATACTGGCGAACCGGCGCTGCCGCATTTTCTACAGCTCAGTCCGGAGGGGGTGATGCTGAAGGGGATTAAGATGGCGAAGCACTTCGGCCGGGATACGGCCAAGCTGGAGGCGGGGTTTGCCCGGCTATTTCCGGGCTATTCCGCGGATAATCCCGAGAGCATCCCGAAACGCACGGTGGAGGAAGAGCTGCGGTTGAAGATCGAAATCCAGCAGGTCGCCGGGCTGGGTTCCGCTTATCTGGAGGCGGAGCTGGCCAAGCGGGCGGCTTGGGCGGCGGAGCGTGGGGGAAAGGAGGCGATAGCTGAGAGCCGAGAGTCTAGAGCCGGGTAGCGGATCAATTCATTTTGGCCCACGAAACACACGAAAGGCGGAGGAATTTTCTGAAGGGAGAAACGCTAATGGATTTCACCCCCGTGAAATCGAGTTTCAGCGGCTCCGGCCAATCGCCTGCGCGGTTAGAAAAGGGGTCTGCTGAACGCAGACTTGGAGCTGGCGAGTTGAGAGGCGGGAGCTTCGAGCTGAAGTCGATAGCTGGGCACAGGACTCTAACCCGGCGTGGTTCACTTCGCCGAGGCGGCGCGGCGCTGGGCGAGGAGGTTGTCGGCGGTGTAGAGGGCGAGGCCGGCCCAGATGAAGCTGAAGCTCAGCATGCGGGCGCGGGAGAAGGGTTCGTGGTAGACCCAGATGCCGAGGATGAGCTGGCCGCTGGGCGCGAAGTATTGGAGCAGCCCGAGCGTGGAGAGCCGGATGCGTTTCGCGCCGTAGGAGAAGAGGAGGAGCGGGATCGCGGTGATCACGCCGGCGCTGAGCACGAGCAGCTGGGTGCGAAGATCGGTGTGGCCGAGCGCGCCGGCGCCGGTGTGGTGTTGCCAGAGGAGAAAGCCGACCGCGACGGGTGCGAGCAGGAGTGTCTCGACGGTCAGGCCGGTGACGACGCCGAGCGGCGAGCGTTTGCGGAGGAGGCTGTAGCCGCCCCAGGTGCCCGCGAGGGCGAATGCGATCCAAGGCGGGCGGCCGAGCTGCACGATCATCAAAACGACGCCGATGGCGGCCAGAGCGATGGCGATCCATTGCGTGCGCCGGAGCTGCTCGTGGAGGACGAAGTGGGCGGCGGCGACATTGACGAGCGGGACGAGGAAGTAGCCGAGGCTGCAATCGATGACGTGGCCTTTGTTTACGCCCCAGACGTAGACGAGCCAGTTGACCGTGAGCAGGGTGGAGCCGAGGAGATTGATCGCGACGGCGCGGCCCGAGTTGAGGGCGGCCCCGATGGAGCCGAAATCGCGCTGCAGGGCGATCAGGACGAGGAGGAAGACGAGCGACCAGACGTGCCGGTGGGCAATCAGCTCGAGGGCATCGACGTGGCCGAGCTGGGTCCAGTAGAGCGGAACGAGCCCCCACAGCAGGTAGCACACGCTCGCGGAGATCGCACCGCGAGTCTGGGCCGGCGTGTGGGCGGGAGACATAGCGTGAAGACCTTCGCCAGGCGGCGGGGGGCGTCAACGCACCGAGGGCTGTGCTTGCCGCCGGGAGGTGGGGGTGCGCTGGGCGGTGGGAGAGAGGGAAGCTCGGGGCGGGCTTCTTATACCCATCGCACCTTGGATTTAGACTTTCCCAAAAGTAACCGGAGTTATTTAGCCACAGATGACACGGATGGCCACAGATAAAATCCCATCTGTATCATCTGTGACGAAGTCCAAAAGCATCCGGCGATTGGGTATTAGCCGTCGGATTCGGATATCGCCCCGTGGAACGAAGGCAGCGTCATGGAGCCTCATCCCGCTTCGGCAAAAACGGGAGAAGTTCTTGGGTCTAAAGCGCGATGGCTCGGCGGGGACGTCTCGCCCTACCTTAAGGCAGGGCTACTTCTTCCGGACGGGGAAGCCGTAGCGCTCGCTGAATTCTTTCTCGGCCTGCGTGCGGGCGGCGTTGGGCTCTGCGCCTTGGGCGGCCAGCTCACTGAGGCGCTTCTCCATCCAGCGGCGGCGAAACGTCTCCTCCACATCGGCGGCGATCGCCGGGTTTTCCTTCGGCGGACGCTCGCCTTTCTTGGAGAACATGCCGCACCCGGACGAGATCAGCAGGGTGGTGGCGAACAGCGCTAGGAGCAGGCGTTTGGTCATGAGGGAAGCGAGGGGGTAAGAGAGTGAGTTGGACGACGGGAGACCGCGAGGGAAAGTTTCGGGTCCGGGTTTTTACGCAATTCTCCGCACGTTTTTGGTTTCGCGCTTGGCGCGAATGTCTTTTTCCTAGTGCCAATGAGTGACGAGCAAACGCCGCCGCCCCCTGCGCTGCGCCTCAAACCTCGCCTGCGTCCCGATGCCGCGACGCCGGGCGCTGAGGGTGCTCCGTCCACGCCCGCGCCGGCCGCTCCGCCACCACCGCCACCATCGCCGCAGCCGCAGGGTGAGGCGCCTGCTCCCGGAGGCGCGCCCAAGATCCGTTTCAAGCCGCGTCTCAATGCCGGGGCGGCCGCCCAACCTGCTCCTGCCGCGGCGGTCCCGGCCCCGGCGGAGCCGCCTCCCTCCATTTTCCTGCCGGAGCCGGCGGCGACGATTCCGCCCACGCCCGCCGTAATATCACCGGCCCCGCCCGAGCCACCCGCTGCCCCCGCTCCCGGCGCTGCCGCGGGCGGAGCCCCGCGGATGAAGCTCAAGGCCCGGATTTCGCCGGGAGCACCGCCCTTGCCGGAGACCGTGCCTCCCGCCAGCGAGCCTGCGCGCGCCGAGGAGAGACCGGTGGTGCCGGCGCTTTTCGCGGAACCTGCGGACGTGGTGCCCGCGCCGGCGCCGCTCCCCGAACCGTCTCCGCTTGCGTCTCCACTCCCGCCTTCCGCGCCGCCGTCGGGTGAGGGTGCCGGTGTCTCGGCGGGCGATCCTGGAAAATTCAAGCTGAAGCAAAAGGGCCCGCCGACGATGATCGGCGGCATCCCTGTCGCTGCTCCGACCGCGGAGGGCATGAAAGCCCCGCCGCCTTTCCCGGTGGTGGCGCCGCCGGTGAAGACCGGCAAGACCACGCCGCCCATCCCGCATGTCGTGATGAAAGCGGAAGTGGCCGAGCAGGAGGAGCCGATCCGGGCGCTGCCGGGCAAAGCCAAGGCCAAGCGCGGCAAGCGGCTCGCGATTCTGGGTGTTGTGGCCGTGGTCGTGTTGGGAGGCGCAGCCTTCTATATCTATAAGTTTTATCTGGCCGACACGCCGCCCCCGCCGCCACCGGTCACGCAGAAGGCGACCCCGCCTGCTCCCAACACCGGCGCGGCCACCAAGGGTCCCACGCCTTCCGACACGTTGAACCAGCTGGCCAAGGTGCCGGCCAACGCGATTCAGAAAACGAAGGACACCACCGGCAAAGTGAACAGCAAGGGCAACGTCGATGCGGTCCTCGATGGGTCGGGACCCGGCGACCGCCCGACGGTGAACACCGCTCCCACCGCGCCGAAAACAACCACGACGACGACCACGCGCGGCGTCGCGCCCGGCGTTACGGCGACGACCGAGGTGCAGGCCGCGAGCACGGCGAGCGTCGCCTTTCGCGCCTATGTGGCCAACGTGAAGATCGCCGGCGTGGTGGCCACGCGTGCGATCATCAACAACAAGCTGACACGCGCCGGCGAAGTGGTCGATGCGAGCCTCGGCATCACGTTCGAAGGCTACGACGTCGACACGAAGATGCTGAATTTCCGGGACCGCTCGGGGGCGTCGGTTTCGCGAAAGTATCCGTAAGACAGATACGAGTGCAGAGCACTCGGAGGATTCGAAGCGCGGGCCGAAGCGCCGCGCTGCGGGAAGGCGATGGTCCGCGCGGTGAGCGCACCGCGCCCCCCACTTCGGAGGCTGCAGCATTTGAAAAAAACCAAGGCGCGCCTACCAGACTTCGACCGGGCCTTTCGGTACGGGGATGGCGCTGCGCTCGAAGACATCCGCTTCGCTGGGGTCGCGCATGAAAGAGGCGACCATCGGGGCCGGGGCGAATTTTTCCTGCAACTCGCCGCGTTCGTCGCAGAACTGTGCGCGCCATGCGACGTACTCGGCGACGGCGGCGTGGAAATCCGCGCGGGAGGTGATCGCGATAATACGCTGCTTGAAGAGCTTCGAGGGCCCGAAGCGTTTCGCGTACCACGGTGCGACTTTGCGGAAGAGCCGGGAGCCGTGGTCCTCGCCGTAGAATTCGCAGTAGCGCTCGAAGTGCCGGCAGAGCACGCGCAGCCGCTCCGCGAAATCGGGCTCGGGGAGCAGCTCGCCCGTGCGCAGGAGGTGCTGTGTGCGGCGGAAGATCCACGGATCGTAAAAGGCGCCGCGGCCGATGCTCACACCGGTGCAGCCGGTTTCGTCGAGCATGTGCTTCGCGGCGATGGGCGTCGTGACATCGCCATTGCCGATGACCGGGATTCGACGGACCGCCGCGACCACCGAGCGGATGCCCGCGAGGTTCACGGTGCCGGCGAAACCTTGTGCGCGGGTGCGGCCGTGGACGAAGATGGCGGCGACACCCACGTCCTCCAGTACGCGCGCGAGGTCGGGGGCGGTGAGATTATCGTCATCCCAGCCGAGCCGCATCTTGGCGGTGACGGGGATCTTCACGGCGTCGATCATGCCGCGAACGAGCGCGGCGGTCTTGTCGAGCTCCGTCATCATGGCGGAGCCGCCGCCGATCTTCACGACCTTGCGGACGGGGCAACCCATGTTGATATCGACCGACTCGGCGCCCATTTCCTGGCACATCACGGCGGCGTCGCGCATCTCTTCCGGCACACTGCCAAAGAGTTGGATCGCGAGGGGGCGGTCGCCGGGGGCGGAGGCGACGAGCTTGAGGGCGGTGGGATTGCGCTCCAGCAGCGAGCGGGCGTTGACCAGATCCGTCGTCGCCCAGCCGAGCCCGCCAAGCTCCCGCACCGTCAGCCGCATGGGGAGGTTGGTGTAGCCCGCCAGCGGCGAGAGGTAAAGATTCGATGAAAGCTCGTAGGGACCGAGGCGCACGCAGGAACTGATAGCGGAGGAAGCGAGTCCATCAACCCTGCAGCCAAGGGGAGTTTTCAGCCCGGAGACTGCCGCTCGGCCTGAGCCGGTGGTAGGAACTGGGGGAAAACCTTAGGCCAAAACCCGGGATTTCTTTCGTTGAACCTTTCACCAATTGTGCCGATTATTTGCAACAAGTCTGCTCCGTCTCTTTCTCCAGCACCTGTTTTCCATGGTTCGCGTCCTTCCAGTGTCTCTGTCCGCGCCCGTTTCGGCCCCGCTGCCCCGAGGGAGAGCGTCGCTATGAAGCTGCTCCACTTGGAGGATTCGGAGATGGATGCGGAGCTGATCGCGATCATGCTCCAGCGCGAGTGGCCGAACTGCGAGATTCGACGGGTAGCCAACGCCCCGGAGTATCGTGCGGCGATCAAGCAGGGTGGCTTCGACATGATCCTGTCGGACTACTCGATCCCGGGCTTCGATGGACTCTCGGCGCTGGGTCTGGCGCAGGAGGAGTGGCCCGCGACGCCGTTTATCTTCCTGTCGGGTACGATCGGCGAGGAGCGGGCCGTGGAAGCGCTGAAGCGCGGCGCGACCGACTATGTGATCAAAGACCGGCCCAACCGCCTGATCCTCGCGATCCAGCATGCCTATGCGAAGCTCGCCGAGGGCGAGCGACTCCGGCGCGCCGAGGCCCGTCTCCGCGAGCAGGCCTCGCTCCTCGATCGCGCGCGCGATGCGATCGTGGCCACCGACCTGGAGCACCGCATCGCCTACTGGAACGCGAGCGCGGAACGGCTCTATGGCTGGAAAGCCGCGGAAGTCGTGGGGCGGAAGCTCGATGAACTGGGGCTGGATTTCGAGCCGGTGCGGTTTGCGGCGGCGCGCCAGCAATTGATGTCGACCGGCGAGTGGCGCGGCGATTTCCGGCTGCGCACGCGCGCGGGCGAGACAGTGATCGTGGAGAGCACATGGAGCCTCGTGTCGGAGAATGACGGCAGCGCGCCGACAATCCTCACGATCGATACCGACGTGACCGAGCGCAAGAAGCTCGAGACGCAGCTCCTCCGTGCGCAGCGAATGGAGAGCATCGGCACGCTCGCCGGCGGCATCGCGCACGATCTCAACAACGTCCTCACGCCGATCCTCCTCTCGATCGATCTTTTCCGCACCAAGGCGGCCAGCCCCGAGGACAGGCTGCTCATGGAGAAAACGCTTGCGAGCGCCACGCACGGCGCGGCGCTTGTGCAGCAGCTGCTGGCCTTCGCGCGCGGCGGGGAGGCGAAGCGCACCCGCGTCGATACCACCGAGGCGCTGCGCGAACTGCGGACGCTGGTCCGCCAGAGCCTGCCGCCCTCGATCCAGCTCCACATCCATTGTGCGGACCGACCATGGGCGATCCAGGCGGACGCGACGCAATTCAACCAAGTGTTGATCAACCTCTGCATCAACGCCCGCGATGCGATGCCGCAGGGCGGCCAGCTCGAGATTTCGGTGCGCAACACCCAGATCGACGAGGCACTCGTGCGCGCCAACCCGGGGGCGAAGCCCGGCCCCTGCGTGCAGATTTCGGTGATCGACAATGGCACGGGCATACCGCCCGCGATCGTCGACCGTATTTTCGATCCGTTCTTCACCACAAAGGCCTCGGGCAAAGGCACCGGCCTCGGCCTTTCGATGGTGGCCGGCATCCTGAAGAGTCATGGCGGCTGCGTGCAGGTGGAGAGCGAGCTGGGCAACGGCTCGGCCTTCCACCTCTTTTTCCCGGCGATGCCCGAGTCGACGCCTGCGGTGATTCAAGATCCCCCGGCGGCGCCGGCCCGCGGGCAGGGCGAGGCGATCCTCCTCGTGGACGACGAACCGGTCGTGCGCGAGACGCTGCAATTCCTGCTGGAGCGCGCGGGCTACCGGGTGTTTGCCGCGGGCGATGGCGGGTCGGGCATCCGTCTCTACGACCAGCATGCGGCTGAGATCGCGCTGCTGATCACCGACATGATGCTGCCGGACATGATCGGCACGGAAGTGGTGAAGACGCTGCGGCGACGCAGCCCCGCGCTGCCCGTGATCGCGATCAGCGGCATGATGGATTCGGGAGACTTCGACGAATTACGGCATCTGCAGCCGCCCGTGGATTGTCGCTCGAAGCCGCTCACTCCGCAGGCGTTTCTGACTGTGGTGCGGCAAAAGCTGAAGAGCGCCAGTCCGGCATCAGTGGCGTCTGGGGGCGGTGGCGCATTGAGTGCAGCGTAGCGCGGAGCCACAGCCGGCGGCGTGGAATACTCAGGGTAATCGAACTGCGGGCTGAAACTCCGTGTTACGGGGGGGGCGGGGTATTTTGCCTACAGATTCCAGAAAAGGACGACAACCCCTGTGACGACGATGATTGCTGCCACTGCGACAGCGAGCCAACCATACGAAGGAATTTTCACCTGAGGTTCGCGCACCCGTGCGGCGGCGTAGCTTTCCGGTCGGGAACAGGCAACCTCCGCGGCATCGAGCAGGATGGGAATGATTTCATGGAGCCGCGGCATGTCTTCGCCGACGCGCACCTGTCCGGCGGTCGTGCGCAGGGCGAGGGTGCGCTGCCCTTTGTTTACCCAGATCCTGCCGCCTAGGATATCGTCGAAGCGGAGCGTTTTCTCCGCGACCGTCCGGTTGCCGGCGAAGTCGGCGATGAATGTGAAGCCACGGAAGACGATCGATTCGGCAGCCGGATCTACCTCGATCTCCCGCCGGGGCCTTTTCAGGAAGATCTGGGCGAAGCCCCGGCCACCGACGTATCTGCGCGGGGCCTGGATGAGCTGGGCGATGGCAGCGCCAGCGTGGGGATCGGCTACGCGCTGAGGGGCGTTGAGTTTTTTCCAGAAGTTTTCACCGCGGATCGTGTTTGCGATCATCCACGACATGAAAAGGCCGAGGCCTCCCATCAATAGGTAGAGGCGCAGCTGGATACTTTCACTTCGGCGCTTTGCGCGCTCCGCGAACTGGTCCAAGTCGTTTGACTTGATGCTCTGGCTGTCTCGCTTCGCTCCCGAAGCAAACGCTTGCTCGTGCACCGCGCGATCGTCCGCGCGCTCTATCACCTCGACGACGTACGACGTCACACACGTGACGCCGAGGACCGCGAAGCAGATGAGAAAGATGCGGTTCAGCGTCATGCGAGCGTGCGAGCGTCGGGTAGCTGCGAAGGGATTTCGCCGGGCGGTGGCGAGCGAGGTTTACGGTGAGGCTTACGCGAGCGCGGCCTTCATCCGGCGCAGGGCTTCCTCGAGCGTGGCGCGGGGGCAGCCGAAATTCAGGCGGACGTGCGAGCCTTTGGGGGAGCCAAACATCGTGCCATCGCTAAGGCCGACGCCGTGTTTTTCGAAATGGGCGATGGGATTATCGAGACCGAGCGTGGAGACGTTCAACCACAGGAGGTACGTCGCCTCCACCGGCGCTTCGACGCGGATGCCGGGGAAGTCGCGCGCGAGCGTCGCGAGCAGGTAGTCGCGGTTGCCGCGGAGATACGCGAGCAGCGCCTGCCGCCACGGCTCGCAATCGCGGTACGCGGCTTCGCAGGCGGTGAAGCCGAGGCTCGTCACTTCGGCCACGATGCCGGCGGTGGCGCGGATGAAGCGCGCGCGGCGCATCGTATCGGGAATGATCGCGAGCGAGGTGCCGAGGCCCGGGACGTTGTAGGTCTTGCTCGGGGCCATCAGCGTGATGGTGCGCGCGGCGATCTCGGGCGAGAGCACGGAGGTGGGGATGTGCGGCAGCGCCGGATCGAGGATGAGGTCGCAGTGGATCTCATCGGAGCAGAGGATGAGATTGTGCCGCCCGCAGAACTCGCCGAGCCGCACGAGCTCGTCGCGCCGCCACACGCGGGCAAGGGGGTTGTGCGGATTGCAGAGGTAGAAGAGCTTGGTGCGCGGCGTGACGGCGCGCTCGAGCGCATCCCAATCGATGGTCCAGTGGCCTTCGTGCAGCACGAAGGGTACGGTGACGGAGACGCGCGCGCTGTTCTTGGGCGCGGTCATGAAGGGCGGGTAGACCGGCGAGAGCGTGAGCACTTCGTCGCCCGGCTCGGCGAAGGCCTGCGCGGTGACATTCAGCCCCACGACGAGGCCCGGCAGCCACACGATCCAAGCCGGATCGATCTTCCAGCCGTAGCGCTGCTGCATCGCATCGACCACGGCATCGACGGTGGACTTCACCGGGCGCGCATAGCCGAAGACGCCGTGCTCCACGCGGGCGTGGAGCGCCTCGACGATGGCGGGCGCGGAGCGGAAATCCATGTCGGCCACCCACAAGGGCAGCACGTCGCGGCCGGCGTATTTCTGCCACTTCTGGGAATCGGTGCCGCGCCGCTCGGGCACGTGGTCGAAGTCGAACGAGCTCATGAAAGGCCTAGCCCACACCAATCGCCGACGCCGCGCGACGATTTTTCCCACGTGAGACGGCACACCCTGCGACGCATTTGCGCAGCGCAGATCCAGGGCGGATTCATAAATAGCGCAACGAGCGCGTGTTGCTCTGCCGCAGCGCACTGGTCCGGCACGTGCAATAGGTGCGCCACGAAATCACTTCTGAATCCTTAACCAAACCAAACTAAACCTACCATGAGACTCGTTCGTTACACCTATCCTTCGTTCCGCAGCTTCGCTCCCGCGACCCGCTTTCAGCGCTCGCCGTGGTCCGGCCTCGATAACGAAATCGACCGCTTGTTTGAAACTGCGCTCGGTGGCTACAACACCGGCACGACGTCGAACCGCTTCCCGGTCGACCTCTTCGAGGACGCCGCCAACACGTACGTCCGCGCGGAGCTCCCCGGTGTGAACCGTGACGACATCAACGTCGAGGTGGCCGATGGCGTCCTCGCCCTCACCGCGGTCCGCAAGACGCCCGCGACGGACGGGAAGCCGGAGCAGTCCGCCTCCTTCACTCGGTCGGTGACTGTTTCCGACCAGGTGCAAGCCGACAAGATCAGTGCCGCCTACGAAAACGGCGTCCTCACCGTCACGCTCCCGAAGCGCGAAGAGGTGAAGCCGAAGAAGATCGCCATCGAGGTCAAATAAGCCCCGAACGCGCGACACCGCATCCTCCCTCAACAACCCAAACATCTTAATTCGATTACCATGTCTCTCCTGAATAATATTCTCCCCTCGTTTGCGCGCACCGAGGCCAACACCGCTGCCGCTACCGCCACGGCGACGGCCGAGCAGTGCCCGGCCTCTGCGGTCCAGACCGTGAGGCCCGTCTATGAGGTTTCCGAAACGGCCGAAGCCTACGCCGTTACCGTGCAGCTCCCGGGCGTCGCGAAGGATGGCCTCGAAGTGTCCGCCGAGGATGGGCAGGTCCGCATCGTGGGCCAACGCGCTTGGAAGCAACCCGAAGGCTGGACCCCGCTCTATCGCGAATCCGCCGACGCGGCCTACGAGCTCGTGCTGACTCACGACAACGGGATCGACGCCGAGAAGGTCGCCGCCGAGCTGCGCGATGGCGTGCTCCGCGTGACGCTGCCGAAGGCTGAGGCCGTGAAGCCGCGCAAGATCGCGATCGGCTAACGTTACTTGGTCGCGGCGGTCGCCGTATCTTGGGATGACGACCGCTGTTCCCTTTCAAGCAAAGCAGGCCAGCGCCAACCGCCGGGCTCCGCGATTTCGCGGGCCCGGCGTTTTATTTTGCGCGCGAGGCGAGGCGCGGCGAGGGTGGGCGTGTGACGGAGCGTGCGATGGATCCAGCGGGGCCAGTGCTTTTCTTCGATGGCGAGTGCGGCTTGTGCAACCGGCTCGTTCGCGTGCTGCTCCAGCTCGATGACGAGGGCCGGCTGCACTATGCGCCGTTGCAGGGAGCGTCCGCGCAGGGGTATCTCCGCTCGCATGGGCTGCCGACGAAGGATTTCGACACGCTGATCTTCGTGCCCGAGTGGCGCGACCGCGCGCGGCCGGAGTATCGTGTGCGGACGACGGGTGTGATCGGTGCACTGCGGGCGATTGGCGGTGGCGCGCGCGTGTGGGGCGATGTGCTGGCGCTTGTGCCTGCGCCGTTGCGCGACCTCGGGTACAAGGGTGTGGCGCGCACGCGCTATGCGCTCTTCGGGCCGTGGAAGCCGCTACCGCTGCCGCGAGCGGAGTGGCAGGCGCGATTTCTGGAGTAGCGTGGCCTGGCAGCTACGGGCGGATTTGCATGAGAGAGGGCGAGGCGTCCCCTCCAGGCCGTCGCGCTTTGCGCGTGCGCAGTTCTTATGTTTTTCGCACGTGTGCTGCGCGACGGCTCACAGGGGACGTTCGCCCTACCCACAGACGCACTCTGGGTGTTCACATGCAGCCTCCCGCAGCTCACGCGGCGGGACACATTTACGAACGGACGGGCGAGGCCGCCCGTCCCTCACCTCACGACTTCTTCGACTTATCCGGAATCAGCCACGACATCAGCACCGAGAGCGCGAGCACGCTGACGATGACGGCTAAGGAGACCTTGATGTCCACGTGCACCCAGTGGTCGATCAGCATCTTTACGCCGATGAACACGAGGATGACGGCCAAGCCGATCTTAAGAAAGCGGAAGAGCTGCATGATGCCGCTGAGCGCGAAGTACAGCGAGCGCAGGCCGAGGATCGCGAAGATGTTCGACGTGAGGGCGACGAAGCCATCCTTCGTGATCGCGAGCACCGCGGGAATCGAATCGAGTGCGAAGACCACATCGGTCGTCTCGATCACCAGCAGCACGATGAAGAGTGGCGTGGCCATCCGGCGGCCTTCGTGCTGCGTGAAAAAATGGCCGTGGTCATTACGCGGCGCGACGGGGTAGAACTTGCGGAAGAGCTTTACGATGGGGTTCTGGTCGGGGTGGATCTCCTCCTCCTCCTTCTTCGGAATCGCCATCTTGATGCCGGTGTAGACGAGGAAGGCGCCGAAGATGTAGAGCACCCAGTGGAAACGGGCGATGATGCTCACGCCCACGAGGATGAAGACCGCGCGCATCGCGACTGCGCCGATGATGCCCCAGAAGAGCACGCGATGCTGCCACTCCGCCTTCACCTTGAAGTAGGCAAAGATCAGGATGAACACGAAGACGTTGTCCACGCTGAGGCAGAGTTCGATCAGGTAGGACGCGAGGAACTGTTGTCCGAGCTCGGGGCCGCGCCAGTGCCAGATGATGCCGGCGAAACCCATCGCGAGGGTGAACCACACGGCGCACCACGAGAGCGCCTCTTTCATCGAAACGGTGTGGGAGTCGCGCTGAAAGACGCCGAGATCGAGCGCGAGCATCGCGGCAATAAACACAAAAAAGCCCGCCCAGGCCCACCAAGGCATCACGTCGAGGATCGCAAACATTTGGAACATAAACCGGGAAGAGTGGGCAGGCGGTCCGCGGGCTGGCAACGGGGGAGTTGCCGTTTGCGATTGGAAAAACGGCAAATTTTTTGACAACGCCCGCGCTGGCTTTTGACTGCGCGCTGCTTATGAGGCGATTGCTCTTTGTTTTGGCGGCGTGGTTTACAATCGGCCTGACCGTGCCGTTTCTCTCCGCGGCGGATGCCGCCCCTGCGGCGGAGGCTTCGTCGGCCAGTGCCAAGGAGGCGGCTGAGCAGCAGCTCAAAACCGAGGCGGTCGCGGGCAAGAAGTACTTGGATGCCAGGCGCGAGGTTCACACCCCAGGGTTCCTGGAAGATCTGGTCGATTCGACCTTGGCGGCGTTCGACGTGAGGATCTCTCACAACGAAAATACGCCCACCCACTACGTGGTGGCGGCCTGCCTGCTGGTCATAGGACTTCTCCTGCGAAAGCTCGTGGTAGGCATCGTCTTCGGGGTTTTGCGCCGGCTCGCTTCCCGCACGCAGACGACGCTCGACGACAAGCTCTTCACGGCGCTCGAGCCTCCGGTGGGGGCCCTCGTTATGTTGGTGGGGCTCTTTGCGGCGCTCAACGTGTTGAAGCTGCCGGCCAGCGCCGATAAACTCATCGCGTACGCCTCGACCATCGCGTTCTCCCTGGTCTTTTTCTGGCTGCTTTTGCGCGGCTTCATCACCGTCCTCGACCACGCGCATGAGGTTGCGATCGCAAAGCACAAAGGGATCGCGGCCTTCATGCCGTGGATCAAGAAGTCGCTCGTCACGATCTTCGTTATCGTGGGCGTGCTGCTGGTGGTGCAGAGCCTCGGCGTGAATGTGGCGGGCGTCCTTGCCGGTCTCGGCATCGGCGGCTTGGCCTTTGCACTCGCAGCGCAGGATACGCTGGCCAACGTCTTTGGCTCGATCGTCGTGGCGATCGACCAGCCTTTCAAGATCGGCGAGGCGGTGAAGATCGGCGCCAACGAGGGCTCGGTGGAGGACATCGGGCTGCGCTCGACCAAGCTGCGCCGGCCGGACAAGTCGCTCGTCATCCTGCCCAACAAGCTCGTGGCGGCGGAGCCGATCATCAACAACTCGCGCTTCACCCGCCGCCGCGTGGAGCAGGTGCTGGGGCTGACCTACGATACGACAGCGGAGCAGATGGATGCGGTGGTGGGAGAGATCAAGGATATCGTGAGCAAGGATCCGGACGTGGATCCGAATTCGGTCATGGTCTATTTCCGCGATTTCAGCGCCTCGTCGCTCGATGTCTGGGTGGTGTACGAGACGCCCGATCCGGATTTCCAGAAGCACATGACCGCGAAGCAACGGCTGAACTTCGCGTTAATGCGGGCGGTCTACGCCCGCGGGCTCTCCTTTGCCTTCCCGACGCAGACCCTTCAAATCGCCGGCGACGGCCGGGAAAAGTTGACCGGCACCGGTACCAGCGGCGGGACCGACCAGCCCTCCTCGGTGCAGGCGACGCCGCCGCCGAAGGGGTAGGGTGGCCAGTCGACCAGATGTTGCTCGGCAGGCTACTTCAGACCGCTTCTTCGATTGCACCTAAGGTTTCTTCGGTTGCAGCGTTAAACCCTGTCACTTGACGCCGCCTTGCGGCGTCCTATTAGTCTCTTTCCGCGCCATGTCACCCCGAGTTCCGACGCTGTACCGCATTCTGGCCGTGAGCACCGTTGTCGGCTGGGCTTGGAGTGCGCAGGCGCAGACGCGGTCACCGTTTCTACCGCCGACGGCTTCGGGCCCGGCGGCGCCCACGCAGAATGCGTCGCTTGAGTTCCGCGGCTTCATCGAGACGAGCGAGGGCATGCAATTTCGCATCTACAATCCCGCGAAAAAGTCCGGCATCTGGGTGCGGCTCAATGAGCGCAACGACGACTGGAACGTTCTCGTGAAGCAGCATGACGGCGGCCAGAATACACTCACGGTCGAGCATGGCGGGCGCACGCTGACGCTGGCGGGCCGCGAAGCGAAGGTGGTCTCGGCGGGCAATGCCGCGCAGGCGATGCCGCCCCCGCCGCCCCAACAGGCGCAGCCGTCCAACGTCGCGCCGGCAGTGACTCAGACGGTGGTCGTGAATCCCACGCCGGCCGATGAGCAGAAGCGGCTCGAAGCCGTGGCCTCCGAAGTGGCGCGGCGCCGGGCTTTGCGCGAACAGGCTTCGCAGACGATGAGCCAGCCTGCGCCGCAGCAGGCGCAACCGCAGCAACCGACGAACGCGCGGGGACCGCAGCCGAATCAGACGATTCGGCGCTAGGCTCGCTTTCTGCGTCTGGCGTCCGCATCGGTCCGAAGGCAAGGGGCGTTATCCTAAGGCGCCGCTCAGCATATTCGCCAGCGCGCGGGCGCGGCGGCCACACGGATTAGCTTGGGAGCTGTTTTCGGAATGAACCGAATGCTGGGTAGGCTGCCTGCTTGCAGGCGCTCGTCCGTCTACCGACCAGCGCCAGCAAGCTGGCCGCCTACCTGGCGTGCGGCCATTCCCAACAGATCCCATGCCGTCGTGGCTATCGGCGAATTGCCGGAGGGGAACATCCGGAGGAAGGGTGGGGTTGTTCGAGGCGTAAAAAATATTTCGTGCGCCACGCATGAGTCCGGATACGGTGGGCGAAGTATCATGCCCGCCGCGCCTTCCATTCCGACCGCCGCCGAGCTGTCGACCGGAGCGCTGGTCCGGCGGCTCATAGCCCTGGCGTGGCGCTATCGCATGCACTGCCTCAAGGTGCTCGCGATCCAGCTGGTGCTGCTCTCGCTTGGCATTTCGGGCCTGAGCCTGACGGGCCTCGGCATCGACTACATCAAGCACAAGATCGATAAGACACCGCTGGGGATTAACACGTTTCACATCCCCCTCCCGGAGCAGTGGGAATACTGGCAGGTGCTGGGCATGCTGGCGGGACTAATCCTGCTCTTCGCCTTTTGCCGGGCGGCGCTCAACTACACCTACGCCGTCTCCGTCAACAAGCTCGTGCAGCAGCGCCTCGTCGTCGATCTGCGCGCGGAGGTCTACGACAAGCTGCAGCGGCTGAGCTTCCGGTTTTACGACGCCAATACCACGAGCTCGATCATCACGCGCGTGACGAGCGACGTGCAGAGTGTGCGGATGTTTGTCGACCAGGTGCTCATCCAGAGCGTGATCATGGTGATCTCGCTGACGGTCTACGTCGCCTACATGGCGAGCCTCAGCCCGCCGCTCACGCTGGCCTGCCTCGCGACCACGCCGCTGCTCTGGCTCATCTCCGCATGGCACACGCGCCGGACGCAGCCGGAGTACGCGCAGAATCGCACGCTCGTGGAAAAGATGGTGCAGACCTTCGTCGAGAGCATTCAGGGCATCGCGGTGACGAAGGCCTTTGGTCGCGAAGCCGAAGATCGCGCGCGGTTCGAGACGGCCAACAACGCGGTGCTGGCGCAGCAGCAAATCATCTTCTGGCGCGTGAGCCTCTTCTCGCCCGCGATCGGCTTCCTCACGCGCATCAATACCATGGTGCTGCTCGCCTACGGCGGCTGGCTGGTGATCCACGGGCAACTGCCGCTCGGCACGGGCCTGGTGGTCTTCGCGGGCCTGCTCGAGCAATTCTCCGGTCAGGTGAACAATGTGGCGACGATCGTGAACTCGGTGCAGCAATCGTTGATCGGCGCGCGGCGGGTCTTCGAGATTCTCGATGCGCCGGTCGAGGTGAAGACGGCGGCCGATGCGCTGCGGCAGCCGAAGCTGCGCGGCGACGTGAAGTTTGAAAACGTGTCGTTCACCTACGACGGCGCGGAGGCTGTGGTGCGCGACATCGACCTCGAGGTGAAGGCCGGCCAATGCGTGGCGATCCTCGGTGCCACCGGCGCGGGCAAGAGCGTGCTGATGAGCCTCGTGCCGCGGTTCTTCGATCCGACCGCCGGCCGGCTGCTGATCGACGGCATCGATGTGCGGCGGATCCATCTCGATGACCTGCGGCGCAACATCGGCCTCGTTTTCCAAGAGAGCTTTTTGTTCTCCAACACGGTCGGGGCAAACATCGCTTTCGGGCATCCCGATGCCACGCCGGCGCAGATCGAAAAAGCGGCGCGGATCGCGGCGGCGCACGACTTCATCACCCAGCTGCCGAAGGGCTACGACACCGTGCTCGGCGAGAGCGGCAACAGCCTCTCGGGCGGCCAGCGGCAGCGGCTCGCCATCGCGCGCGCCGTGCTGCTGGAGCCGTCGATCCTGCTGCTCGACGATCCGACGGCGGCGATCGACAGCGAGACGGAGCACGAGATTTTCGAGGCGCTTGACCGCGCCATCGCGGGGCGGACGACCTTCATCGTCGCGCACCGGTTGAGCACGCTGCGGCGCGCGGACTTCATCATCGTGCTGGAGAACGGCCGGATCGTGCAGCGCGGCACGCATGAGCAGCTCATGCGCGAGAAGGGCCCGTACCTGCACGTGGCCTCGCTGCAACTCGTCGACGACCGTGAATTGCAGGAACTGAAGCTGAAGGAGGACGCCGCATGAGACGCATCGTTCCGGCCGCACCGCCTTCGGAAATTCGCGACCTCGGGCTCGTGCGCCGCATGCGCGACGACGACGAGGATCTCGAGGTGCAGAAGCCCCTCGAGTGGTCGCTCATCCGCCGGCTTTTCACGTATGCGTCGTCCATTCGCGGCAAGGTCACGGGATTGAGCGTTATGAGCGTCGTGCGCGCGGCGCAGCTGCCGGCGTTTGCCTGGATCACGGCGCAGATCATCGGCGGGCCGATCAAGCGCGGGGATACGGAGGGGCTGATGTGGGGCGTGTTTGGCTACCTCCTGCTCGCGCTCTCGACCGATGGACTGTTCCATTTCCGTCAGCGTTACGCGCTCGAGATCGGTGAGACGGTGATCAACCGGCTGCGCTCGGAGATATTCTCCAAGGTGCAGCGGCAGCCGATGAGCTTCTTCCACCGCGTGAAGCTTGGGCGGATCATCGGCCGTGTGACGAGCGATGTGGAGGCGGTGCGGCTCGGCATCCAGGATGTGCTTTTCGTGAGCGTGATCCAGTTTGGCTCGATGCTCTTTTCGGCGGTGGTGATGGCGTGGAGCGATTGGGTGATGTTTCTCGTGGTGATGGGGCTGGCGCCCGTGGTGTGGGCGATCAACCGCCACTTCCGGGTGAAACTCAGCCATTACTCGCGCGCGGCGAGCGACAGCTTCTCGCGGATCACCGCGACGCTTGCGGAGTCGGTGAACGGCATCCGCGTGACGCAGGGCTTCGTGCGGCAGGAGCGCAATGCGGGCCTCTTCCGTCACCTCCTTGCCGACCACTCCCTCTTCAGCATCGCGCTGGCGCGCACCTCGGCGATCCTTACGCCGCTGCTGGAGCTGAACAGCCAGTTCTTCGTGGCGATCCTGCTCTTGTTTGGCGGCTGGCGGGTATTCCACGGCGACATGGAGGTGGATGCGCTCATCACCTTCTTCCTGCTCGCGAACCAGTTTTTCGCGCCGATCGCGATCATCGGAAACCAGTACAACCAGGCGCTGATCGCGATGGCGGGGGCGGAGCGGGTCTTCAAGCTGATCGATACGCTGCCGGATTGGGAGGATGCGGCGGAGGCACGCGATCTGCCGGATCCGAGGAAGTCCGAAGTGGGAGGCGCGAAGTCGGAAGTGGCCGCGGCGAAGACTGCAGCGGGGGCGGGGGTGCAAACGTCGGACATGTCTGCGACGGGCATGCGCGTCGACTTCGAGAACGTCTCCTTCGGCTACGATCCGACGCGGCTCGTGCTGCATGATGTGAGCTTTACGGCTGCGCCGGGTCAGACGATCGCGCTCGTCGGGCATACCGGCAGCGGCAAGAGCTCGATCATCAATCTCGCGGCGAAGTTCTACCTGCCGACACACGGCGAGCTGAAGATCGACGGGCGCGAAATCCGCACGCTCACCAGCCAGTCGCTGCACCACCAGATGGGCGTGGTGCAGCAGCAGAACTTCCTCTTCGGCGGCACGGTGCTGGAAAACATCCGGGTGGCGAAGCCCGGCGCGACGGAAGCCGAGGTGCGGAGGGCGGCGGAGCGGCTCGATTGTATCGACATTCTGGATGCGCTGCCGCAGGGGCTGCACACGGAGGTGGGCGAGCGCGGGGCGGGCCTCTCGGTGGGACAGCGGCAGCTCGTGTGCTTCACCCGCGCGCTGCTGGCGGACCCGCGGCTCGTGATCCTCGACGAGGCGACGAGCTCCATCGACGCGCTCACGGAGGCGCGCCTGCAGAAGGCGCTGGTGGCGCTTTTGCGCGGCCGCACGAGCTTCGTGGTGGCGCACCGGCTGAGCACGATCCGGCACGCGGACCTCGTGCTCGTGCTCGACCAGGGGCGTATCCAGGAACGCGGTACGCACGCGGAATTGCTCGCCCAAGGCGGGCGCTACGCGGTGCTTTACCGGCAGTTTGTACAGGTGGACGACACCGCGTGAAGGGCCCCGCAAGGGGTTTTAACGCTAATCTTACGAGTGAAATCGGGGCATTCTCCCTCTAGAAAGTTGCAGATTTTCCTAGGCAAACGCGCGTTTTTCCCTCTAGAAGTCCCCTGTTCGCCGAGGTAATAGATTCACAACCCAAAAACAATATGGCTAAAAAATCCGCCCGTAAACCGAACGCTGCGTTCATGAAACCGGTTACGCCTAACGACAAGCTTGCTGCTGTCGTGGGCGCCGCCCCGCTTCCCCGCACGGAGCTCACCAAGAAGCTCTGGGTGTACATCAAGAAGAACGGTCTCCAGGACAAGAAGGTGAAGACCCAGATCAACGCCGACGACAAGCTGAAGGCCGTCTTCGGTGGCAAGTCGAAGGTCTCCATGTTCGAGATGACCAAGCTCGTCTCGGGCAATCTCGTCTAAGGAATCTTTCTCTTTTTAGTTTCGACCGCCGCGACTCGTTCGCGGCGGTTTTTTTGTGCCCGTTGGAGCGGGGTGGGGAGCTCAGATAGGAAGGGCGGGCCGTGGCTTGAGGGAGGCGACGTTGCCCCACCGCTCCGGTTGCCGGTCCGCATGCAATACGGGCCGCGGGATGTCCTGGCCCACGCTCCCCTACGGCAGCGCCGACGGGCCTGCGCCTTCATTAGCAGGGGGCGCCTTGCGCAGCTCCGGAGGGGCAGGGGCCGCCCGTTCCCACCCCCCAGTCCGATCCTAACCGTTTAGAGTTGACGAGATAACAAAGTGATATCACTCCGGTATCGCAATCCCCTCTAAAGCTTATGTCTACTCCTGCTTCTTCCGGTCAGTCCCAGAATCATGAGCGGCCCGGCTCGGCGCCGAGCGGCTGGTTGATGTTGTTTGTCGCGTTCGCGCTTTATGCGCTGGCGGTGTTCCTCTTCCTCAACGTCGGGCGGCTCGGCGGGGGCGCGATGATCGCGGGCGCCCTAACGCTCGTGAGCGCCATCTTCCTTTCGTGCGGCTTCTTCACCCTGCAGCCTAATGAGGCGGCGGTGCTGATCCTGTTTGGCGACTATCGCGGGACGGTGCGCACCAGCGGCTTTTTCTTCACCAATCCCCTGAACAAGAAGCTCAAAATCTCCCTGCGCGCCCGAAACATCAATGGCGAGAAGCTCAAGGTGAACGAAAAGCGGGGCAACCCGATCGAGATCGCCGCCGTGGTGGTATGGCGGGTGCGCGATACGGCGCAGGCGGTTTTCGACGTCGAGAGTTACGAGAACTACGTCAAGATCCAGAGTGAGACGGCGGTGCGGCACGTGGCCAGCAGCTATGCTTACGATGACGGCGAGCCGGACGAGGTGACGCTGCGGGGCGGGGCCGACGTGGTGTCGGCCGCCCTCACCCGGGAGCTGCAGGAGCGGCTGGCCAAGGCGGGGGTGCATGTGGAGGAGGCGCGCTTGACGCACCTCGCCTATGCCCCGGAGATCGCCCAGGCGATGCTGCGCCGCCAGCAGGCGGAGGCCGTGATCGCGGCCCGCCAGAAGATCGTCCACGGCGCGGTGAGCATGGTGGAGATGGCGCTCAACGAACTCTCGGCCAAGAAGGTCGTGCACCTCGACGAGGAGCGGAAGGCCGCCATGGTTTCCAACCTGCTTGTTGTGCTGTGCGGCGAGTCGGAGGCCCATCCGGTGATCAATACCGGCACCCTCTACAACTAACCCGGAGCACTCGTCCCATGGCATTGGAGCGTCGTTTCGAGACGGTGGAGTTTGCCGCGCCGACAGGTACGCGGGTGAAGATCATGACCTGGCTCAGCTTCGGGATCGTGGCGGGGTTTGTGGGCTTCAATATCGCCCTGGCCTTTTACCTGCCGCGGAAGGCCTTTTGGCCGGTCGTACTCTCGCCGACTGTCGGGTTGGCGGTGATCCTGCCGGTCTGGATCTTTGCCCGGATTAAGAGCTATCAGCTCGGCACCGGCGAGCTGCAGGTGCTGCGGGTTTCACGCGTGAATCGCTTCGCACTGGCGGGCCTCGAGCAGGTCGAACACGATCCGCAGGCCATGGACGGTGCACGCAAATCGATCGGAAACGATGGCCTTGGGGCCATAACGGGGAATTTCAAGAGCAAGCGGCTCGGGAAGTTCGAAGTGCTCGCGACCGATCACAAGCGCACGGTCGTGCTGCGCTGGCCGGATCATGTATTGGTGGTCTCGCCGGAACGGCCCGGGGACTTTGTGGACGAAGTGCGGGCGCGGGCCGGCTTGCGCCGTTGATGCATGGCTGCTGAAGACCGAAAGGCGTTTTTGCTGCGGATCGATCCCGAGCTTTGGAAGGAGCTCGAGGGCTGGGCGGCGGACGAGCTGCGCAGCGTGAATGGGCAGATCGAATACCTCCTGCGCCAGTCGGTGCAGAAGCGAAAGCGCGCGCAGGGCGACGAGGAAGAGGAGCGCAAGCGATAGTCGAATTCGGCCTTGCGGGGGTTCGGGATTGCGCGGTGGCGGTGAGGGGCATTGAGTGGTGGTGCGCCCCTGGCGCCGCTTTCATGTCCCAGCACCTCAAGAGGAGACTGCAGCTTATCGCGGCCTGGGGGGCGATCATCCTTGCCGGGGCGATCGTGGGCTGGCTTTCGCACCGCGGACACGATGTCGAGATGCGCGGGCAGCTGATGGACGATGCGCGACGCTCGGCGGCGGCTTTCGACCGCGCGCAGCTCGCGACGCTTGGCGCCAGTCGCGCGGAGGTGGGGACTCCAGGGTATGCCGCGCTGAAGCAGCGGTTGAGTAGGCTGGCGGCCGTCGATCCCTCGGTGCGGTTTGTTTACATATTCCGTGCCGATGCCACGACGCGCCAGGTGACGTACGTCGCCGATTCGGCGGTGCCTGGCGCCAAGGACGAGTCGCTGCCGGGCGACCCCTACCCCCAGGCGGGGAACTCGCCGGGACTGCAGGCTATGATCCAGCACGGCGAACCCACCACGGAGGGGCCGCTTTCGGATGATTTTGGCCGGTGGGTGACGGGTTACGCGCTGATCGGCGAGAAGGCCGCGCCGGGTGCGAAATACGTGCTCGGACTCGATATCGACGCGAGTGGCTGGAGGAAACGGCTTTGGCAGGCGGCGTTTCAGGGGGCGTTTTACGTGTGGGTGCTGCTGGGCCTGCCCTGTGTGGCGCTGCTCGTGGTGCGGCGGCAGGGCGAGCAGCGGGAGGTAATCCGCAACCTCTCCGAGGCGATGGAGCAGAGCCACTCCGCCATCATGATTGTGGATCTGGACAGCCGGATCGAGTACGCCACGCGCGGGCTGTGCCAGCAGATCGGCTACGAGCGGCGGGACCTGATTGGGCGGAAGTGGCGGGAGTTTCAGGTGGCGGATGCCTCCAGCACCACCCTTACCGACATGGTGGCGACGGTGCGGGCCGGCCAGTCGTGGGAAGGCGAGTGGATCAACAAGCGCAAGGACGGCTCCACGTATCCCGCCCGAGGTAGCGTGACACCCGTGAAGCACCGCGACGGCGCGCTGGCGTGCTTCGTGGCGGCTTTTGACGATGTGTCGGACAGCCAGCGGCGCGAAGCCGAGCTGCGCGAGGCGCGCGATCTGGCGCAGGCAGGCGACCGGGCCAAGGGCCGGTTCCTCGCGACGATGAGCCATGAGGTGCGCACGCCGCTCAATGGGATCGTGGGCTTCACCAGCCTGCTGCTCGAGACGCCGCTAAGTTCCGAGCAGCGCGAATACGTCCAGACCATCAAGATGAGCACGGAGGCGCTCATCCAGCTGACGGGCGACATCCTGGACTTTGCGCGCATCGAGTCGGGCAAGCTCAAGCTCGATCCCATGGCGTGCGATCCGCGCGAATGCGTGGAGGATGCGCTCGACCTGCTTGCGGCCAAGGCCTCGGAAAAGAAGATCGACCTGCTGCATCAGGTATCGTCGGAGGTGCCGGCGGCGGTGGTGATCGACGGCGGGCGTCTTCGGCAGGTCATCACCAACCTGGTGGCCAATGCCGTGAAGTTTACCGACCATGGTGAGGTGGAGGTGAAGATGGCCACGCTCCCCGATTCCGGTCCGGAAGAGGGCTACTGCACGCTGCTTTTCACCGTACGCGACACCGGCATTGGCATCGCGCCGGAGCATCATTCGAAGCTCTTCCGCCCCTTCTCACAGGTCGATGAATCGACCACGCGGCGCTACGGTGGCACGGGCCTGGGGCTGGCGATCTGCCGCAATCTCGTGGAGCTGATGGGCGGCACCATCCGGCTGGAGAGCGCGCCGGGGAAGGGCTCGACCTTTATCTTTACCGTGCGCGTGCCGACGGCGGCGAATCCGGTGCCGGAGCGCACTCTCCCCGGCCTGCGGGTGGGGCTGGTCGCACAGCCGGGTGCGTTGCGTCGGGAGCTGGTCGGCCTCTTGCAGGGCTGGGGCACGCAGGTTATCGAGGCCGACGCGGCCGACGATGTGATCGGCCAGCCATGGGATGTGACGATCGTGGATGTGAGCGACGAAATGGCGCGCATGCTGGTCACGCAGGAGCCGCAGCAAGGGCTGCCGCCGGAAAAAACCTTTGGCCTCGTGCCGGTGACACTGCCGAACGAATTGCGCATGGTGCTGCGCACGCATTTCCGGCTGCTGATCAACCGGCCCGTGCGGCACGAGATGTTGTTTAGCGTGCTCTCGGGCGCGCAGCCGCAGGTCGCCGTGCCGGCGGTGCCTACGCGCTTTGGGCTTCGGGTGCTGGTGGCCGAAGACAACCGGGTAAACCGCCGGCTGATCTCCCGCGTGCTCGAGAACCTCGGCTGCACGACCACTCTCGTGGAAAACGGCCGCCAGGCGGTCGACGAGCTCCGGCAGCACGCCGAGAGTTACGACCTGCTCCTGCTCGACCTGCACATGCCGGAGCTCGATGGCATGGCGACCCTGCGTGAAATCCGCTCCGGCCGTGTCGGGTCCAAGCCACAGACGATGTGGATCATCGCGCTCACCGCCGACGCGCGCGAGCAGCAGCGTGCCGAAGGCATGGCCGTGGGGCTCAACGACTATCTTACGAAGCCGCTGAAGGTGCCCGAGCTCGAAGCGGCGCTGCGGAAATTCAGGCAGGAGTGGTCGACACGGAAGCGGTAGGGCCGGAGTGTCGGCGGCGGTGGGTGGCGCGGGCGTTGGTGCCCCGACGCAGACAAACGAGTTGAACAGGAAGAGCGGGAAGGTCGGGAAGAGAGAAAACGGAAAGACAGGGGAGTCTGCGTCCGCCCTCCCTGCCGTCGCTTATGGCCCCGGCGTGCGAATAATCGTCGTAGTAGTCGTGGTGGTGCCGCCCGGCCCGCCCGGGCGCGGCGTGAGGCTTTGGAGCCAGTTGCCGCCGTATTGTTTATAGGGCTCGACGCCACGCGTACCCACGAGTTGCTGGACGCGCTGGGTGCCTTCCTGCGCGAGGGCCGCGAGTTGCTGGGTGCGCGCGGCGGGAGCGAGCGACGAGTCGCGACGGAGGGCGTTGGCGCGGGTTTCGATGTCTTTCTTCACGTCCCAGAGCTTGTTGGTGGTGTCGGCGGGAAGCTCCAGGCGGGAAACGAGCTGGCTGGCCTGGCGATACTGGTAGTCGGTCGCGCGCTCGTACTCGGCGCCGCGGACCGGGCCGAGAGTGGCCTGGATCTGTTCGCGCAATACCCGCTGATTTTCGCTCATGCGTTTGATCTCCTCCTGCGACATGTTCGGGGTGTAAATCTCGGGTTCGCGCTGGGACTGAAGTTTATAGAGCGCGCGAAACTCCTCCTCGGTCGGATTGAAGGCGGCCAGATTGCTGCGGAGCTGTTGGGCGGTGTCGCTGTTGCGGATGTTGTACTCCAACAGCTGGTCTGGTGGGAGGATGCTGGCGAGAGTGGCTTGGTGCTCCTTTTCCAAGGCTTGGATTTTGCGCTGCATGTCGGGGGTGTAGGTCCCCATCATGGCACTAAAGACCTCCTGCCGCTTTTCTTCGAAGAGGCGCAGCGCATCTTTCACCTCGTCGACCTTGTCTGGCGGGACGGTCTCGAAACGGCGTTGCTGGTAGACGCTCGTTTCGGGCGATTCCGCATCCGCGCCGAGCAGGTCGCGCAGGGCCTTCTGTTGCTCGCGATAGAGCTTCATCTCGGCGTTGCGGATGGTCGGATCGACGTTGGTGGAGTTTTTCCAAAACGGCTTGCTGGCGGCATCGCCGCGCAGGGCCTTGAAACGCGCGGCGAAGGTTTCGCTCAGGCGGGCCGCGGCCAGGGCGCGGATAAACTCAGGTGGAGCTCCGGCGGTGCGCAACCGCTGCACCATGGTGGGGAGATCTTCGGCGGTGAGGTTGGTCCACATATCCGCACCGGAAGAAGCGGCGGGAGCAGCCGCCTTGGCCTTGCCGGCTGCTTCGCCGGAAGCGGCCGCGGTGGAAGCGGACTCGCCGCGACCGGCGAAGAGCAGGGCGACGAGCGCGATATTGGCGCAGAGCGAGAGGGCGGCCAGGATGGAAAGGAGCGGTTTCATGGGCGCTTTTACTTCGCGGGTTGCGGCGTGGGAGTGGTGGGACGGGTGGGCGCGATATACCGGGTGGTAATGCTGCCGTCCGGCCCGACGGAGAAGGCGCGACCTGACTGCAGGGCGCTTAGCCAGCGTGAGCCATCGGCATAGGCCGGGCCGGCGGTCGGCCCGAGCGTGCTGAGAAGCTGCGTGCGGCTGTCCTGCCCGAGCTGCTTCAGCGCGGCCTCCTTGTCGGCGGAGCTCATGGAGGCGTTGTTGGCGATCTGCTGGGAGGCGGCGGAGGCGGGTTGGCGGGTATCGTAGGCGCGCACCACGGTGTCGTAGGGCATGTTGGTGGAGCGCGTGAGCTGATAGAGCTGTTGGAAATCGCGGTCGCTGGCGCGCTGGTAGTCGGCGAAGCGCGCCTCGCCGAGGGTTTGTTTCAAGGTCGCGTTGATCTGTTCCTGCGCCTTGCGGCGCTGCTCGGTCATGTCCGAGGTGATCGTGTAGCCTCCCAGGGGAGTGGTCGGATAGAGGATCGCCTGCTGTTGCTCGTGGGCGAGGTAGATCTGGCGAAACTCGGCTTCGCTCGCATCCATGATGGTGAGTCCAGTGCGGAGCCGCGATGTGATGGTGGAGGTCCGCATCTCGTAGTCGGCGAGCTCCTGGGGGGTGAGGAAGGCGGCCAGATCCTCGCGCTTGGATTTCTCCAGCAGGGCGAATTTTTCGCGGTCTTCGGGTAACGTGATCCCCTGCATCGACCCGCGAATCTGTGAGGTCATCTCGGCGTAGTCATCGGCGATCTGCTGAAGGAGGGGGATCTTGTTGGCGGGGATATTGCCGAACCGGGCGCGTTGCGCTTCCGTGGCGTCCACGCCGCCATAGGCATAGGCATCCTGACCGATGAGCTCGCGCAGGGCCTTGCTGCGCTCGCGCGAGAGCTGGCTCATCTGCTCGTAGACCTTGGCATTTCCCATGTACGAAGCGATGTCGCCCTGCCAGTAGGGCTTGTCGTAGAGAGCGCGCCGGATCTCCTCCATGCGGGGTGCGAAGCGGCGCTGCAGTTCGGCGTCCGCCAGGGCCCGGATGAAGGCTGGCGGGAAACCGGCCGCCCGGAGTTGAGCGACCACGGTGGCGAGATCGGCAGTCTGCAGGCGTCGCCATAGCTCCACCATGCGATCGGAGGCGCTCTTGGGGGCGCTGGTCTTGCTTTTCGTGGCGGCCGTTTTCTCGGGGACGGTGGTTTCACCGCGACCGCCGAATTCAAAATAGCTGCGGACGGAGGGCGGGGCGAGCGACGGCTGGTTGACAAACGCAGCGACCAAAGCGGCGTTGGCCGCGACGGAGAGAGCGACAAGAGCAACGAGGAGTTTCATAACACGCGAGGCGAGACGGAGCAGGGGCGAAACGGGGACGAAAGATCAACAACGCGCGAAGCGGCGCGTTCTTAGAGGAGGGATGTGACTTGGCTCGCGATGGTTTGTGCCATCGCATCGCTGCAAGACGGTTACGCGGGGCTGACGTGACGCGCGCTACAGGAGGGTGTTCGAACTATGATGAGAACGATGCGTGAAGTAAATCGCGCAGTTGGGAAATACACCTCAGTAGCGGCAGGGTGGGAATGGCGGATTGATATAGGGGCTTTATAGCGGCCGTGCTGGCGAAGGCGCGGCCCATGGTGTCGTCTCTTTCACGGAAAAGGCGAAGGAGTAGCGGTCGGAGAAAGACTTGCGGTGGGGGATTGCGGTGGGCCGCAGCCGGGGCAGGCTGGCGGCTCCCTGTGACTATCGCCGTCTCTCCCGCCGAACGCGCCCGCGCCCTCTGGATGCTGGTGGCTGCGACGTTCTTCTGGGGGCTGAGCTTCCCGGTGATCAAGACGCTGCTGCTCCTGCAGGAGCAGTTGGTGCCGGAGGCGGGCGGGTGGTTCTCGGCGATCTACGTGCTGGCGCCGCGCTTCCTGATCGCGTCGCTGGTGATCATAGCGTGGCGGCCACGCGGCTTCTGGCGGATCACGGGGGCGGAGTGGAAACAGGGCGTGATCATCGGGCTCTTCTCCTCGGCGGGGATGCTGCTGCAGAACGATGCGCTGCAATTTACCGCGGCGAGCACCTCGGCCTTTCTTACCCAGTTTTATGTAATCCTGATCCCGGTGTGGCTGACCTTCCGGCACGGGATGGTGCCCGGAGGGCGGGTGTGGGTCTGCTGCGCGCTGGTGCTGGCGGGCGTGGCCGTGCTCGGGCGCTTTGACTGGCAGGAGCTGCGGCTGGGGCGGGGCGAGTGGGAGACGCTGCTGTGCTCGGTGTTTTTCACCGGGCAGATCCTCTGGCTGGGGAAGGGAGAATTCGCGGGCAATCGCACGGAGAAGGTGACGCTCGTGATGTTTGTGACGCAGGCCGCGATTTTCGCAGTGGCCGCGGTGGCCGTCGCGCCGTCGGTCGCGGTGCTGGTGAAGCCGTGGCTATCGGCCT
>JAZKEV010000215.1:0-3481 GCA_040386765.1 Verrucomicrobiota bacterium | reverse complement strand
CGATCTTCTGCACCGTGGGTGCGTATGGGCTGATGAACGCATGGCAGCCCAAGATCACCGCGACCGAGGCGGGGCTGATCTACTGCGTGGAGCCGATCTTCGGCTCGCTGATGGCGTGCTTCCTGCCGGCGCTGTTTTCGGCCTGGACGGGCATCCACTATCCGAATGAAACGGTGACATGGACGCTCCTGCTCGGCGGTGGCTTGATCACGCTGGCGAATGTGCTGTTGCAGATGCGCAGCGGTGCGAAATAGGTGTGGGAGCATGAGCGAAGCGACCCCAACGCCATGACGGTACCCTTGCTCATCCTCATCCCGCTCGGTTTGGCGGCGGTGGTGCTGTGGTTCTATGCGTTTGGCGACTGCTGTAGCACGGAACTCTTCAATAAACCCTGCCGGTTGGCGTGGCTGATCGTGATCGCCTTGTTTCCGATAGGAGGAGCGATCGCCTACCTGACGGCAAAACGACATGTGACCCGCTATTCACAGCCGCCGGAGCCGGGGAGATTGGAGCGGCTGCTGAAGCGCGGACAGTAGCGGGTGTGGGCAGGGCGGGTGGGCGATTCCGTTTCTTTCGAAGCGGGTTACGGCCAGATGGCAGCCGGGTTTGGGCGCCGTGAGTATTCGAAGATCTGTCGCGTGACGGCTCACCGGGGGGACAGGTCGCCCTACCTCCTGGCGCGCCTCACGGCGCGGGCGTGCTGGAGGGCGTGGTCGGAGTGGTGGTGCCGGGCTTGGGTACGACCATCACACGCTGGCCGGTGCCGGTGGCGGGCGAGCCGGAGGTGGGGTCACTGCTCGAGGTGCTGAAGGTCATCACTTGTACGCCGCCGGAGGGGGCGAGAGCGGTGGGGTCGACGGCGCCAACGAAGTCGGCGGGCGTGGCGATGGTGAAACCTTGGCGAACGGCACCGGAACCGGACGAGCCGGCAGGCGGAACCGGGTAGATGTTCGTGCCGCCCAGCATCGAGCCGGGGTGGTTGGCAGGCTGGGTGGTGCTGTAGGGGATGCCGTTTTGCAGCATGCTGACCCAGGGAGAGCGTTGCGCGTAGGCGTCGGCGGCTTCGGCGCCGAGGGTCTGGACGAGGTCGGCCTTGGCGCGCGAACCGAGCGCCTGAATCTGCTCGCGGCGCTGCGCACCGGTCAGCGAGGTGTCGTTGTTAATGCGCTGAGATTCGGCGGCGAGGGTGTCGCGGGAGGTGGCGACGCGGTCGGTGGTGTTGGCGGGAAGATTGAGGCGGGAGGCGAGAGAGTCGACGTTACGGAGGTCGGAGTCGGAGGCGCGGCGCAGGGCGGCGTATTTGTCGTTACCGAGGGAGGTGCGGAGATCGTCCTGCAACTGGCGCTGGGCCTCACTGCGTTCGCGCATCGCGTCGCCGGAGATGCGGCCGCCGGTGGCGGGGTCGAAGGGGTATTTGTCGTCGAAGGCTTTTTGCAGGGCGTAGATCTTGCGGTAGTCTTCCTCGGTCTCGATGCCGTCGCCGTAGCGGGCGCGGACATTGGCCGCGGTGGTGGAGGTGCGCAGTTGGTAGGCTTCGAACTCTGCGGGGCTGAGCAGCGCGGCGATGTCGCGTTCGCGCTCGGCGGCGAGGAGCTTCATGCGCTCGCGATCGGAGGCGAGCTGGATGCCGTTGGCGCCGAACTTGGACATCATATCGGCATAGTCGCCCAGGACCTGGCGGAGGGCGTTGCGCTTTTCGGGCGAGAGAAACGCGAGCTGGTCGCTTTGCGTGCCGGAGGAAAACAGGCCCGCGGCGTCCTCGAAACCGGCGGCGGCAAGCGCGGCCAGCAGCTCGCGCTGGTTTTGGAGTTGGAGTTCGCGGGAGCCGGCGGGGCCTGAGCGGTTGCGCCACCAGCGGCTGTCGGCGGGCTGGCTGGCGCGAGCCGCGCGCGTGCGGTCGAGGGCGCGGGCCAAGGCTCGGCCGACGGTGAGCTCGCGGATGGTCTCGGGGGAGAGGCCGGCGGCGGCGAGGGCCGCGGCATCGCCGGAGGCGAGTGCAGCGCGGAGTGCGTCGCCCTGGGCCGAGGCGGTGGCGGCGGCGCGGGGTCGCGCATCGGGTGCGATGGCGGTGGGTGCCGGCCGGAGCAGCAAAAAGGCGAGCAGCGCGGCATTGGCGGCGACGGAAGCGGTGAGGAGAAGGGTCGTGAGTTTCACGGTGTGGATGATGAGTGCCGGAGAGAGCGCCGCGGCGGGGTGAATTTGTTTAAGGCAAAGAGGATGGATGATGTTCGCCCAGGGAGGTCGTCTCGGAATCTGAGATGAAGAGGAAGAGCGGGAAGGTCGGGAGGTCTGAGGGGTAGGGCGCGTTGTCCTCAACGCGCCGCTCAGGATATCCGTATCCGCTGAGGTGGTGGCGTAAGGATGAACCGTCCCTACCTTATAGAGGAGGACGCAAAAGGCGGGGCTTGGTTGAGAGATTCTTTCGCCCTAAAAGTGAGAGCGGGGCCGCTGAGATCCCTGCGCTCACGCGCAGGGCCACAACTACAAGTCCGCTGAAGCTTGGAGCGGCGTTGGGCCGATGTGGTTGGCCGCAGAAAGGCGCAGAGGGCACAAAAAAGAGGCTTCAGATTTTTGCGCCTTCTGCGCCTTTCTGCGGCTGAAGTATTTATTGAACGTAAACCGCTGCGGGCTTCCTGAAAAACCGAATCATTTAACCGCGGATAACGCGGATGTGGCGGATGGTGTTCCGTAGGCCGGTATTTATCCGCGTCATCGGCGTAATCCGCAGTCAATTCTGCTGCGGTCGGCGCAAATTACGCGCGGCTTCGCAAACTCGCCACCTACGGCACGTCGTAGACTTCGACGAGGCCGGTGCCGGGGTTGGTGCCGGGGGCGGCGGCGAGTTGGGCGGTGTAGCTGCCGGGTGGAAGTGTCAGCAGCAGCGCGGCGTCGGCGGAGTCGGGGGCGAGGGAGAAGGCGCCGACGAGCGTGGAAGTTTCGGCGATGGCGACCGCGTTCGGGGCGTCGTGCCAGTTGTCGTTGGCGGCGATGGGCGCGGCGTCGCGGAAGAGCGTGAGGCGTGGGTCGGGGAGCGCGCCGAGCACGCGGAATTGCGCGAGCGCGGGGCCGATGCCGCGGATCAGGACGAGCTTGGCGGCGTGGCCGGAGACTACGAAGCCGGCGATGAGGAGATTGCCTTCGGTGCCGACCTCCGTGCGGGCAGAGACATTGATCAGGCGCGGAGTGGTGGGGGAAAAAACCGCGGAGCCATCGTAGATCTCAGCGAGGGCGACGCCCGCGCCGGCATCGGCGCTCGCGAGGAAGGCGGTGTAGCTGCCGCCGACGGCATTGGCGACGAGCGCGGCGTCGCGGCTGCTTGCAGGGAAGGGAAACGCGCCGACCTGCGTGCCGAGCGAGGAGACGGCGGTGGCGTTGGCCCAATCGTTGTTGTTGAGGACGGAGGTGGCGCCGCTGAAGAGTTCGAGGCGCGGGTCGGGCAACGCGTTGGTCACGCCGAGGGCGGTGAGGGCGGGGCCGGCGC
>JAZKEV010000214.1:0-8763 GCA_040386765.1 Verrucomicrobiota bacterium | reverse complement strand
GTGGGCAACGGCATCGAGGCCATCGAAGCGCTGCAGCGGATTCCCTACGCGCTCGTCTTCATGGACTGCCAGATGCCGGAGATGGACGGTTACGAAGCCACCCGCCTGATTCGCAAGCGCGAAGCGGACACCGGGCAGGCGTGTCCCTGGAATTCGTCCCTGCACCTCATCGCGCTCACCGCCAGCGCCATGCAGGGCGACCGCGAAAAGTGTCTCGCAATCGGCTTGAACGACTATATCACCAAGCCCGTGCGCTTCCTTGAGATCCAGGCTGCCTTGGAACGCTGGCACGGGCTCGGCGCGCCCGTCGCGTGATGCGCCGACCGCCCGATGAACCCACGCGCTGCCCAATCGCCCTTCGCGGCACCGTTTCTTTTCGGGGCGCGATCACGCCGCGCGTTCACTTTGGTCGAAGTCATGGTGGTCGTGACGATCGTCAGCGTGCTCGCGGCGTTCGCCATGCCGACGTTCAAGCGCATTGCCACCTCTGCTCGCGCCACGGCGACTGCGAACGATCTGCGCGTGTTTGCGGCGGCCTTTCAAAGTTACGGGCAACAGACTGCAAACTACCCGCCCAGCGCCGGTATCGGCGTGCTGCCACCTCTCATGGCCGATGCGCTTAAGCGGACGGCGTGGCAACGCGTCACCCCGATCCGGGGGCATTACAAATGGAATCTGAATACGGTCCATGCCGGCACCCGGTATCGAGCGTCCATCAGCCTGCGCACGCAAGGGACCAACCGCGTGAGCAACGACCAGAGCCAGCTTCTCGCCATCGATCGCGCCATCGACGACGGCAACCTGGCGACAGGGGTGTTTCTAATCGGAGCAGGCAATGAACCCGCATACATCGTCGAACGCTGACCCTGGGAGCGGTCCGGTCTTCCACGTGCAGACCCGCGGGGTTTCGGTCGACTTAGCGGTCGTCGGCAGCGACGAGTCGCCGCGCGACCTCGGCACCCTCGACCGGACGCGCTTCGAAGCTGTGCTGGCCAAACTGGGCGCCCTCGTCGTGCCATCGACGAGCGACGCGGATCCTTACCTCACGGTAAAAGCCCATCGGGGCCGTTTCCTTGTACGGCCCCACCGCGGTCGATGGCTCGTGGAGCCGGCCGGTTCGGCCGAGCACGACAGCGTCGAACTCGCCTCCAGCGAAGTCGCCGATTATCTTGCTGGAATCGAATCTACCGCGAGTGCCGTGTTGGACGCGTCTTCAGATCTACCTACGGAAACTTCGGCGCGAACTCGCGCAGGACTGATCCTGCTCCTGACCGCCGTGAGTGCTCTCGCGTTCGCGGGCTCGGTCTACTTTACTTTTCGCCCTAACCCGCTCGATCCCGATTCGGCCTACGCTCCGCCGGCCACGGGTGCTCAACTCGAAATTCTGAAAGCTCAGGTCGCCGGTCGTTTCACGACCGCCGTCGACGACGGAGGTCGCGCGCTCGAAATTCGTGCGGATGGCTCGCTGACTTGGACGGAATACATTCAGGACAAAAGTCCCCCAAACGAACGAGTCGAACGCTATGTCTTTGCACTCCGCAACGGGAAGCCGGTGCTTCGCGTCCCGGGGCTGGGCGGCCCAATCTCAATCGAGAGTCCGAACACTCTGATCTACGCACATGAGACCTACACGCGGCGGCAGTGACACAAGCAGTCGGTGTTAGCCGAATACGCCACGGCAAGACCGTGGCGGCTAGGTTGCGTTCATCAATGGCTGCCGCATTCGCGAACAGTTCGACCGTGACTTTCAACGTCCGACCAAGCCCCCAGAGTGGCTCGGCGGCCACGCACCTCGGGTCGAGCAGATGCATCATCTCTAATGCGTCCTGTATTCAGTCAGGCCGCTATCTTCCCCGGCGAAAGTCCTGCTATTTTTCGCGCGGGGGTGTTTCGGGTGGTATAGCGAAGGTGGCATAACGCTATTGTTTAGAAATCGGCGCAAGTTAGCGGAAAGGCGGCATTCCTCCTTTGCCACTCATTGCCTCCATCTGGCGCATCATCTTTTTGCTGCCGCCGCCTTTGAACATTTTCATCATCTTCTGCATCTGCTGGAATTGCTTCAGGAGCTGGTTGACCTCGACGAGTTTCACGCCGGAGCCGTTGGCGATGCGCTGGCGGCGGCTGCCGTTGAGGATATCGGGCTTGCGGCGCTCCTGGGGCGTCATCGAGCGGATGATGGCCTCGGTGCGGTCCATCTGCTTGTCGGCATTATCGGGGAGCTGCACGCCGCTCATGCCGGGCATCATGCCGAGGATGCTCTGCATGGAGCCCATTTTCTTCACCTGCTGCATCTGGGCGAGGAAGTCTTCGAGGTCGAATTCGGCCTTCTTGAGCTTCTCGGCCATCTTCTCGGCCTCTTTCTGGTCGATCGTCTCCTGGGCGCGTTCGACGAGCGAGACGACGTCGCCCATGCCGAGGATGCGGGAGGCGAGGCGGTCGGGATGGAAGGTCTCGAAGTCGGTCGTCTTCTCGCCGGTGCCGATGAATTTGATCGGTACGCCGGTGACGGCCTTGATGGAGAGGGCGGCGCCACCGCGGGTATCGCCATCGAGCTTGGTGAGGATGAGGCCGGTGAGCTGGAGGGCCTCGTGAAAGGTCTTGGCGACGTTAACGGCTTCCTGGCCGAGCGCGCCGTCGGCGACGAGAAGGACTTCGTCGGGCTGGATGCGGGCGCGGAGTTTCTTCACTTCCTCGATGAGATCGGCGTCGATCTGGAGGCGGCCGGCGGTGTCGAAGATGATGCAGTCAGCGCTGGAGGCCAGCGCGGCATTGAGCGCGGTGGCGCCGATGGCGGGGACGTCCTTGGACGTGCGGTCGGCGTAGAAGCCGAGTTCCTCCTGCTTCGCGAGGATCTCGAGCTGGTCGATGGCGGCGGGGCGATAGATATCGACGCCGACGACAAACGGGCGGTAGCCGCGCTTCTTGAGGAGCTTGCCGAGCTTGGCGGTGGAGGTGGTCTTGCCGGAGCCGTGGAGGCCGACCATCATGATCTTCAGCGGCCGGGCGGTGGAGAGATTGGTCGCGCCCTCGCCCAGGAGCTTCACGAGCTCGTCGTGGATGATTTTGACGATCTGCTGGCCGGGGGCGATGCCCTTCAGAACCTCCTTGCCGAGCACCTCCTGCTGGACGCGCTCGATGAAGTCGCGCGCGACCTTGAAATGCACGTCGGCGGCGAGGAGGGCGGTGCGCACTTCCTTGAGCGCCTCCGCCATATTTTCCTCGGAGAGCTTGCCGACGCCGCGGAGGTTGCGCAGCGCACTGCCGAGTTTATCGGTAAGAGATTCGAACATGCGAACCGCACCGATGGGGTAGAATCGGGCGCGTGGCAACTCGGTTAGCGGAGAGGCGGCGGATTGGCGATCGGCGATGGGCGACTGCCGATGTGGGGAGGGTGGGCGCGCAGTCAGGTTTGGGGTGGGGCGAGCCGGCCCGGTGAGCCGTCGTGCTTTGCGAGGTCGCAGTCCTTTTGGTCTTCGCAGGCGTGCATCGCGACGGCTCACCGGGACGGTTCGCCCTACCTAAAGACAGCGAGGTGCGGGCCGATACGCGATGCGATCCCTGCGCTGCCGCGCAGGGCTACTACAAGGTCTACCAAACCCCGCTTAAACCGCAGGCTGGAAGAGCTTCAGCTTGGCCGCGACTGCGGCCTCGGAGCAGGGCTTTACGAGATAGTGGCGGGCACCGAGTTGCGCGGCTTTGATGACCGTGGCGCGGTCAGCGGAGGCGGTGCAGAGCACGACTTCGAGGGACTTCAGGAAGGACGATTCGCGGATGCGTCGGAGCAGCCCGAACCCATCCAAGTGCGGCATATTGATGTCGATGAAGGCGACATCGAAGCTGCGGCTGGCGTCGTCGAGCAGAGCCCAGGCGGCTGCGCCGTCCTCCACGGATGTGACGGTGTGCTCGGTGTGTAGAGCGAGAATTTTCGCAAGCAGCGTGCGGGAAACGGGATCGTCGTCGGCAATGAGGATTCTCATCGGAATAATGAGTGAAGGTACCTAGGTGTATCGGCCCATTCAGGCGGGACTGAACTGGTATTTTTACAACTTCATCCTCGTCAAAGGACTCGGATTTACGGATAGTTGAAGGCGATTATGAACCCTGTTCTGAAGCTTTTGATCGACGGCGGCAGTCTCTCGACGGGCCAAATGGCCAAGGTCGCGGGATTGTCCGAAGCGGAGGTTAATCAGCACCTGGAACAGTTGAAGAAGGACAAAATCTTCCTCGGCTGGCGTCCGGTGCTCGATCTTTCCCGTGAGGCCGCAGCCGCCGCCGCCGTGCGTGCGGTGATCGAGGTGAAGGTGACGCCCGAGCGGGGCGGTGGGTTCAACCGGCTGGCGGATCGGATCGCGCGGTTCGATGAAGTCGAGTCGTGCTACCTGATGTCGGGCGGCTACGACCTCCTTGTTTTCGTGAAGGGCAGCTCGCTGCAGAGCGTGGCGGGCTTCGTCTCGGAGAAGCTGTCGACGATCGAGGGCGTGCTCTCGACCTCGACGCATTTCATGCTGCGCTGCTACAAAGAGCAGAGCTTTCTGCTCGATGCGGGCGAAGCGCAGACGACGCGGCAGGCGGTAGCGCCGTAACCCCATCGGAGGCCAAACACATGAGCACCGATCCGAAACGATGGGTGGCGGGGCATATTGCCACGCTGCCGAGAAGTGGCATCCGCGATTTCTTCGAACTGGTCGCCAAGATGAAGGGCCAGGACGTGATCTCGCTGGGCGTGGGCGAACCGGACTTTGTCACCCCATGGCACGTGCGCGAGGCGGCGATCTACGCCCTCGAGCGCGGCAAGACTTACTACACCTCGAATCTCGGCATGCCCGAGCTCCGGAAGGAAATCTCCACCTACGTGGAGAAGCACTTCAACATAACCTACCGGCCCGACGACCAGGTGATCGTCACCGTGGGGGTGAGCGAGGCGCTCGATCTTGCCTTCCGCGCCTTCTGCAATCCGGGCGACAAGGTGATGTTTCACCAGCCGTGTTACGTCAGCTACAGCCCGAGCATCACGCTCGTGCATGGCCAGGCCATCGCGGTGCCGACGTACGCGAAGGATAACTTTGCCCTCACGGCCGAGGCGCTGCGCCTCGCGTGGCAGCCGGGCGCCAAGATACTCATGCTCAACTTGCCGTGCAACCCGACCGGTGGCACGTGTACGAAGGAGCAGTTGGAGAAGATCGCCGATTTCTGCCGTGAAAAGGACCTCCTGGTCTTGAGCGACGAGATCTATTCGGAGCTCACTTTCGAGGGTACGCACACGAGCATCGCGACCTTCCCCGGCATGGCGGAGCGCACGATCTTCCTGCACGGCTTCTCGAAGGCGTTCGCGATGACCGGCTGGCGCATCGGTTACGCCTGCGGTCCGGCAGTGCTGATCGACGCGATGATGAAGGTGCACCAGTACGCCATGATGTGCGCCTCGATCATCGCCCAGGAAGGAGCCCTCGAAGCGCTAAAGAACGGCTGGGAACACGTGGTGAAAATGCGCGAGCAGTATCACCGCCGCCGTGACCTGATCGTGCGGCGCTTCAACGAGATCGGCATGAAGTGCCACCTGCCGCGCGGCAGCTTCTACGCGTTTCCGGACGTGTCACCCCTCGGGATGACCGAAAAGGATTTCGCGGTTGGGCTGCTCCAGAAGGAGAAGGTCGCCGTGGTCCCCGGCCTCGCCTTCGGCGAAGGCGGCAAGGGCCACGTGCGCGCGTGCTTCGCGACGGCCTACGACCAGATCATCGAGGCCTGCGACCGCGTGGAGCGGTTTGTGGCTTCTACTAAGAAGTAGCGAGTAGTGAGTAGCGGGTAGCGAGCATCCGGCGGTCGGATGCTCGCTGTTTTCCTACTCGCTACTCGATGCTCGCTACTCACTACTTTTCACATGTCCCGCATCGTAGCCATCGTCGGTCGTCCAAACGTCGGGAAGAGCCGGCTATTCAATCGCATCGCGCGCAAGCGCATCTCGATCGTGCACGATCAGCCGGGCATCACGCGCGACGTGATTTCGGCGGAGATTGCCGAAGGTGGGTTCACGCTCCTCGATACGGGTGGCTTGGGTTACAAGGGCATCGATACGCCGGCGGCGCTGACGAAGGCGTCGGAGCAGCAGGTGGACTTCGCGGTGTCGGCGGCGACGCTGATCCTCTTTGTCGTGGATGGACTGAGCGGCCTGTCGTCGCTGGACGAGAAGATCTCGCAGATGCTGCGGAAGACCAAAAAGAAGGTCCGCCTCGTGGTGAACAAGGCGGACTTCGACGACTCGAAGGTGGCGCTGGACGAGGCGTACCGGCTCGGCTTTGGCGAACCCATCCGAGTCTCCGCCGAGCACGGAAATGGTGAGGCGGAACTACGGAGTGCGATCGCCGAGGCGCTCGGGCCGGAGCCGGTGGAGGGAGAAGCGGGCCACGTAAAGACGGCGGCGGATCCGCTGTGCGTGTGTTTCATCGGCCGCCCCAATGTAGGCAAATCTTCGCTGAGCAACCGGCTGCTGCAGAGCGACCGTCTGATCGTGAGCGAAGTGCCGGGCACGACGCGCGACTCGGTCGAGCTGCCGTTCGAATTCAAGGGGCGCGACGGGGAGCTGTATCCTTTCAAGCTGATCGACACCGCAGGCATTAAGGCCGCGACGAAGCTGGCTTCGCCGGTTGAGTATTTTTCGCGCCTGCGCTCGCTCGATGCGATCAAGAACACCGATGTGGTTTATCTGGTGCTCGACGCGCTCGACGGCGTGACGCAGCAGGACAAGGCGATCGCGGGCGAGGCCGTCAAAGAAGGCAAGCCGATCGTCATCGTGGTGAACAAGTGGGACCTCGTGCAGCAGGGCTTTAAGAAGGCCGGCGGTTTCGCGCCGTACAAGAGCGAGCGCGATTACCGCGAGAAGTACGAGAAGGCGCTCTTCGACCGGCTGTTTTTCACGCCCGGCTCGCCGGTGATCTTCGTCTCGGCCATGAGTGGCTTCGAGATCGACCGCATGCTGAATTCGGCAGTGAAGCTGAATCGCACGCTCGATAAGAAGCTGCCGACGGCGAAGCTGAATCAGATTCTTGGATACCTCGCGGAGCGGAATCCGCCGCCGGCCATCGGTGGCAAGCGCTTCCGGGTCTACTACGCGGTGCAGACCAGCACCCGGCCATTTCGCTTCAAGCTCTTCTGCAACCGCGAAGAGAAGCTCTCCGAGCAGTATCGACGCTATCTCGAGGCGGGCATCGTCGAGGAATTCGACCTCAATGGCTGCCCGATTTATTTCGATCTCGTGGGCAAGAAGGCGGACGAAACCCGTGGCAGTCGTGGTGGCGGCAATGCTTCAGCGGAGCACCGCGCGAAGTGGGAGATGGCCGAGGGGCGCGAGAAGAAGGGCAAGAGCGAGCTGGCGGAGGATTGAGGTTCTCTCGTCGTCGGTCTTTCTCGGATCGACGACGGCGGAACGGAATTTTACAGAAGGGAACGAAGAGCTGAACGAGGTTCGATTGCTTGGGGCTTTTCGCTCATTTTTTCCGTCTCGTTCAAAAGCAATCGGACGATCCGAGTGTGAGTGTGCTTGGAGCGAGGCCGGTAAAATTTGAAGGTCCAAAGCGCATGAGGCCGAATCCGTTGGTGAGCCCCTTCATGAAAGCGTTCCGCTGCGGCGGTCTTGGCGTGCTGCTCGCCGCGCTTTTCACGCTCGCGTGTTCCGCCGCTTCGCCGGCTCCCCGGCCTCGCGTGATCGTCTCGTCCGATATCGGCGGGACGGACTTCGACGACTTTCAATCGTTCGTCCATTTGCTGGTGTATGCGGACCGAGTCGACCTCGAGGGGCTGATCGCCTCGCCGTGGGGTGCGGGGCGGAATCGGAAGGAGCATATCCTGAAAATCATCGAGGTCTACGCCGCGGACTATCCAAAGCTCCGCACGCATTCCGACCGATATCCTGCGCCCGAAGAGCTGCGCCGGATATCCAAACAAGGCGGCAGCGACGCAGCGCCGCTCCGCGGCTGGGATGTGCGCACGGAGGGTTCCGATTGGATCATTCAGTGTGCGCGCCGCGAGGATGCGCGCCCGCTGTGGCTGCTCGTGTGGGGCGGGATCGACGATCTCGCGCAGGCGCTGCACGACGAGCCGGGGATCAAATCCAAGTTACGCGTCTACTGGATCGGCGGGCCGAACAAGAAATGGTCCACCACTGCCTACGACTACATCGCTCGCGAGCATCGCGATCTCTGGATCATCGAAGCGAACTCCACCTACCGCGGTTGGTTCACGGGTGGCGATCAGAGGGGCGATCTGGAGAACACCGCGTTTGTCACGACCCACATCAAGGGCCGCGGCGCGCTGGGCGACTATTTCACGACGATCGCGCCCAAGATCAAAATGGGCGATACGCCTTCCCTTGCGTATCTCTTCGGCGCTACGCCGGAGAATCCAGCGACGGAATCTTGGGGCGGCCATTTCGTGCGAGCTTGGGACCGGCCGCGTAAACGCTTCGACCGCCCGACCACTGCCGCCGACACAATCGAGACCTATGGTATTCTGGAGCTGGTTTATCGACCCGCGGCGTCGGCAGCGGCATCGGAGCAGGCGACGGCGACGCTGATCGTCGACCGCCAGGAGTTTCCCGGCTTTCGTACGAGCGAGGGCGCGTGGCATTTTCTTTTCTCGCCCAAGGACGCCAAGACGTGGAGCTACGTGATCCAGAGCAACCATCCCGGACTCGAGGGCCAGCGCGGCGGCTTCACGTCGAAGATGCCCGCACCCGGGCGCGCGGGTCAGCCTTCCGCCCTCTATCCAAAC
>JAZKEV010000213.1:1603-2321 GCA_040386765.1 Verrucomicrobiota bacterium | reverse complement strand
GGTCTATGACCGCCGACGAACGGGATAGCGTCTCCGTACGCAATCGGCGGTCATAGACCGCCGCTACATTTCCCCAGCACTCAATGCACGTGCTCGTGCGCGTGGCTGTGCTCGATCGTCATCACGAGCACGCCGAGCACGAGGAAGAGCGCACCGAGCAAACCGGCCTCGTACTTTTCAAAAGCCTTCACGCGGAAGCGCTCGAAGCCGATCAGCGCGAGCCAGGTGAAGAGCGTCATGCCCGCGAGCGTCGCCACCGCGAGGATCACGCTCAGCACCCAGAAACCCCGCCAGCCGAACTGCACGCCGGAGAGATAGACGGGCAAAAATCCTTCACACGGCGAGAGCGTGAGCATGATGAAGAGACCGCTGATCGCCGCCCACTCGCCCGCGCCCTTGGCGACAAGTTTGCTGCCTTCCATCTCCTCGTCCCAATGGCTGTGGCCGTTCTCATGACCGCACTCGGCGCCCGCGTGGTGCGTGCTGCCGGGCGGATGATGGTGCACGATGCCGCGGCCGGTTAGCTGCCGCCAGAAGTAGAAGAGCGCGAACGCCACCAGCAGCCCGCCCGCCGCATACGGGAACACCTCGCCAAACCGCTCGTCGAGCTGGAAGCCCATGTACGCGATCACGAGCCCAAGCAAACTGGTGAGGCCCACGTGACCCAGCCCCGCGAGCGTGGTCACCATGATCGTTTTGCTGCGACTCCAGTTCCGCG
>JAZKEV010000213.1:0-1593 GCA_040386765.1 Verrucomicrobiota bacterium | reverse complement strand
AGCCAATGCGTCGGGATCGCCGCATGGAAAAACGCCACGGTGAAACCTGTGGCGGCGACGGTCGTGAGAACAGTGTCTTGCATCAGCGGGAGGGGGAGCCAGCACGCGTGAGTGCGCGCTGTCGAACGTGAAAGCTATCAAAGTCGTCAAGCCCCCCCTGCCCACAAGCTGATCACGGAGAGCAGCGTACATCGATCGAGCGCCACGCTGCCAGGCAGCAATCCCGCTCAGCATCCAACGCTCGTCGCGGTACCTCCGCTCGCTCTCGACTTCCGTTGATCTCCTATGATCGTGTGTATGCTTTACACACGTTGCATGTCCTCCAGCCCCGATCTTCCCGCCGTCCGATCCTACCTGCTTTCGCTGCAGGATTCGATCTGCGCCGCGCTTGAGGAAGTCGATGGCGGGGCCCAGCGCTTCCGCACCGATGAGTGGACGCGCGAGGCCGGATCGCTGGGGCTCGGCGGGGGCGGGCGCACGCGGATCCTGACCGAGGGAAATGCCTTCGAGAAGGCCGGCGTCGCCTTCTCGCACGTGCGCGGCACCAAGCTCCCGCCCTCTGCGACCGCGCACCGGCCCGAGCTCGCAGGCAAGCCGTGGGAGGCCCTCGGCGTCTCTCTCGTGCTGCACCCGCGCAATCCCTACGCGCCGACCGTGCACATGAACGTGCGCTTCTTCATCGCCGGGCACGACGCGGCATCGGGCGGCGCGCCGATCTGGTGGTTTGGCGGCGGCTTCGATCTCACGCCGTATTACGGCTTCGAGGAAGATGCCCGCCACTGGCACTGCACGGCGCGCGATGCGCTCGCGCCGTTTGGCGCAGAGCTGTACCCGCGCTTCAAGAAGGCGTGCGACGAGTATTTCTTCCTGAAACATCGCAACGAACCGCGCGGGATCGGCGGCGTGTTCTTCGACGATTTCAACGAGCTCGGCTTCGCCCAATCCTTCGGCGTCATGCGCGCCGTCGGCGACGCCTTTCTCCCCGCGTATCGCCCCGTCATCGCCCGTCGCAAGGCCATGCTCTCGGGCGAACACGAGCGGCGCTTCCAGCTCTACCGCCGGGGTCGCTATGTGGAGTTCAATCTGGTTTGGGACCGCGGCACCCTCTTCGGCCTGCAAAGCGGCGGCCGCACCGAGTCGATCCTCATGTCGCTCCCGCCACTCGTGCGCTGGGACTACGATTACCAACCCGAGCCCGGGACCCCGGAAGCGCGGCTGTACGACGTCTTCCTAAAGCCCCGCGATTGGACCAAGGAGGATTTATGATTTACGAGTTACGAATTACGAATTGCTGCACACCGAAGTCATTTTCCCGGGACGAATGTCCGCTGTTTCAATCGTAAATCATAAGTCGTAAATCGTAAATGACGCCGTCTTCCCGTTCCCGCTTCCTCGCTGCCTGCGCCTGCGAAAAACTCGACCGCCCTCCCCTCTGGGTCATGCGCCAGGCTGGCCGCTACCTGCCGGAGTACCGAGCGCTCAAGGCCAAGTCGTCCTTCCTCGAGATGGTCCGCACGCCGGAGGTCGCCGCCGAGGTTACGTTGCAGCCGCTGCGTCGCTTCGCGATGGATGCCGCGATTCTGTTTTCCGATA
>JAZKEV010000212.1:0-1839 GCA_040386765.1 Verrucomicrobiota bacterium | reverse complement strand
CACTATCGTGAGCGACCAGACGATTACCTCAGTTTCCCGGGAACACCGGTCATTCAGGCCCTCGGCCGAGTTCAAAGCCCAAGCAAATCTTGGGAGCGAAGCTTCCTACAAGAAGCTTTACGCCGAGTCTGTCAACTCCCCAGAAAAATTCTGGGGCCGGCAGGCCAACGAGCAACTTGTCTGGCGGAAGCCCTTCAAAAAAGTGCTCGATTGGAAGCCGCCGCACGCAAAATGGTTCGTCGGCGGTAAGCTGAATGTTTCCGAAAACTGCATCGACCGCCACCTCGGCACCGCCCGCGAAAACAAAGCCGCGCTGATCTTCGAAGGCGAACCGGGCGATGTGCGCACGATCACCTACAAGCAGCTCCATTTTCACGTCTGCCGCTGGGCGAATTATTTTCAAAACATCGGAGTGGGCGAGGGCGATCGCGTCGCGCTTTACCTGCCGATGATCCCCGAGGCTGTGATCGCGATGCTCGCTTGCGCGCGCGTCGGTGCGATTCACACCGTCATCTTCGGCGGTTTCAGCGCCGAAGCCATCAAGGATCGCATCAACGATTGCCGCGCCAAACTCGTCATTACCGCGGACGGCGGCTGGCGTCGCGGCAAGGTTATTGAGCTTAAGGCCAACGTGGACAAAGCCGTCGAGGGCACGCCTACCGTGCAGACCGTGATCGTCGTCAAACGCTGCAACAATGCCGTGACGATGAAAGAAGGCCGCGATGTTTGGTGGCAGGATGCCTGGGATGGCGCGCCCAATACGCACAAGGCCAAAGCCTTCGATTCCGAACACCCACTTTTCATTCTCTACACGAGCGGCTCCACCGGCAAACCGAAGGGCGTGCTCCACACCAGCGCGGGCTACCTGCTCGGTGCGAAGCTCACCTCGCACTACGTTTTCGATCTCAAAGAAACCGACCGCTACTTCTGCTCCGCCGACATCGGCTGGATCACGGGTCACAGTTACGTCGTTTATGGCCTGCTCGCGAACGGCTCGACCGTATTCCTTTATGAGGGCGCACCGAACCAGCCTGAGCCTGATCGTTTCTGGCAGATGATCGACCGCCACGGCATCACGATTCTCTACACCGCGCCGACCGCGATCCGCGCGTTCATGCGTTGGGGCGATAACTACGTGCTCCGTCACCGTCTCGATTCACTCCGTCTCCTCGGCTCCGTTGGCGAGCCCATCAATCCCGAGGCGTGGATGTGGTATCACAAGATGATCGGCAAAAAGAAGTGCCCGATCGTGGACACGTGGTGGCAGACCGAGACCGGCGCCATCATGATCGCCCCGATGCCCGGAATCACTGCCTGCGTGCCCGGCTCCGCCACGAAACCATTTTTTGGCGTTGCCGTGAAAGTCGTGGACGACAACGGCAAGGAAGTTCCACGCAACACTGGCGGCAAACTCGCTATCACGCAGCCTTGGCCTTCAATGCTTCGCACGCTCTGGGGCGACGACGAGCGCTACAAAAAAGCCTATTGGAGCGAATTCCATGGTCAGCCCGGCGTGTATTTCACGGGCGACGGCGCGCGTCAGGACAAAGACGGTAATTTCTGGATCGTCGGTCGCATCGACGACGTGCTCAACGTCTCCGGCCACCGCATCGGCACCGCCGAGATCGAGAGCGCGCTTGTCTCGCATCCCGCCGTGGCTGAAGCCGCCGCCGTTGGCCGTCCCGACGAACTCAAGGGCCAGGCCCTCGTCGTGTTCGTCACGCTCAAATCCGGCCAGGTCGCCAGCGACGAACTCAAGGAAGCCCTGCGCAATCATGTCGGTCGTGAAATCGGTTCGCTCGCGAAGCCGGACACGATCCGTTTCGCCGCCGGTCTCCC
>JAZKEV010000211.1:11746-14747 GCA_040386765.1 Verrucomicrobiota bacterium | reverse complement strand
GTGAGTTGGAAGTCGACGGAGCCGGTGGCGGTGGAGGTGGGGAGGAGGGTGCGGTGGGCGACGGCGGCGATGGCGGCGTAGAGGGTCGCGGTGTCTTCGGGGACATTGCCGGTGAGGAAGGCGTCGATGTCGTCGGCGGGGAGACGGCCGCGTTGGGCGGGCTCGGCGAATTGGAGGACGGGGAGGAGGGGGTGGCCTTGTTGCGCGTGCTCGCCGACGAGGCCGAGCGCGAGGTGAGCGCCGTTGCCGCCGAAGCCGGTGAGGTTCTCGACCCAGTGGTCGGTCTCGCTGGCGACGAGGTGGAGGCCGGGATGCGCGAGGGGCTGGCCGTAGGCGAGGGTGGCGTGCGACGGGGTGTCGCCGAGGAGCGCGGTACGGAAGGCGGGATGGGCGAGGAGCGGGTCGCTCTCGGCGAGGAGGATGGAGCCGCCGGCGGAGAGGGTACGCGCGGCGACGGCGGCGAAGGTGCCCGCGGTGGCGGCGGTGACGGGCGCGGCGGCGAGGAGGGCGAGCGTGAGCGTGGCGGGATCGGGCACGGGCGAGGCCGGCGGGAGCGCGGCGAGGCGGGCGGCGAACCAGGCCTCGATCTTTGTAATGGCTTTCTCGATACCGCCGTCGAGCTGGACGCTGGCCCAGCCGTAGCGGTCGAGGGGGAGCGCAGCGGCTTCGAGCTGGCGGCGCATCACGTCGTTGGGGATCTTTTCGCAGCCGTGCTCGAGGAGGAGGGCGGCGGCGACATTGGGGTGCGTGAGATAGCCGCGGTAGGTGCGCTCGAGGAGGCGGTACATGGTCTCGCCGCCGAAGCCGCAGCCTTCGCTATGGGTGAAGGCGACGAACCGCGAGAGGCCGCGGTCGCGGCCGAGTTGCTTGGCGTTGAGGCGATCGGCCGCGAGGCGGGCGATCTGCGTCGAACACATCGAAGTGGGGAGGATGAGCGCGACGCGCTCTGTCGCTGCTGGCGCAGCGACGGGGGATCGGGTTTCGGGTCTGGCGGATGGGGGCGGACCGGAGTCTGGGGATAGGGGCTGGAGTCTTGGGTCTGGGGATGGGCGATTGGGGGAATCGGAAATGGACGATGAGAAAGCGGAAATTGGATGGGTGTAGGGCGTGGGGAGGGGCAGGCCGTCGGGGGCGACGCGGGCGCGGAGGGCGGGGAGGTTGCGGGTGTCGGTCTGCTGCCAGTTGCGCCAGAGGGAGACTTGGGAGTGGCCGGCGTGTTCGCCTTTGGTTTTCTGGCCGGAGGCGGTGGCGACGAGGAGATCGAAGGACTCGGCAGTGAGGGAGGCGAAGGTCTCGCCGTCGAGGTAGCGGCCGGCGTTGATATCCATCTCGTGGATGAGGAGCTGGTGACGCCGCGTGGTCGTCGTGATCTTGAGCGTGGGGACGAAGGGGGAGTTGGTGATCGAGCCGTTGCCGGTGACGAAGATGATGAGATTGCAGCCGGCGCCGACCTGGCCGGCGATGCCCTCGAGGTCGTTGCCGGGGCCATTCATGAACGTGAAGCCGGGCGAGGTGAGCTCGCGGAGGGGCTCGGCGTAGTCGATGATGGTATCGAGGCGGGTGCGCGGGTCTTTCTTGTGGACGGCGCCGAGGGACTTGAGCGCGATGTTATAGAGGCCGCGGAATTTATTGCCGGCGGAGGGATTGCTCTCCGGGGTGAGGCCGTGCCAGCGGAGCTTTTCCTTGAAGCGCTCGATTTTGTCGACGAAGGCGCGGGCGGTCGCGTAGTCGCGGACGTTTTTCAGGAGGTAACTTTCGGCGCCCATCGTCTCGTCGGTCTCGGTGAGGACGCCGTTGCCGCCGTGGCGGATGAGCTCGTGGAGGATCGCGCCGGCGAGGGGATTGCCGGAGACGCCGGAGAAGGCATCGGAGCCGCCGCACTGCACGGCGACGCGGAGCTCGCTCACCGGCTCGGGCGTGCGTGGGAGCGTGGAGGCGGCGGGTAGCCACGCGCGCACGAGGCGCTCGCCTTCGGCGAGACCGGCGGCGAGACCGCGATCGAGGGTGAGAAAGGCGTGCGGCACCGCATCGAGCGGGTACTGGTGCTCGCGCATGAAGGCGGCGAGGCGGGCATTGGTGATCGGCTCGACGCCGTAGTCGACGGCGAGGACTGCGGCGACATTGGAGTGGACCATGAAGCCGGCGAGGGCGCGGAGGACTTCGAGGGTGTTATTCGGCTCCTCGTTCCCGCCGCCCTCGGTGTGCGCGATGGCAACGAGGCCATCGATGCCAGGGTGCACGCGCGCGAGGGGCTGCAGGCGCGCGGCGAGCTGGCGCGCGAAACTGGCGGTGCGCGACGTGGTGCCGAGGATGACGATGACATTGCGCGTGCCGACACCGCGCGTGCCGGGCCGGCGGTAGCCCTGAAAGGTGCGGACGAGGCGCGGGTTGGGATACGGATCGGGCGCGGGGGTGAAGGTCGCCTCGTCGAGGTGGTACTCGGTGAGGTGGTCGACGAAATTGGGCGCGGCGGGGAAGGAGGCGTTTTCGACGCGGCGAATCGAGAGCGCGTCGAGCATCGACTGGTTGCTCACGTAGTCGCCGGGTGCGATGGGGGCGATGGCGCGAGCAAAGGGGAGGCCCCAGGAGCGGAGAAACTCGCCGACGGCGATGGGCTCGACCGCGAAGCGATGGCCCTCGAGGACGGTGTGCGCGAGCGTGCGCGGGCCGTCGGGAAACGCCAGGACGGTGCCGGCCTCGAGGCGGCGCGTGGCGATCGCGACGTTATCGGTCGGCGCGGGGAGGCGGGAGACGGTGTCGAGGGGGAGGGACATGGAGGGGCGGCGGCGGCGGGAGGGCGGGCAGGGGAGAAGCTGGGAGTCTAGAGCTGAGAGCTTAGAGCAGGAGGTGCGTGGGGGCAATGGAGAGCGGACGGGGCGCAACAGAGGCGGAATTTTTTTAACAGGAGACGAGCCGAGGTCGAACCGAGGACGAGCCAAGGCAGTCGGGGAATTTTCTCGGTTTGGTCTCGGTTTGGCTCCTGTGAGTTATGTCTTGTTGA
>JAZKEV010000211.1:10388-11736 GCA_040386765.1 Verrucomicrobiota bacterium | reverse complement strand
ATGAGCGAGGAGAGGGATGTCGGCGGGGGCGAGGTCGTAGGTGGCGAGGGCGGCGGGGGCGGTCCAGGCCAGGGCGATGTGTTCGTGGGCGTGGGGCTCGGGGCTGCCGGGGGCGAGGCGGCAGAGGAAGGGGATCATCTCGATGGCGACGATGGTGTAGTCGTGCTCGAAGCGGGGGAGCGGGCGGAGGTCGGTGAGATCGCAGCCGAGCTCTTCGCGGATTTCGCGGAGGAGGGCGGCGTCGGGAGCCTCGCCGGGTTCGACTTTGCCGCCGGGGAATTCCCATTTGAGGCCGAGGTGTTTGTGGGCGGGACGCTGGGCGAGGAGGATGCGGCCGGCGGCGTCTTCGATCACGGCGCAGACGACGGGGATGGGAGGGCGAGGCGGCACGGGCGGTGGGTGAGGGCTGAGGTGTGGGGGAGCGGTGCGATTGTTGCAACTTTGCGCGGCGAGCGGGGTTTTTCGGGGCGTGAAGACATTTCTAAAGGTTCTCTTTCTCGTGCTGCTCGCGCTGGTTGCGATCAAACTGCTGCCGGCGACGATCGCGCTGGGCTTTGTGGTGGGCATTGCCTTGGTGGGGCTGCTGCTCGCGGGGTTGTCCGTGGTGGCGGTGATCGCGGGGCTGGTGGTGCTGCTGGCGGCGGTGCTGGCGCCGATCTGGATCCCGGTGCTGTTGCTGGTGGGGTTTATTGCGCTGATCAGGCGGGCGACGGGGACGGGTGCGGGTGAGGGGAAGGCACGGGAGACGGCGTGATAGAGGGGGAGCGGAGTTTTTGGGGAGGAGAAGAGGAACGCTCATCTGCGCTAATCTTTTTTGGGCTAGGGCGGAGGCGCGGGTGTGCGGGCTTCGCCTGATCGGCGAAGCTCGGGGGCGGGTTGGGGAGAGTGCAGAGGGGGCGAAGTGGCGCCCCTTCAGGGCGCTTCTTTTTTTACATCATGACCCAGGGCGTTGCCCTGGGCTATCGACTGCCGCCCCGTTGGGGCTCCTCGGAACCCCCGTGAACTCGCGCATTCCCTCAAGCGCGATGCGGACACGCGCGCCACGATAGATGCTGCCACCGCGCCCACCGGGTCTTCTTCGGCCTTCGTCCGCATATTCAGCTCGAATCCCTCGAGGCCTTTGCGCTTTAGGAGGGCGGTGCGGCGGATGGGCGCAGCCGACTGTCTCTATCTTTTATTTTCTGGCGGGCGGGGGTGGGGTGGGTTTGTTCGGGGGCACATGTCGGACAAAACTCCTTCCAGCGTCATTGCGGGGATCAGCTTCGTGGGTCGCTCGGGTGGGCAGGTAAAGGCGTTGGCGGGTTTCAAAAAGAGTCATCACTCGGTGCCGGATGCGGCCAATGCGGTG
>JAZKEV010000211.1:0-10351 GCA_040386765.1 Verrucomicrobiota bacterium | reverse complement strand
CGAATGCCTTTCTCGGGAAAATCTGCGGAGGCGAGCTGGGTGAGGAGGCGGAGGCGCTGTTTCAGGCGGTGCGCACGGGGCTCGCCTACAAGCGGAAGGATATCTCGCTGAATGTGAGTGCGCCGGCGGCGACGCTGGCGGCGAAGGATTTTCAGGTGGAGATCGTGTACGCGCTCGAGGAGAGCGACCCGGCGCGGTATGCGATCACGACGACGATGCGGGAGCTGCGCGATCTCGACGTGGCGCGCGGCGAGGCGTTTGCGGGGATCTTCGGGGCGAAGTTTGCGGAGATCTCTTTCGCGCTAAAAAAGGGCGCGCGGGTGGAGGCGGTGATCGATGCGATCGAGGCGCTGGAGGGCGAGGGCGGGATCTCGGTGCAGTATCCGTCGGACTACCGCGACTGCACGATCTCGGTGGAGGGCGTCGATGCGGTCGTGCGGTGCACGGGGGGCGAGATTGAGATGATCTTTCCGCGGAGCGGCGGGCCGGCGGAATTGCTCGATGGGTTTCTCGCGGTGCGCGAGGCCTTTCAGATCAGCAAGGGGCTGGCGGGGCTGATGGGGTGAGCGAGGAAAGGCGGCGGGAGATGTCGCGGAGTATCCGGTTATCCAATACGATGAGCGGGTGCAGGGTCCAGGTGATGCGCACGTGCTCGGTGCCCGGGAGGCGGGCGCTCGCGAGGGGGAGGATCATCGTATCGAGGGGCGTCCAGTAGCAGGTGGTGGGAAGGGCGGCGATCGTGGGGGCGCTTTGCTCGAGCCGCTGCAGCAGGGCGCTTTTCGGGCGCATGTCGCGGGCGCCGAGGCCGGGGTAAAGGTGGGCGACGACGGTGCCGTGGTGCGGGCCGGCGATGGAGAAGAAAGCGTCCACGTGGCGATGGCCGCCCAATTCCTGGAGGTAGTAGCGGGAAATCAGCGCGCCCATGCTGTAGCCGACCAGCGCGAAGCGGGTGCCGGGGGAAAACGAGGCGGCGATGGACTGAGCCAGTTGCTGGGCGAGCGCGGGTAGGCCGGTGCGGGCGTCGCGGGGCCTGAGTGAGGGAGCGAGGCAGGTGTGACCGGCGGCGGAGAGGTGGCGCGCTAGCCGCGACATGATGCGCGGCCCATCGAGAAAGCCGTGGACGAGGACGACGTGCATGGCGTGGCCGGTATTCGCAAGGGGGAGATTTACGCGGCCTTTTGTCGAGGAGGCGCGGTGCGCGGGCGATGGCTCACCGCTTCATCCAAGGGAGGGCGTCGAGGTCGACGTTGCCGCCGCTGAGGATGAGGCCTACCCGTTTTGCGGTGAAGGGGGCGGGGTTCTCGCGGATGGCGGCGAGGGGGACGGCGCCGCTGGGCTCGACGACGATTTTCATGCGCTCCCAGATCAGGCGCATGGCGGCGACGATGCCGGCTTCGGTGGCGGTCACGATATCGGTGACGTGGGTGTGGATGATGGGAAAGGTGCGGTCGCCGAGCATGGTGCGGAGGCCGTCGGCGATGGTGTCGACGGGTTTTTCCACGATGTGGCCGGCTTGGAATGAGGCGGCGGCGTCGCTGGCCTGGAGGGGCTCGGCGCCGATGACGCGCGCGGTGGGGCGCAGGTAATGCACGGCGAGCGAGGTGCCGCTGAGGAGGCCGCCGCCGCCGACCGGGGCGACGATGAGATCGAGGTTGGCGACTTCTTCGAGGAGCTCGATGGCGGCGGTGGACTGGCCGGCGATGATGCGCGGGTCGTTGTAAGGGTGGATGAGCGCGGCGCCGGTCTCGCGCGTGACGGTGGCGCAGGTGCCTTCGCGGGAGGCGGCGTTGGGCTCGCAGAGGACGATGCGGCCGCCGTACGCGGCGACGGCGTCTTTCTTGGGCTTGGGGGCGTTGTGCGGCATCACGATGTGCGCGGGGATGCCACGGAGCGCGGCGGCGCGGGCGAGGGCGGCGCCGTGATTACCGGAGGAGTGCGTGACGACGCCGCGCGCGGCCTCGGCATCGGTGAGCGAGAAGACGGCGTTGCACGCGCCGCGGGATTTAAAGGCGCCGGCTTTCTGCAGGTTCTCGCACTTGAAGAAGAGCTGCGCGCCGGTATCGCGGTCGAGCAGCGTGCTGGTGAGCACGGGCGTGCGATGAATGTAGGGGGCGATGCGGGCGTGGGCTTCGCGGAGGGTGGCGAGCGTGGGGAAGGCGGAGGGCGGCGGAAGGCTCATGCGGAGGAGTAACCACGAATAGACACGAATGGACACGAAGGCATAGCGAGAAAGGGGCCGAGGCGGCGATGCTCGCGCGATCTACGGAGGAGGAGGAGGAGGAACGGAAATGGGGGAAGGGGAGGAACGCTAATCTGCGCTAATCTTTTTGGTGAGAGGGCGGGGCGGTGAGGTGCGGGCTTCGCCTGATCGGCGAAGCGCGGAGGATTGCCGGCTGACGGGTGGGCGCGTGGGTGCAGAGTTTCGAAGTTAAGTCGGAGCCACAGATGACGCAGATGAAGGCATCTGTGATATCTGTGCGATCCGTGGCTACCGGTTTATGAAACGGCGTGAACGGAGACCCTGCTGCCTTCGGGCGCGTGGATTCTTCGCTGTGCTCAGAATGACAAACTGTTTTGAAAACCTACCTTGGGAGGGCGGGGCGGGAGGGGAGAGTATTCCTGAGTGTGCGGCGTGACGGCTCACAGGGACGGTTCGCCCTACCTTTAAGGCGGGGCGGGCGCAGCTTGGCTGATCGGAAATTGGAAATCGCCGATCGGAAATCGGAAATCTGCGCCGCTCCTACTTCTTCGCGGCGCGGAGCGTGGGGCCGTCGATCCACCGCGCGGGGATCGTGGTGGTGGAGGGCCACTCGGGGATGCCGGTTTCGTTGCGCTGGAGCTGGGCGATGAGGAGCTCCGTGGCGCGGGCGCCGAGGATGCGGGGCTGCTGGTCGAGACCGGCGCAGGGGCGGCCAGTGGTGCCGGAATTGAGGCAGAGGAAACCGTGCGTGCTCGGGAGCTTGGCGCCGGCGCTTTCCATCCACTCGATGGCCTGGGTGTTGTGGCCGAAGACGACGTCGGGCTTGTGGCGGCGAAACCATTTCACGAACGCCTCCTCGGTCACGGGCGCATCGAGGATCAGCGGCGGGACGATGCGGATGTCGGGCTGTGTCTCTTGAAAAGCGCGGAAGGCGGCGCCCCAGCGGTATTGGAGGCGTTCGTCTTGATGGCGCTGGAGGAAGAGGCCCGGCGCGCCGTAGCCGAGGCTGGCGACGCGCTGGAGCGCGCTGAGGAGCGAGCGGTAGTGATCGAGGCAGACGGAGTGCAGGGCGGGGCGCTCGATGATGTAGTCGGTGTAGATGCCGGCGTAGCGGGACCAGTCGAGGTTGGAGAGGTCGGGCTCGTCCCACGCGGGGAGGAGGATGACGCCGTGGATGCCGCGCGACTGGAGGATGGAGTCGAGGCGCTGCACGGTGAGGCCGGCGGTGCCGACCTGGAATTTTTCGACCTTGAAGCCGAGGTCGGTGGCGCGCGTCTCGGCGCCGGAGATAAGCTCGCGGTGGTAACGGGCGGCGTGCTCGGGGCGCGTGGCCTCGATGAAATCGACGGCGGCGAGGACGCCGCGGAAAGCGCCGCCGCGCGAGCGGCGCAGCTCGGACATGAGGGCGCCGGCGAGGGGATTGCGCCGATAGCCGACCTCGTCGGCGGCTTTCTGGACGCGCTTGGCGGTATTGGGATCGACGCGAGGAGAACCGCGCAGGGCGTCGGAGACGGTGGTGCGGGAGAGGCCGAGGAGCTTGGCGAGCGAACGCAGGGTATGGGCAGGAGCGGACATGGGGTAAACTGGAGGCGGACTCGGAGGCGGACTGTCCGACGATTTGCGGGCGAGGGCGGAAGGCAATGGGTTTTTGCGGGGATGTGGCGGAGCACGGGCGGGAGGCACGGGGGGCGCGGTGGGGCGGGGAGGGTGCACGAAAATGGTCCGACGGCAGAGTGGGCCGGCGCGCTTTGCGCGGAAGACGTCAGGCCGACGACGCGGGTGTGCGGCGTGACGGCTCACCGGGGACGGTTCGCCCTACCTCGGAGGCGGAGACGGGCGGTAAGACGACATGTTTGCTCGCGGTGCGCGGGGGCGGCACGCAACGTCGGGGGAGTTTTCCGGCCTACCCCTTTATTTCCGAATGACTCTCGGCAGCCTGCACGCGATCGATCTTATCGTTGTCGCCGTTTATCTCGTGATGGTGACGTATATCGGCCACCGGGCTTCGCGCGCGGCGCGGGGCCAAGAGGGCTTCTTTCTCGCGGGACGGAAGCTGGGGAAGCTCTACCAGTTTCTGCTGAACTTCGGAAATTCGACCGATGCCAACGGCGCGGTGCAGACGGCGGGGCTCGTGTACCGCGAGGGTATCTCGGGCGTGTGGCTGACGCTGCAGACGCTCTTCATGAATCCTTACTACTGGTTCATGAACCTGTGGTTTCGCCGCGTGCGGCTCATGACGGTGGCGGATCTTTTCGAGGACCGGCTGGGGAGCAGGGGGCTGGCGCGGTTCTATGCGATCTTTCAGATCGTGGCCTCGGTGGTGATCACGATCGGCTTTGGAAATCTGATCACGTATAAAGTCGCGGCGTCGCTGATGGTGAAGCCGCAGACGGAGTGGAGCGCGGCGGAGGCGGCCTCGGTGGCGAATTACAAGGAGTTCAAGCAACTCGAACAGCAGGTGAAGGCCGGCACTCTTCCCGCAGGGGCGAAACCGCGGCTGGAAACGCTGCAGGATCTCAATGCGCGCGGCGAACTGCGGAGCTACGTGACGGCGCTGGAGCCGTGGTCCTTCTACATCGCGTATACGCTGATCGTGGGTTTTTACGTGGTGATGGGCGGGCTCTCGGCGACGGCGCTGAACGAGGCGATCCAGGGTGTGCTCACGGTTGTGTTCTCGTGCATCTTGATTCCGCTGGGACTTGCGGCGATCGGCGGCTGGGGTGAGATCGGGGTGAAGGTGCCGGACGAGATGTTGGATTTATTCGGACACGCGGCCTCGAATGTCACGGGGTGGACGGTGGTCGCGATCCTCTTTGTGAGCCTCGTGCAGATCCACGGGATCATCGGCAACATGAGCGTGAGCGGCTCGGCGAAGGATGAGTACGCGGCACGGTTTGGCGCGGTGGCCGGCACGTATGCGAAGCGCGTGATGATCGTGATGTGGGCGTTTTCCGGCGTGATCGCGATCGCGCTGTATCAAGGCGCGAATGCGCTCTCCGATCCGGATGAGACGTGGGGCATCATGTCGCGGCAGCTGCTTGGGCCGGGCCTGCTCGGGCTGATGCTGGTGGGCATGCTGGCGAACAACATGGATACGGTGGCCGCGCAGACGCTCGCGATCGCGGGACTCTTTGTGCGCAATGTCTACGGCTATTTCCGGCCGGGCATGAGCGACCGCGAGAGCGTGAAGGTGGGGCGTTGGGCGATCGTGGCGGCACTGGGCGTGGGCATCGTGGCGGCGACGCAGATGACGAGCGTATTTTCGGTGATGCAGCTGATGCTCACGGTCAACGTGCCCTTCGGCGCGGCGGTGCTGCTTATCTTCCTGTGGCGACGGCTGACGCCGGCGGCGGTATGGGTGGCGGTGATCCTCTCGGCCGTGGTAAATATCCTCACTCCCTTCATCGTGCCCAAGGTCGAGGCGCTGCGGCAGGCGCCCGCGCTGCTGGAAATGACGGCGCCGAATGAAACGGGCCGGCGCGACGCGGTGTTTTTCGAATCGGTCGTGCGGTCGCGGGCGGACGATCCGGCGAGCCCGCTGGAGGGGCGCGGGCGTTTCCATGTGGAGCTCTACCTGCTCGACAAGGCAGGGATCGACTTCGCGTCGCGGGCGTCGAGCACGCGGTTTGCAGCGCGGTTTTTCTTCGACGGGCTGCTGCCCTTTGCGTTGCTGATGCTGGTGAGCCTGGTGACGAAGCCGGCGGCGAAGGAGAAGGTCGACCTGTTTTACGGTAAGATGAAGACGCCGGTCGGAGGGACGCCGGAGGCGGAGGAGCAGGCGATGGAGGCGACGCGGCGCAACCCGCACCGGATGGACCACAACAAGCTGTTCGCGCGTTCGTCGTGGGAATTCACGAAGTGGGACAAGGTCGATACGGTGGGGTTTCTGGTGTGCTGCGCGCTCTCGGGGGCGATTTTGGGGGCGTTTGCGTTGTTGCTGAAGGCGGCGATGTGAGGGGGGTGGGGAGAAGGGAGAAAGGAGAAGGGAGAAGGGGAGAAGCTGAGAGCTGGGAGAAAAGCGCAGAGGAGCTAAGCGCTTAAAAAGGGCTGGTTCGAGGCAGAGAGCGTGGTTTGTGCGATGGAGAGCCTTTCTCCGGGAATAGCTCCATGTGGCGCTGTCGCGTAAACCTCCTGCGGGTTAATCAGTAATATATATGCGGGGATGAAAGTGCGGGCTTATTTTATACTCGGCAACCTTACGACTCCGCGTTCGTCTCAAGTACTCTTAAGATGCTCATGAAACCCTTTGTCGGCCTCGTCGCGTCTGTCCTTTGCATGCTCGCTCCTGCGCTGTCATTTGCGCAGGACACATCCCCCGCCAACCAGCCGGCGGTCGAGCTGCCCAAATTTGTCGTGACCGACAACCGTGAGCTGCCGCCGCCGGAGGCGTGGAAGTACGCGAGCATCCCCGGCTTCGAGATCCTGACCAATGCGTCCGACAAGGCCACGCAGCGAATGATGAAGGACTTCGACGAGTTTCGCCAGGCGCTCAGCTATGTGTGGCCGATCCCGCAGAACATCTCGCAGACGACCTCGCTGATCATCGTGGGCAAGGGCAACAAGTTCGATGCCTTTATGCCGAAGGACCGGAACGTGCTCGATTCGGCGACGGCGAGCCTCTTCCTCAAGCAGGGCAACAAGACGGCGATCCTGATCGACATGCAGTCGACCACGCTGAACGTGCTCAATGTCGACGGCGTTAACGACGCGGCGACAGGCACCGATTCGGGCCTGATCTCGGTGGAGCACGACAAGCAGCTCTACCGCGAGTATGTCCGCTATCTGCTCAGCAAGAACGAGCCGCGGCTGCCGGCCTGGCTCGAGGAAGGCCTGTCGCAGATCATCATGAAGATGCAGGTCTTCGACCGGCGGACCATCGAGTTTGCCAAGCTGGAGGACCCCAACACGGTATCGGTCCAAGCCGCGATGACGGCCGAGCTGAACGCGCTCGCCACGGCGGACGATCCGGATGCGGCGACGCTCCCGGGCGCGCCGGCAGAGGATCGCGATTTCGCGGCGGCGCTGCGACGCCGGAGGCTGGTGGACTTCGAGAAGTTTTTCGCGATCAAGCACGACTCGGCCGAGGCGACCAATGTGCTGGGCAATAATATCTGGGCGAAGCAGGCCTACGCCTTTGTGCACATGTGCCTCTACGGCGAGAACGAGAAGTACCTGAAGCCCTTCACGAAGTTCATCGGGCGCGCGGCCCGCGAGCCCGTGACGGAGGCGATGTTCAAGGAGTGCTTCAACATGACGTACAAGCAGATGCTGCTGGCGATCCGCGGCTACTGCGACTTCACCAACTATAAATCGAAGATCTACCAATCGAAGAAGGGCGGTCCGGACCTGATCGACAAGCCGAAGCCGCTCGAGCTGCGCGAAGCGACGCAGTCGGAGGTCGGTCGGATCAAGGGCGAGGCGATGGTCCTCGCCGGTCACCGTGAGGCCGCGCGCAAGGAGCTCATCGCGCCCTACACGCGCGGCGAGCGCGACCCGGAACTCCTGGCGGCGCTGGGCCTCTACGAGAAGGCGAGCAATGAGAACGAGCGTTCGCGGAAATTTCTCGAAGCGGCGTGGACCGGCAAGACCAAGCGGCCCGACGCGCTGCTCGAGCTGGCACGCTTCCGCTACGCAGATGCGATGGCGAAGCCGGGCGGGCCCAACAACCTGTTCGCCCCGGTGCAGGTGCGCGGGATCATCGACCCCCTGCTGGTCGCCCGCCAGCAACCGCCGAACAACTACGCGATCTACGACCTGATGGCCGATACGTGGGCGCGCAGCCAGACCAAGATCGGGCCCGACGACGCCAAGGCGGTGATCCAGGGCGCGCTGCTTTTCCCCACCCGGCTGAAGCTCGTGTATCAGTGCGTGTTTTTCGCATCGGAGATGGGCGACAACAAATCGGCCCACGCGCTCGCGGACCACGGCATCCGGTATGCGCCGGATGCGGCGGCGAAGAAACGCTTTGAGGATGCGAAGGCCTCGCTGCCACCGGCACCCCCAGCCGAGCCGGAGCCCGCGGCACCGCAGAAGGGCGCGGCTGCGCCGGCGAAAAAATGATCGCGACGACGATAGCCCAAACCATGCGGTGCCTGCGCCTGGGCGCAGGACTGCTCGGCGCGCTGACTATCGTCGGAGCCGTGGGCGCGGCCGAGCCGGCGGCGCCGCAGCCGAAGGGCCCGGTGGTGGAGCTGCCGAAGTTTGAGGTGACAGATTCGCGGTTGCTGCCGCCGCAGGAGGCGTGGCGCTATGCGCAAATTCCGGGCTTCGAGATTTTGTCGAACATGTCGGCGAATGCGACGAAGCGGTTCGTGGAGGATTTTCTCCTTTTGCAGATCGTGATCGAGGTGATCATGCCCGGGCTCGCGCGCGGCAATATCCCTGTCCCGACGGCGCTGATCCTCACGGGCAAGGGCAACTCCTTCGATCAGTTCGTGCCGACCGAGCAGGAGGAGACGCGCTACGGTCGGAATACGCTCTTTTTTCAGAACCCGGAGCGTTCGGCGATCGTGGTGGATTTTGCGCTGGCGGAGCTGCAGCTCTCCGACAACTCGACGGAGGAGAGCGACCCGTATCGCGGTTTCTATCTCGAGTATTTCCGTTTTCTCGTGCGGAAGCACAGCACGACGAAGCCGCCGGACTGGTTCGAGGAGGGGCTCGTGCAGATCTTTGCCGCGATGGATTTCAACCGGAAGTGGATCACGTTTGCCCAGATCGGCGATGGGTTCGGCGGGCCGAAGACGGGGGACTTCAACCGGCGTCTGAGCCAGCGGGCGCTGATTCCCTTCAAGGATTTTCTCGCGACGAGTCCGCTCGATGCCGCGATGGGACCGCCGCCCGCGCGGCGGCGCGATGCCTTCTGGTCGGCGCAGTGCTATGCGTGGGTGCACATGTGCCTCTACGGGCAGAACCAGAAATTTCAGAAGGGGTTTCTCCAGTACGTGAAACGCCTCGCGACGGAAGAGCCGACCGAGGAGCTGTTCAAGGAGTGCTTCAAGATAGACTATAATAAGATGGCGCTCGAGCTGCGCGGGTACGTCGACTTCACGAACTACAAGGCGATGCAGTACACGGCGAAGAAGGGGCAGGAACTGCCCAAGCCGCCGCCGATCGACTTGAAGGATGCGCCGGATGCGGTGGTGGGCCGCCTGAAGGGTGAGGTGCTGCGCATGGCCGGTCATGGCGAGAATGCGCGGAACGCCCTGATCGCACCCTACGTGCGCGGCGAGCGCGACCCGCGGCTGCTCGCGGCCCTGGGACTCGACGAGAAACTCGCGGGCAAGAACGACCGGGCGCGGAAATTTTTGGAGGCGGCGTCAAACGCGAAAGTGGACCGCGCGACCGCTTATCTGGAACTGGCGCGGCTGCGCTTCGACGAGGCGCGGGCGGTGCCGGGCGGTGCGAATGGACAATTGAGCGCGGTGCAGGTGGGCGGCGTGCTGACGCCGCTCTTCACGGCGCGGAAGACGCCGCCGTCGATGGCAGATGTCTATGCCTTGATCGCGCAGACCTGGACGCTCTCCGAGCAGGCGCCGGAGCGGGAACATTTCGAGGTGGTGGTCGAGGGCGTGAAACTCTTTCCGCGCGATACGTCGCTCGTCATGGATGCGGCGATGCTGGCGGCGAAGCGGGGCTTCCCGCATGACGCGGTGGCTCTGGCGAAGCTGGGGATGAGGGTATCGAAGGAGCCGGGCGAGCGCGACCGGTTCGAGATCCTGGCCTCGGCCTTCAAGCGCGATGCCAACGGCGACGAGGTCGCGGCGCAGGCCGATGCCGACGCGAAGAAGCAGGACGCGCCGGCACCTGCGCGCACGCCGGGGCCGGTGTTGCAGGATTTGAAGTAGGGCTGGAGGGTGGCTCGGCCGGAAGTGCGGGGTGAACCGGGAAGAGCTGGAGCCAGCCGAGAGGGGCCGATAAGACCGGAAAGAAAACGCCGTGACCGTGGCTTGCGGGGCCGTGGGCGGGCTGCATGCTGCCGATATGGTTAAAAAACTCCTTCACACCCGGATGCGCGTGAACGATATCGAGCGCACCGTGAAATTCTACGAGCAGGCGCTGGGGCTCACGGTGTCGCGGCGCAATGTGTCGCCGCGCGGCGCGCAGATCGTGTTTCTCGCGACGCCGAACAGCGAGGAGGAGATCGAGATCTGC
>JAZKEV010000210.1:0-5474 GCA_040386765.1 Verrucomicrobiota bacterium | reverse complement strand
CCTTCCTTCGTCCGCTCCCGTAGCAGCCCCCGCGCTTCGCCGATCAGGCGAAGCCCGCACCGCCCCGACTTACCCCTACCCCAAAAAAGATTAGCGCAGATTAGCGTTCCTCGCTTCCCCATGTTTCGCTTTCTCACCCTTCCCCTCCTGCTCGCGTTGGCCTCCCTCGCTTTCGCCGCGACGCCTCCGCAGCGCCCCAATATCGTCCTCATCATGGCCGACGACCAGTCCTGGGGCGAGACTGGCTACAACGGCCACCCGCACGTGAAGACGCCCGTGCTCGACGAGATGTCGCGCACCGCCCTGCGCCTCGACCGCTTCTACGCCGCGTCGCCCGTCTGCTCGCCCACCCGCGCCAGCGTGCTCACCGGCCGCCACGCCAACCGCTCCGGCGCCTTCGCGCCCAACTACTCCACCCGCCCCGAGGAGATCATGATCCCCCGCATTCTCAAAAAGGCCGGCTACCGCACCGGCCACTTCGGCAAGTGGCACGTCGGCGCCGTGAAAAAAGAATCGCCGCTCAACCCCGCGCGCATGGGTTTCGATGAGTATCTGGCTCACGATAACTTCTTCGAGATGGACCCGCCACTCAGCCGCAACGGCGCGCCACCCGAGATCATCAAGGGCGAGAGCTCCGAGCTCGTCGTCGCCGAGGCGGTAAAGTTCGTCGAAAAGGTCCGTGGCGAAAACAAGCCGTTCTTCGTCATCGTCTGGTTCGGCTCGCCGCACGATCCGTACTCCGCGCTCGAGCAGGACATCGCCCTCTACGGCAAGGTCGACAACGAGAAGATGCGGAAGCGCTTCGCCGAGATCACCGCGATGGACCGCGCGATCGGCACCCTCCGCCAGACGCTCCGCACCCTGGGCGTCGCCGACAACACCCTCCTCTGGTACAACTCCGACAACGGCCTCCCGGCCGAGCACAAGAAGGAGTCGTTCGATGGCGGCTGGCGCGGCGCCAAGGGCGAGGTCTACGAAGGCGGCCTCCGCGTGCCAGCGCTCGTCGAGTGGCCCGGCGTCATCCGCGAGGCCCGTGCCTCCTCGATCCCGTGCGTGACCTCCGACATCCTCCCCACGCTGCTCGATATTTTGCAGCTCTCGCACCCCGAACCCAAGCGCCCACTCGACGGCATCAGCCTCAAGCCCCTGCTCGTCGCCAATACCATGAAGGAGCGCCCCTCGCCCATCGGCTTCTGGCGCTACGATGGCACGAGCGAGCGCAACAACGAGCGCTGGATCGATGTCGAACTCGCGCGCGGCACCACGCCCACCACGCGCAATCCCGCGATCGATTTCCTCAACTACAAGCACCCCGTCGCGAAGATCAATGACTTCGGCGGCGACGCCGCGTGGACCGACAACCGCTACAAGCTCGTGACCGGCGCCAGCCGCCGCAGCGCCCAGCGCACAGAACTCTTCGACCTCCTCGCCGACCCGAAGGAGACAAACGACATCGCCGCCGAAAACCCCGAGATCGTGAAGCGGATGACCACCCAGCTCCACGACTGGCAGCGCTCCGTCGAACGGAGCCTGACCGGCGCCGACTACACCGCAGCAAAGTAACGAAACAAGATAGGGCGAACCCGAGGTAGGGCGAACCGTACCCGGTGAGCCGTCGCGCGGCATATTCGCGATCATGATCCCGTTGTCGCTCCCCGGTGAACTGCATGAGTCCTGCTCAGGGTTTCGCTATCCCACCCGCGCGTCCGTCACCTCTACTCCGTTGGAGGCGCGGTGCCCCACCGCGCGCGGGCTATCACGCCCAACCCCACCATTCTGTTACCAAACAGTCCGCCCCACCCGCCTCCCTCCGCTTGAGATTGGCCGGAATGTGGTGTTCACTATCTCCACTTCGGCAATGCGCTCGCTGCGTTGCCGGGCAACGAAAGGAGATACCAACAATGATCGACGATCTTGTGCGCTTTCTCTTCACCGCGCTCGCCGCTGGCGTGCTCGCGGGCATCGCGATGGAAGCGGTGCTGTGGGTGGTGGGCACCGTCGGCTGGGCCAAGGCAGATATGATTGTGGCCCTCGGCAGCCTGCTCACTCGCACCCGCAACCATGCGTGGCGCGTCGGCGCCATTGTCCATGCCACCGCCGCGATCGTCTTTGCGGTGCTCTACACGCTGGTGATGCTGAAGCTCGGCTACACCGGCATGCCCCAAGCCATGATGCTGGGTCTTGGCATGGGCTTCCTGCACGGCCTCATGGTGAGCCTCGGCCTCGTGTGGGTGGTGGCTGAGCAGCACCCACTCGAAGAATTCAACGACGCCGGGCTCGCGATCGGCCTCAGCCACATCCTCGCCCACGTCGCGTATGGCGGCGTCGTCGGCCTCGTGGTGGGTATTTCACCGCTGTGAGAATAGGGCCTCGGGTCTGGGCTCTAGGGTCTGGGGGGTCGGATCTGGGAAGGCGCCGGGGCGTTTTATCCTTAAACCGCCGGCGTCGCGAGCGTGCGAGGCGCTGCATTCCTGTAGCGGCGGTCTATGACCGCCGACGAACGGAATAACGCCTCCGCACGCAATGGGCGGTCATAGACCGCCGCTACAACCCAATCCATTTCCCAGAAAACGCCGACGATAACGCACGCGCCCTGCCTTTCTACCGCTTCACCGGCGGCGTCACGCCCTCGTCTTTGATCTCCACCAGCTTCCCCATCTCCTTCAGCCGCTTGTTGGCTTCCGCGATGCTGTCCTCGATCTGTTTCAGGCGCTTCTCCTGCTGCTGACGCATCCGGTCCATCTCGCCGGCGACCTTCATGCCCTCGAGCATACCGGCGCTGCGCGCGTTCATGTTCATCGCGTATTTCACCTCGTTGCGCTCCGGCACGAGCCGCTGCAGCCGCGCTTCGTAACCCATCGCGATGACATCCTTGAAGGTTGCTCCGTCGATCCGGCTGCGCATGGCCGCTTCCACCGCCTCGGAACCGCTGGCCTGCTTCTCCGCCGTCACCCGCAGGCGGATCTCCTGCAGCATCGCGTCGAACTCGCGCCACTCCTCCAGTGTGATGCGGTCGCTCACCATGCTCCGCCACCGCCCAAATGCGCTCGGCGAGGCCGACTTGACGGGCTCGTTCCGCGGGTCTGTTTTTTGGCAACCTGCCGAAATCCAGAAACCACAGCCAAGAAGGGCCACTGCAAGAAAGCGTGCGAGCATGGGACCGATACCAAAACGATCCCGCTCCTCGTCCGCAATCCATGATCTGCGTGCGAGCACTCTTCAGGCGTTCGTAGTTCCGCCTTCAGGCGGAAGGTTTTTCGGATTCCGGATTCCGCCTAAAGGCGGAATACGAACCCGACCCTAGTTTCGTTCGAGCAGTCGTATCTATCATCCATCGTTACCCGCTCGCCGCCCGCGCCCGCGCGATCCCACCCTCACCCCCGCCGCCGAAAATCGATCCGCAGCTGCGGAATCCACACCCCGCCCTCGCTCATCCGCGCCGACGTGAACACCCGGTGATCCTGCGTGAGGAACTCCGTCACCTCGCGAAACTTCGTAAACCGTCCATCCGCCGGCGGAAACGGCCCCTCGGTCTGCAAGACCAGCCGCCCGCTCGCGTCGATTGCACCCGTGTAATGCCAGAGGTAGCTCGACATCGAATCGATCCAGGTCCCGACATAGCGCGCCGCCTTCGGATCGTAGCCGAGCGTCAGCTGGCAGGTGTAGGGGAAGTCGAGGTTCTTGCCTTCCGATACGAGCCAGAAGCCTCCCACCATCCGCGCGCTGTCGGTGCCCCGGCACTTCATCGAGGGCTGCTTCGGCCCCACGATCATCTCGATTTCCGAATCCCATTCGCCGACACAGCGTTGCAGCCATGCGTGGGCGGGGGTCGGTTGAGGCATGTCGACCGTCGCGCAGGGCGGGGTCGTGGCGGGCTTGGGGGAAGAGGAGCTCGTTGTGGTGGCGCTCATGTTAAAGTGGGTTCAATTCTCAACGAATGGCGCGCTCGCTTTTGGACAGCCTCCACCGCCAGCCCATGGCTCTTTTTGCAGAAAAAGTGTAAGCCGCTGTCGATTTCGCGCCTTCTCGTTCGACTACCCTGCGAACAAACCCAACTCACCCATGCAATACGCCCTCCTGATTTACCAGAGCCCCCGCTGGGCCACCCTCTCCTCCGACGCGAAAAACGCCGTCCACGTCGCCTGCGGCGCCTGGCACGAGGAGCTCGTCCGCGCCGGCCAATCGCGCACCTGCGCGGGGCTGCAACCGATCACGACCGCCACCACCTTCCGCGGGCAGGATGGCCAGGTCACGATCAGCGACGGACCTTTCGCCGAAACCAAGGAAGTCCTCGGCGGCCTGGAGATCGTGGAGTGCAAGGACTTGGATGAAGCCATGGCCATCGCCCGCCGTTTCCCCGCCCTCGATGCCGGCTGCGTGGTCGAGGTGCGCCCGCTCGTGCCCGGCAACAATTGCCGCGACTAACCGCCGCCGCATAACCAACCTCCTTTCATGCAATTCGCGCTGATCATCTACAAAAACGCCGAGTTCTGGTCGTCCATTCCCAAGATCGAGCGCGAGCGCCTCTCCGAGTCCTGCCTCGCCTGGCACGCCGCCCTCATGGCCAAGGGCACCGCGCAGGCCGCCGTGCGCCTCCACGATGTCGGCACGGCCGCCACCGTGCGCGGGCCGAAGCCGGGCTTCACCGTCACCGATGGCCCGTTTGCCGAGACCAAGGAAGTGCTCGCGGGCATCGAGCTCGTCGAGTGCGCCAGCCAGGCGGAGGCGCTCGCCCTCGCCCAGACCTTCCCGGGTATCAGCCACGGCGATACCGTCGAGGTCCGCCAGATGTACTCGGACGACCAGAAGTGCGGGCACTAGACCGGGCGTGACGATCGGCGATCTCCATCGCGAGCACTACGGCCGCATCCTCGCGACGCTGATTCGCACGGTGCGCGATATCACGCTCGCCGAGGATTGCGTGCAGGATGCCTTCGCCATCGCGCTCCAGCAATGGCCGGAGCGCGGCCCGCCGCCCAATCCCGTTGCCTGGTTGATGACCACCGCGCGGAACAAGGCCATCGACCAGATCCGCCGCCGCGCCCTCGCCGAAAACAAAAAAGAGGACATGATCGCGTCGTTTACACCGGACGAAAGCGCGCCCGCGCCCGCCGATTCGCTCCGGCTCATTTTGCTGCCACCCCGCCCTCGCCGCGGAGGCGCAGATCGCCCTCACCCTACGCACTGTGTGCGGGCTCTCCACCGAGGAGATCGCGCGGGCCTTTCTCGTGCCGGTGCCGACGATGGCCCAGCGCCTCGTCCGCGCCAAAACCAAGATCCAGCTCGCCGGCATCCCCTACGAGATCCCGGCCGACGACGAGTTGGCTGGGCGCCTCGAAACCGCCCTCCACGTCGTCTACCTCGTCTTCAACGAGGGCTACGCGGCCAGCCAGGGCGACGACCTTATCCGTGCCGATCTCTGCCTCGAAGCCATCCGGCTCGCCCGCGAGATCGCCGCGCTGCTGCCCGCCGAG
>JAZKEV010000209.1:312-3717 GCA_040386765.1 Verrucomicrobiota bacterium | reverse complement strand
TCGGCGTCACCGAGGGTGGAGACGCGCGTCGAGGGTCGCGGGGGATCGACCTCGCGGATGATGCGGCGGATCTCGTCGATGCCGGCGCGCACAAGCGATTTCGCGTCGTAGGGCGGCCGGCCGGTGAGCAGCTCGTAGAGCAGGATGCCAAGCGAGTAGATGTCGCTGCGCGTATCGATATCGAAGTCGCGGAGCTCCGCCTGCTCGGGGCTCATGTAGGCGGGCGTGCCCATGAACTGGTCGAAGCCGGTCACGAGGGTCTGCTCCGTGAGCCGCCCTTGCGTGGCCTTGGCGATGCCGAAGTCGATGATCTTGGGCGCGGCCTCACCATCGCGGAGAGCGACGAGGATATTGGAGGGTTTGATGTCGCGATGGATGATGCCTTTTTGATGGGCGTGCTGGAGCGCGACGCACACGCGGGAGAAAAGCTCGAGCCGGGCGGAGAGGCCGAGGCTGTGTTCGTCGCAGAACTTCGTAATCGGCACACCGTCGACGAACTCCATCACGAAATAGGGCCGGCCCGATTCCGTGGCGCCGGCGTCGAAGACGCGCGCGATGTCCGGGTGGTCCATCAACGCGAGCGCCTGCCGCTCGGCTTCGAAGCGCGCGATGACGTTGCGCGTATCCATGCCGAGCTTGATGACCTTGAGGGCGACGAGACGGCGAATGGGCTCCTGCTGCTCTGCGAGGTAGACGACACCGCAGCCGCCCTCGCCGAGCTTGCGGACGATGGAATAGTGGCCGATCCGGCTGCCAGCCATCTCCTCGGGCGGGAGCACTACGCGGTCGACGGGTGAGTGTTCGAGGAAAAGCCCGGCGGCTTCGTAGCCGGCGAGGAGGAGGTTGACGCGTTTGCGGAGCTCGGGGTCGCCGGCACACGCGGTTTCGAGGAAGAGCGCGCGTTCCTCTTCGGGTAAATCGATCGCCTCCGCGAAGATCTCGGCATCGCGGTTCATCGGTGGGCGGGCGCAGCGGCGACGGCGGCGTGCCCGGCGCGATGGGGGCGGAGGATGCGGCGGGCGCGGCGGGCGGGAAAGCGGGAGAGGCGACGGTGAGTCACGCGGGCGGGACGGAGGGGAGGCTGGAGGTGGCGCTCACGCGGTGTTCAGTGCAGGAGAGCGCACGCGCTGGAATGCAGGGAGAGAAAGGCAATTTCGTGGCACGAAGGAAATGAAAAGGTTCAAGCTCCATGCGAAAAACGGGTGACGAAGGGGCCATGGGACGGTGCGAAAGGGGTGGGCGGTTGGGCGAATGCAGTGTGCAGGGATTATCGTATCGGCACGTTGGGGGTGCGGCTTTTGTGCGGTGTTGAATCGAGGTGGCCGGCTGCGTGGACGGCGGGAGGCAGGACGAGTTCAGGCAGTTGAAGGGGGGACGATGATTTTTTTTGACCGCGGATTACGCGGATGTGGCGGATACGCTCACGCGACGGTTTGGGTTTATCCGTGTTGTCGGCGTGTTCCACGGGAGGTTGTCCGAGGGGCGATGATTTTTTACAGGAGGCGAAACGAGGACGAGCCGAGGGAAGGCAGCGGCGCGCAGGCGGTGGCTGGCGGTGGTTTGTCCGTCGTGGGGTGAAGCGCCAGCGAGCGGGCGATCTGCGTCGCTGTCGGGCCTTTGGCGTAGTTCCGGTCGCGGGTAAACCGCTCCTGCAATTCCGGCGGGCCTTAACCGCGCAGCCGGTTGACTTCGTTGAAGAGCCAGGCGCGGGCGTAGGCCCAGTCGCGTTTGGCGGTGCGCTCGGAGGTGCCGAGGACTTCGGCGGCTTCTTCGAGCGTGAGGCCGACGAAATATTTCAGCTTCACGAGCTCGGCTTTGCGCGGGTCGTGCTGGGCAAAGGCATCGAGGGCCTCGTTGACGAGGAGGAGATCATCGCCGACCTCGGGGGGCGTGGGGAGGTCGAAGCCGGTCGAGTCGGCGCTGACCTTGGCGAGCTGGCCGCCGTGGCGGGCGGCGCGCTTGCGGCGGGCGTTGTCGATGAGGATGCGGCGCATACTCTCGGCGGCGGCGGCGAAAAAGTGGGCGCGGTTGGCCCAGCCGGGCTGCTGGTCGCCGCCGAGGCGGAGCCAGACCTCGTGGACGAGGGCGGTGGGCTGGAGGGTCTGGTCCTGGGTCTCGCGCGCCATCTTGGCGGCGGCGAGGCGGCGCAGCTCATCGTAGACAAGCGGCAGCAGACGATCCGCCGCCTGGGCGTCGCCTTGCTCGATGCGTTGAAGCATCACCGTGATATCGCCGTCGTTCATGAAGCGTGGGCAGCGTAGCGAGGGACGGGCCGGGCGGAAGCGGCAAATTGCAGGCGATTGTGAATAAGGGAGTGAGGGAATGGGGGAGGGCGCGGTGTTTTTAATGGGCCGTTCAGGGGGCGTATTTGCTGAGGCGGCGGGGTGGGGGATGCGGGGCTCGCGCGACTGGTGACAACGTCTTTGACGGCATGGGAGAAGTTGCGCTTGGATCACGCAGTCAACCCATGGCCCCGATCATCGCGCGCTATAAATATACGGAGGCCGAGGCGATCCGGAGCATGGATCGGGCGGTGGAGGGAGGAGCGGGCTCGTCGCGGGCGGCGTCGCGGTGGGTGGGCGCGATAATCTTTGCCAGCGCGACAGCTTACTCGGTGATGAAGCGAGGGGTTGTGGACGGAGCCGCTTTTTGCTTGTTATTGGGTGCCTTGCTGATGGCCATTCCGCTTTGGGTGCGCTGGCAAGCACGCCGACAATTCCGTTCGAGCCCTCAGCGCGATACGATGGTGAACTGGCGGTTCACCGCCACGGAGATGTATAGCGATGGCGATGGCACTATTTTGAGCATCGAGTGGCGCATGTTGTACGAGGTGCGCGAGTGCGCGGATGGATTCCTGTTCTTTCAGCAGCGGGCGCTGGCTTATTGGGCGCCGCACGACTCGTTTGAAACCGCGGAGGGCGTCGCAGCGCTGCGGCAGATCATCATCGCCAGCGGCGTGAAGCGGAGCGGCCATGGCCTGGGACTGGGCGAAAAGCCGATGGCATCACCGCAACTTAACCGTTGGGCGTACAGGCTCCTGTTCTTCGCTTCCGGAGTGATGGCGACCGGGTTTTTCTACCAGGTGGACTCTTGGGGCTCGGCCCTCATCGGATGTCTGATGACGCCGGTCCTGGTGGGGGTCGTGATCGCTGTCATGTCGATTTTTGCCTCCTGCCGCAATTCGCTCGTACGGGCAAAGGTGATGATTTGGGGAGCTGTGTTTGCGCTCATCTTGTCCGTCAGCGTTTTTAGAGTCACGCCTCAGAGATTGAAGGGTGGCGAGACTACGCGGCGTCAGTCCGAAGGTGCCGCTCAGGATCTCCGTGCGCCGTGAGTTGGCGGGTTAAGGATATCTGGCTGGCTGCAATGCAGGCGGGGCTCCTGATCCCGCCGCTCACGCGGCGG
>JAZKEV010000209.1:0-302 GCA_040386765.1 Verrucomicrobiota bacterium | reverse complement strand
GATATTTCGCGGCATCAAAGCGGGGCTTGAGACTTGGGACTTCCGCTCGCGGTTGGCTCGGGGGCGGGGAGGGTGGGCGGATGATCCCTGCGCTCACGCGCAGGGCCACAAGAATGTGGAGGGAACTTTACCCGGTGTTTGGCGAAAGGACCGCCAACGTGCTTACTCACTCCACGCGGAGGGCTTCGATGGGGTTGATTTTGGCGGCGCGGCGGGCGGGGAGGTAGCTGGCGAGGGCGGCGACGGCGAGGAGGAGGAGGGAGATGGCGGCGTAGGCGCGCGGGTCGGTGGGGCTCAGCTCG
>JAZKEV010000208.1:0-3618 GCA_040386765.1 Verrucomicrobiota bacterium | reverse complement strand
GGCATCACGATCTTGCCCTTGGCATCGAGCGTCTCGGCGGCGGCGGTGCCGGCGGGCGGGGCGCCGCGGCCGAGGCTGGCGATCTTGCCATCGGCGCCGATGAGCAGGTAGCCGGTGAAGGGCTCGTTGTCGCCCTCGGCAAGGGTGACGACCGTGGCATTGGTGACGAGGAGCCGGGACGGCTCGGCGGCGTGAGCCACGCTGGCGACGAGGCCGAAGGCCAGGGTGGCCAAGGCATGGAAGCCGCGATAAAAAGCGAAATGAAAAGGAGCGGAGGACATGGCGGGGCGGCGTCGAGGCGTTATTTGGTGAGGGCGGTCAGCATGCGGGCGGTCTTCTCGCGGTTACGGTCCATCCGGAAACGGGTGTCGCGGTTGATCGCGGCCATGTCGTGCTTCACGGGATTGCCCTTCTCCGCGACCAGTTCGCCGCCGACGTAGATGCGCGCGATATTCGGGAAGCTGGAGGCAAAGACCAAGGAGCCGTAGACATCGTACACGGGGCCGGTGTCGGGCTCCGAGAGATCGACGAGGAGGAAATCAGCGTACTTGCCGACCTCGAGCGAGCCGACTTTGTCGGCGACCCCGAGGGCCTTGGCAGTGCCGAGAGTGTGCAGACGGAGGACGTCGCGTGGCGTGAGCACAGAGGCGCTCTCGTAGGCCATGCGAATATTGTAGAGGCCCATGCGCATATTCTCGAACGGGTTCATGATATCCGCGGTGCTTTGCGCATCGAGACCCATGCCCACGGTGAGACCGGCCTTGAGATACTTGGGGATGTCGGCGAGGCCGGAGGCGAGGCGGCCGTTGGAGAGCGGATTCCAGATGGCGGCGGCGCCCGCCTTGGCGGAGTCGGCGAGGATCTTGTCGTCCGTATGAATATAGTGCGCGTAGGTGACCTCGATATCGAGCATGCCCGACTCCTTCATATAGTCGAAGTCGCGGCGGTTCTGCTTCTGATAGAAGCTGGATTCGAGGAAGTGGACCTGCAGCGGCAGCTTGAACTCCTTGGCGATCCTTACCTCGGTCGGAAATTGACTGTGACCGACGACGCGGCCGAGGTGGCCGTTTTTAGCGAGACCGAGACGGAGGAAATTGGGGTTGTCGGCGTGTTTGTCGGCGATCGCCTTGAACGCGAGGAACTCGGTGCGAGCCTGCTCGTAGGGCACATCCGGAAGATTGTAACCGAAGATGAAACGCTGGCCGGAAGCGATTTCGCCGAGGAAGGCCTCGTGATAATATTGCGGGGGGCAGCGGCGGTTGGGGTAGTTGAAGACGGTCGTGACGCCGTGGATGAGGAAGTCGAGCGAGCCGTGCAGCGCGAGTGCGTGGACGTCGCCCTGCTCGTAGTAGCGGCCGTCCATGAAGGTGGGGCGGAAGTCGATGATGCCATCGAGCTCGCGATTGGCATTGATGCCGCGCGACATACTCGACGAGACATGGCTGTGACCGGAGAGGAAGCCAGGCATGACGACCTGCTCCTTCGCATCGAGCGTCGCGGCGGCCGTGACGCCTGCGGGCGGCGCGCCGGCGGCGAGCGCCGTGATGCGGCCATCGGCGCCCACGAGGAAATAGCCGACAACAGGCTCGGCCTGGTCCGGCGCCATCGTGACGAGCGTGGCATTCTTCACAAGCAGACGTGCGGTCTGCGCGTGCGAAACGACAGCGGTGCTGAGCGAGAGCAGGGCCAACCCGACGGTGGCGAGGGGCCGGGCGATAGACGAGGGGAGGGAGTGGCGGAAGCGATTCATGAGGTGGTTTAGCGAGTTACCCGGGAGGCGAAAGGATGCGGCGCGCCGGGGAGATCGGAGGCGGCGGTTTTGCTCTTTTCGGAATCCAGGACCGCTTGGATGCGGGCGATGCGGGCATCGACCTCGGCGCGAATTTTGGTTTCGTCCTGACCCGGCAAATCCATGCCGTCGGCGACGAGTTTTCCGCCGATGTAGACCTGCTTCAGGTTGCGCAGACCGCAGGCGAGGACGTAGGTCGCGACGGGATCGTGGAGCGGGCCGGTATCGGGGTCGCGTGGATCGACGATGAGGAAATCGGCAAACTTGCCGGGTTCGAGGGTTCCGATGCGTGTGCCCTCGTGGATCACCTCGGAGCTGCCGACCGTGTGGAGGTAGAGCATATCGTACACGGAAAGGGCCTTGGCGTCCTTGTACTGCGTGCGGATGAGCGCGAGGCCGACGCGGAGGTTGTAGAACGGATCGGAGGTATCGGTGCAGCTCAGGGCATCGAGGCCGACCCCGACCTTGATGCCAAAGGCGCGATAGGCGGGGATATCGGCGACGCCGGAGGCGAGTCGGCCATTGGAGCTCGGATTCCAGACCATCGTGGCGCCGGCCGCGGCTGTGAGCCGGAGAATGTCGGGCGTCGTCTGGATGAAATGGCCGAACATGAAATTCGGCCCGAGCGCCCCCGCCTCGACATACCAATAGAACTTCTCCCGCTGCTCGGGGATGCGCTCGGGGCTCTCGAGGAAATGTGACTGATTGATGACCCCGTAGGTTTTCATCACGTGGGCTTCGAGGTAGGCAAAGTCCTTGGTGGGGAAACGTTGCAGGCCGCCGCTCAACGCGGTGCGCAGGTAGAGCGGGTTGTTGCCGTACGTGGACTTGGTGTGCTCGAGGACTTGCTCGAAGCGCGCGATCATTTCTTCGCGGGTGCCGAGGCGAGGCAGCGGCACGGCATTGACGAACCGGATGCCTGCATCGACCTTGGCGCGCAGCTGCTCCTCTTGAAAGCGACCGGGCTTGAGGACCGGGGGCGGGACCTTTTCGTTTACTCCGACGGCGGCGCCGCCTATGGTGCCGGCATTGGTGAAATCGAAGGCCGTCGTGACGCCGCTGCGAATGAGATCGAGGCCGCCGTGAAGCGTGAACCAATAGACATCCTCGGCGGTCGCGAGATTGAAGAAGCGCGTGTTGGCCAGGCCCCAAGGGTACAGCGTTTCGGTGTGACCGAGACCGCGGAATGCGCTGTACGAGAGATGCGTGTGGGCGGAGACGAAGCCCGGCGCGACGAATTTTCCCGCGGCGTCGACCGTGCGGTCGGCCTTGAGGGCGGCCCCGGGTTCGCCGGGCTGAATCGCAGCGATGCGACCGTCGTCGCCGACGAGCATGTAGCCGACGAACGGCTTCTCCTGGCCGGCCTTCATCGTGATGAAGAGGCCATTCTTCACGAGCAGCGTGGCGCCGAGTGCGATCGGAGAGAACGAGACGGCCAGCATGGCCGCCAGGCAGACGCGCGATTGAAGCGAGCGGGCGAAAGCGAGGCTCATGGGGAGACGGGGGGCTTCGAGGTCTTCGCCTTGATGGCGAGGACGCGCGTGTGCAGTTCCTTCTGCACCTTGGGAAAATCGGATTTCGTCAGCTTGGCGAACTGGCTCACCAACTCGCCGCCGATATAAACGCTGTCGAGGTTCTGGTTGTTGCAGGCGAAGACGAGCGTGGCGTACGGATCGTAGACCGGCGCGCGGTCCACCGAGTAGGGATCGACGATGAGGAAGTCGCCGAGCTTGCCGAGTTCGAGCGAACCGACCTTGTCGGCGATATTCATCACCGTCGCGCTGCCCATCGTGTGAAAGCGGAGCACATCGATCGGCGTGAGGACGGTA
>JAZKEV010000207.1:4814-7200 GCA_040386765.1 Verrucomicrobiota bacterium | reverse complement strand
GTCTCCCACCCTGCCCGATTGCGCTTCTCGAGCGTCACCGCCCGCCGCGCCGCGACGGCAGCGGATGGCGCATCACGCTGATCCAGAAATATCGCCGCAAAATTCGTGTGCACCACCGACTGCCGGAACGACGGCTTGTCGTGAAACCGCTCCGAGAGAAACTTCAATTCGTGGTCGGAAAACTCCCGCCACGTCTGCGGGTCGCGCGCAAACCCCGTCACAAAGCGCTGCTCCGCGAAGCGCCCCGCATCGAGTTTCCACTTCCGCTTGCCGTCGAGATAGCCAAACCACGCGTGCCGCGCGTCGTTGCCCCGCCCGAGGAAGATCAGCGTCGGCACGCCGCGCGCCTTGCCCACCTGCGCCGCGAAGTACGCCTGATCCACGCAGATGCCGCCCTTGCCGAGGATGTCGACCAGCTTGTAGCTCGTCTCCGTCCAAAGCGCGTTTTCCCTCTTCATGCGGTCCTGGCGATAGCGGACCATGGTATACGCACTCGCCAGATGGCTGAGGGGGTAATTGGAAATCTGCTGGGCCCACGCCAGCTCGGAGAACGGCGCCACGGTATCCACCACGAACTTCAATTCGTCCGCGCCGAGCCGCGAAATCTTATGGTATAGCCGGCCCTTTTTATCCTGGTCGACCCACCATGCAAACGCCTCGATGGGATCGCCGAAGGCGCGCGGCAGCGCATGGGCCGATACCTGGGGGTGCGGCCAGTTCGGCGGCGGCGGCACGTCGTAGACGAGAGCGATCGCCAGCGCCAGCGAGGGGTACTCCTTGAACTTCGCCGGATCGCGCCGATACAGCTCGTTCAAGATCTCAAAGACGCGCGGCAGGTGATCCACCGGCGTCAGCAGGCCAAAGAACTCCGTCGAAAACGCGAGGTTGCTCACGAGCCAGCTTTGCACCTCGTACGTCAGCACCGAGCTGATCGGCTGGGCGCGCGCGGTGATGTTGCGCCCCATATTCGCATGGCCCAGGTGCGCCGCAGAGAGCGCCGCGATCCACTGCTGCACAAACACGTGCTCGCTCTGCCCCAGGACCTGGGCCCAGCGGAAAACCTGAAACCACGCCTCGGCCGCCGGCAGCTTGCCCCGCTTGTACGCCGTCTCAGCCGCCGTGCGCAACGGCACGGCCTGCGCCGCCCAGCCCGCCTGCCGGGCTGCGGCCAGGATCGCCGTCACTCGCTGCGGCGTAGGCGGCGCCAGCGCTTCCGCTTCGGAGATCGGCGCGGGCGCGCCCAGCAACGACGCTGTTCCCGCCGCCAGCAACCCGAGCCACTTGAGCGAAAAATTCACGGCGGAATATCGTTCAATCGTCGACTCGTCTCGCTCCACTCGCCGCTGGCACGCACTCCCGGTCCGGCCGGAAATCCTGCGCGTAGATCACCCCGATCACCGCCCGTGAGAGCGTGCTTGCATCCAGCATGTGCCGCATGTCGCGGAACTCGCCCTGCGACACCACCGAGGCGATCTCGCTCTCCAGCGTGAAGCCCTCCGCCGGCATCGGCAGCCGGTCAAACATCACCACGTGGTTGTGCAGCGTCATATTCGTCGCCGCGGTATTGGCAGGGTTCACATAAAAGGTCCGCTCGAGGTACTCCTTGTTCAGCCCGCTCAAATCCATCGTGAGATCGATCCCGCACCCGGCGATCAAGCCCGTCACGCTCCGATGCCGCGGCTCCCTGTCGAACTCGAACCACGTCGGAAAATTACTCGGGTCCGTGATCAGTTTCCCATTGGCCGGCGCCTGCGTCGCGACCGGCGCACGCGTCACGCCCGCGCCAAACACCGTGGGCATCTCCGCCCGCATCGCGAGCCCGATCACGCCGCGATAATCAGGCCGACGCCGCTTCGCCTGCTCGAAGAGCAGCCGGTAGAGTTCGCTCATCGTTGCGCCCTCGGACTTTGCGCTCACGAACTCGACCTCCTCGTTGAAACCGCCGGCCAGCGAAGCGTTGAAGCCCGTGCGCAGCAGCACCTGCCCCCGGTCCCGCTGCGGAATCAGGAAGTCCGGCCGGTCGTTTCCATCACAGGGCAGCCACACCATCGTCCCGCCGATCGTGATCATCTCGCCCATCAGCGTATAGTAGTCGTCGAGTTTGTCGCCCAGTCCGCCCAGCCCGATTGAGTACGCCTTCTCCGAAAATGTCTTCGAGAACACATGGCCCGGCGTCACTCGCGCCGCCAGCACATCCATGATGTCGCCCGCGATCTCGATGTAGCCCGGCTCCGTCGTTCCCGGCAGATAGCGGAGTGTCCCCCACTCGCCGTGCACGGTCTCCGCCTGCGCCCAATCCGCGCGCACTCCCGCCGCGCCCACCTCGGCACCCGGCGCGCCGTCGCTCTGCGCGATCATCTCTGCAAAGCCCGCGATCTCCAGCACG
>JAZKEV010000207.1:0-4804 GCA_040386765.1 Verrucomicrobiota bacterium | reverse complement strand
GCTCACCGCCACGCGTCCGCAGGATCTTGTGCGTCGCGAGAAAGACCCGCAGCGCCGCGCTGCTTAGGTACGTGACGCCCGCGAGATTCAGCTCCACCACCCGCAAGTCCGCGATCTTCTCCGGCGCGAGCGCCTGGCGCAGTACCTCCGAACCCGCGGCATCGAGCCGCAGTGTCAAGGTGAGCACCAAGGTATCGTTACGCGGGCGCGCGGCAGTGATCGTCATGCTCGCCGCACCGTAGAATCACCGGCCCTCACGGCGACAGAAATCTAGAGAGGCAGAGCGGCGCCCTCAGCCGGGACCGTTGGCATTTGATGAAGGCGCGGTGCCCTCACCGCGCGGATTCCAGGCAACGCACGCCATAGCCCGCTCGGTGCGAGCAGCGCGCCTCCATCCCAAGATAAGATCCGGCACCGTCGGCTATTCGCGTGTTACGCGTGCGTCCGCCTCTTTACTTCGCCGCTTTATAATTAGCCGCCACCTGCTCCCAATTCACCACATTCCAGAACGCCGTGATGTAGTCCGGCCGGCGATTCTGGTACTTCAGATAGTAGGCGTGCTCCCACACATCGAGGCCGAGCAACGGCATCGCTCCAGAGCTGAGCGGCGTGTCCTGATTCGGCGTCCCGACGACATCGAGCTTCCCGTCCTTCAGCGTCAACCAGGCCCAGCCGCTGCCAAACTGACCGGTGGCCTTGGCGCCAAACTGCGTCTTGAACGTATCGAAGGAGCCAAAGGTCTTCGTGATCGCCTCGCCCAGATCGCCCTTCGGCGCGCCGCCGCCCTTCGGGCCGATCACCTTCCAGAAGTGCGCGTGATTCACATGCCCGCCGACATTGTTGCGCAGCGTGGTCCGCACGGCTTCCGGTGCCGCGGAAAGATTCTTCAGGATCTCCTCCGCCGTCTTGCCTTGCAACGCCGCCTGGCCCTTCAGCGCGTTGTTCGCATTGGTGATGTAGGCTTGGTGATGCTTCGAATGGTGAATCTCCATCGTCTTCGCATCGATGTGCGGCTCGAGCGCATCGTACGCGTAGCCCAGCTTCGGCAGTTCGAAGGGCTGCGCTGTGCCGCCTTTGCCGCCCTGTGCGAGCGCGGTATTCGGGCTCAACGCCCCAACGCCGACGAGTGCGGCGCCAGCGCCAAGGGTCTTCAGTGCATCGCGACGGGAAACGAGATCTTGGGGGTGCATAACTGCCACCGTAGCGCTCCGTATCGCCCGTGCAAGCGGCACGTTGCAAAACTCCACCGAACCTTGCCCCGTAAATTTCCCCACGCGCCCGACCTGCGGCGAAACCTCTGCCATAATGTAACACGGCGCTTCAGCGGGGCCTCTGCCTTCTTTGCCTTTTCTGTCTTCCCGCCCTTCCCGATCTTCCTGTTCCTATTTCAGGTTCGTCCGGAGCTTTCTCAGCTCGCTTCCTCGCCCATCCGAATCCGCGGATCGAGCCACAGCAGCAGCAGATCGCTCACGAGCGTCCCCACCACGCCGAGCAGGCTCAGCAGCATCAGCATCGAGCCCGCGAGATACACATCCTCCGCGATCAGCGCATCGAAGAGCGTCGGGCCGATCATCGGCAGGCTCAGCACCATCGCCACGATGGCGCCGCCCGAGACGAGATGCGGAAACAGTCCGCCCACGCTCGAGATGAAGGGATTCAGCGCCAACCGCACCGGATAGCGCAGCAGCAGGCGCAGCGGCCGCACGCCTTTCGCGCGCGCCGTCGTCACGTAGGGCTTCTTCAATTCATCGAGGAGATTGGCCCGCATCACCCGGATCATGCCCGCCGCCGAGCCAAGCCCGAGCACGACTACCGGCAGCCACAGGTGCTTCAGGAGGTCGGCAAACTTTCCCCACGTCCAGCCGGGCATCGACGCGTACTCCGGCGAAAACAGCCCACCTATATTCAACCCAAACCAGCCCTTCGCGAGATACATGAGCACCAGCGCGAGCAGAAACGACGGCACCGATACGCCGATGAACCCGATAAAAGTAAGCGCGTAGTCGCCCGCCGAGTATTGCCGGACCGCGGAAAAAATTCCCGTCGGCAGCGCGATCGCCCACGTGAAGAGCACCGTCGCGAGCGACACGATCACAGTGAGCACGATGCGGTCGCCGATCACTTCGCGCGCGGGTTTCTCGTGCTCCATCGAGAGGCCGAGATTTCCCTGCAGGAGTCCCGCGTCGAGAGGTTTGAAGGTCGTGAACCACGTGAAGCCCATCCAGCGCGCGTACCGCTTCCACATGGGCTCATCGAGGCGGAAGTTGCGCCGCAGGTCCGCGGCGAGTTCTTCGGTGGCGGAGGTGCCCTCCATCTCCAGCCGCATCACACGAATCTCCGCAAAGTCGCCCGGCGGCAGCTGCACAAGCGTGAACACGATCACCGACACCACCAGCATCGTCGGGATCATCAGGATCAGCCGCCGGCCGATCAACGGATGCCGCAACGCGAGCAGGACCACGCCCAGCGCCACCGCGAGGATCGTGAGCCCGCGCAGCACATTGCTCAACACCCCGTCGCCCCGGCTCCCCGCCTCCGGCACGATCGTCCACGGCGTCACGGTCGCTACTGCCTCCTTCGTCTGCGCTACGATCGCAGGATCTTCCGTGGGCTTCTCCCAGAAATACGTCTCGATCCCCGTATTGGCGGGCGATTGCAGGTTGGCCCCGAAGAGCGCCGTGCGCGGCACGTTCTTGAAACCTTTTTTGACCACCACGAGTTGGGGCGGCGGGGTCGCGATGCTGATCGTCCACACATTTTCCGCCGCGATATCCAGCACTTCCCTGAAGCGCGCGATGCGATCCGCCTCGCGCGGCATCATCGTCGCCTGGTCGAGCAGCTCCATCGCGCGGCGGAGCGGATGCCCGTGCGGCGGTTCCTGCGCATTGGGTCGCTTCGAAGCCGGGTCGCCGTGCAACCCGCCATATTGATACCACCAACCGAAGGCCGGCGCGTAGAACGACTCGAAGTACGTCGGCACGAAGTTCCGCGGCTCCACCAGCGGGTAAAATTCGCTCTCCCCCGTCCACACCGTGAAGTCGTGCTCGTAGGTCAGCTTCTCCTGCTCGAAGAGCCGCCGCGCGCGCGAGCGGAAGAGCACGCGCACGCCCACCTTGGCCCAGTCGTCGATCACGAATTGCGCGGGCCCCTCCGTCACGTAGTCGGTGAGGTTCAGGGTAAACGTCATTCGCGTGCCGTCGGGAAATACGCGATAGCCCTCGCGGTCGCGCCGCGTGAGGCCGATCTCATCGAGCAATCGGTTGGCCCGCGCGGGATCGTGGTCGATGAAGGATTTCGCGAGCCCCGCATGGTGATACGGCGAGTCCGCCGGCGGCGCGATCTGCGCGGGCTCCGTCTGCCCGTTGAACTCCGCGTCGATGATGTCGCGACGGTTAATGGCGAGCGACAATGCACGACGGAATCTCACGTCGTTCAGCAGCGTGTATTTGTGGCGGGTCTCGGGCCGCGCGGGATCGATGCGGCGATTGAGATTGGGGAAAACGGTGAAGAGGGACTGCGTGCTCGGTTTCCAGTGAAAGACTTCGTACCCGTGCTGCGCCGCGCCGCCCACCAGCAGCGTGTGGTCCTCGTAGCGGATGTGTCGCTCCTGCATCGAGAGCTCGCCATTCGAGGCGGCGATGGCGATGAGCGTGTTGTTCTTCGTATCGAGCACGAGCCGGTCGAGGTACGGCAGCTGGTTGCCTTGCGGGTCGACCGCCCAGTAATAGGGATTGCGCACGAGGATCTGCGGCGCGGTCGGGTTGTAGGTATGTATCACCCACGGCCACAGTCGCGGGTGTTCGGGATTGAGGTAGTGCTTGATCCGCTTGTAAACGGCCACGGGGCTCGCGAGCTCGAAAGCCTCCATCGTCCGCTGCAACAGCTCCTGATCTCCGAGCGCCGGATGATACTTCCGGAGATAGTGCGCAGGCACGACGTGCTCCGTGTGATCCTCGTAATTCATGCCCGTCGAGGCCAGCCGCTCGAGGAAGAGCGGATTCGGCTGCACGAACTCGAAGCGCACCGTGAGCTCGTCGACTTTCGTGACCACGCCCCGCGTCGCTCCGGCGCGGAGGAATTTCGGCTGCACGTTGAAGTACCGCACCTCATCCTCGTACCAGTAGATGATGTCGTCTGCTGTCACCGGGTGCCCGTCCGACCACCGCACGCCGCGCCGCAGCTGAAACGTGAACGCCCGATAATCTGGCGAGACCTCCCAACCCTTCGCGAGGTGCGGCACGATCGGGTAGCCCTGCGGCGACCAGCGCACGAGATTCGAGCCCGAGAGCCGCCAATAGATGGTCTTCAGATCATCGTACGAATTTACCAGCCGCTGCCAGGTGCCTCCGTAGTGCCCGATGCCATCCATGCCCTCGAGCACCACCGGCTCCGGCCCCACGCGCTCCGCCACCGGCGGGAGCCGGCCCTCGCTCACGAGGTCAGCCAGGATCGGAGCCTCACCCCGTGGCCGCCACGGCTGGTCGCCCATCGCGGCGTAGTCGACCTTTCGCGCGATCACCGGCGGGTTCGCGAGATCGAGCAGCCGCGATTGCTCGCGGGCCTGGATGACCGCCGCCAGCTCCGCGGCGGGCGGCGGCATCGGCGGCGTTGCCACATCCGGCCGCAGCAGCGCCGCCGCGGCATACAGCAGCCCGGCAAAACCCAGCGCCGCGGCGAGAATCCCGCCGCAGATGATCAACACACGCCTCTTCACAGATTGGGGAGCCACACTCCACCAACCCGAAGCCCAAAACTCAAAACCCAAAACCGCCCTTCCGGCGCCACCCGCCTGCGCTCTTGCCAA
>JAZKEV010000206.1:0-3930 GCA_040386765.1 Verrucomicrobiota bacterium | reverse complement strand
GCGCGGGCCGAAGCTCCGCGCCACGATAAACAAAAAGGCCGCCCGATTGGGCGGCCTAAGAAAAAGGATGTCGATGGCGACGATCAGTTCGTGATGTCGTGGGTGGTGCTCTGGTGACGGGCGGGTTCGTAAACCTTGTACCACTCGAGCTGCGCGGGGCTGTTCTTATATTCTTTTAGGGCCTGCTCGCTGGCGAATTCCATGACGAAGGCGTGCGTGCGCTTCAGCTCTGTGCCGGGCGCATTCTGAACCGAGATCGAGCGGACCCACACGCGGGTGATGCCGGGGAATTTGGAGGGGAGCGCCTTTACGCCGTCAAGGGCGGCCTGGATCTGCTCGGGGGTGGCGTCGTCCTTCCACTTGAGGGTGACGACGTGGATGACGGTCTTGGGCATCGTCTCGGCGACCGCCTCTGCGGCGACGGCTTTCTTGGCTTTCTTTTCTTTCTTCGGTTCCTGGGCGCTGGCGGTGGCGGTGCCGAGGGCGGTGAGGCCGGCGAGGAGGAGGAGGGGGAGGAGCTTCTTCATGAGCTTAATACGTTGGATGATGATTTTCGCCGACGGCCCCGATCCGGGGAGCGGCAAGAGGAAGCGTGGGTTTGCGCTTCGAGGCCGGGGCTTGTCAATGGCGTAGCGGTTACAAAGCTAAGACCCCTTTCCATGGTACGTCGTCTTTTCGCTTTTATCCCGATGCTGGTGGCGACGTGGCTGGTCGCGCTGTCGCCCAAGGTCGGGGCGGCGGAGCCGTTCTTCTTCATTCAGCTCAGCGATCCGCAGCTCGGAATGTTCACGGAGAATCGGGACTTCGCGCAGGATGCGGCGAACTTCGAATTTGCGGTGACCGCGGTGAACCGGCTGCGGCCGGCGTTTGTGATCGTGACCGGAGACCTCGTGCACAAGCCGGGCGATGCGGCGCAGATCGCGGAGTACCTGCGGATCGAGGGCAAGATCGACCGCAGCATTCCGGTGTACCGCGTGGCGGGAAATCACGATGTGAACAACGAGCCGACGGCGGAGAGCCTCGAAGCCTACACGAAGATCTTCGGCGCGGATCGTTTCACCTTTCGACATGCCGGGCTGATCGGGATCGTGCTCAACTCGAGCTTGATTCACTCGCCGCAGAAGGCGCCGGAGGCCTTGGCGGAGCAGGACCGTTGGCTGGGGGCGGAGCTGGCGAAGGCGCGCACGGTGAACCCGCGGCATCTCGTGGTCTTTCAGCATCACCCCTGGTTTCTCAAGAGCGCGGCGGAGGCCGACCAGTATTTCAATATCCCGACGGAACGGCGGGCGGCGCATCTCGCATTGTTTCGCGAGTTTGGTGTGCGGTATTTGTTTTGCGGGCACTATCACCGCAATGCGGAGGCGCGCGATGGCGAACTGGAGGCCGTGACGAGCGGGCCGGTGGGGAAACCGCTGGGCGGCAAGTCGGGCATCCGCGTGGCGATCGTGCGCGACGACCGGATCGAGCACCGCTACTATGAGTTGAGCGAGCTGCCGGTGAAGATCGAATTCGATCCGCCGGCGAAGAAGGAGAAGAAGGCGCCCGCGAAGAAGGGGGAGAAAGCGGAAAAAGGGGAGACGAAGTAGGAGCGTGGCGGTGGGTCGGACGTGGTCGCGTCCGGCTTCATGCAAGGGAGCGCCCGCGAATCACGCGAATAGACGCGAATGATCAAGCCGGGAAGAATGCCCTGAATTTATTCGCGGTCATTCGCGTGATTCGCGGGCTATCCGATCGTCGGCGGTCATAGACCGCCGCTACATTTAACCGACCTAGAGTTTCGGCGCGGGCGCGAGGAGCTGCGTTGCGACCATTTTGGTGGTGCGCTGGATCTCGATCTCGACGACGCGGCGGTCGATGCGCTTCTGCTCGACGTTGCGGGCGAGGTCGAAGACCGCTGTCTCGACGGAGTCTTTTTCGACGCGCAGAGCCGTGAGCTGGGTGTGGAGCTGGTCGAGCTCACGGGCGAGTTGGGAGATCTCGGCGCGATGGGCCGCCGTGTGGCCGTCGACTCCGGCGACGGTGGCTTCGTGTTCGCGGAGGCGGGCGGCCTCACGGGCGCGCTCCTGCTCCTGGCGGGCGAGGGTGCGCTCGCGGGCTTCGATCTCGGCCTGGGCCTTGAGGGCGGCGTGGCGCTCGGCGGCGGCGGATTCGCCGGCGAGCCGTTCGGCGGCGCGACGCTCGATCCGGGCATCGTGCTGGCGGTGGGCGACGCGCTCGAAGGCGGAGAAACCAAGCAGGAGGACGCAGGGCGCGATGATGTAGAGTTTGCTCATGGCGAGGGGGCGGGGTGTGCGGTCAGCCGTTGTGGGCGGGAGCGAGCGCGGGGGCGGACGGAGAGGAGCGAGGCGGCGGGTTTAAATCGAGCTGCTCGAGGAAGCGGCGGATGGAGATGCGGTTGGCCTCGGCGGCTTCCACGTACTCGACAAGGTGGGCCTGCTCCGCCTGCAGCTCGCGGCGGCGCTCGACGGTGCGAGTAACAGCGGTCTGGAGGGAGCCGATCTCGTTGCGCAGCTGTTCGACGCGCTGGCGGAGCTTGCGCTCCTCGTTGGCGGCGATGGTGCGGCGGTGCTCGGCGTCGGTGCGCTTCTGACGGCGTGCGGCCTCCTGGGCCTCCTTGACGGCCAGCTCCTGACGGCGCTGCTCGCGGGCGGCGATGGCCTCGGCCTGGGCCTTTTCGCGGGCGGCGAACTCGACTTGCTGCCGGACTTCGCGGGCTTCACGCTCGATCCGCTGCTCCTCGACGAGGCGGGCGGTGTAGCGGCGGTGGTGCTGCCAATAGTAACCGGCGAAAACGGCAACGGCGAGCAACGGGGCGACGACGTAGACTTTGTTCATGCTCAGGGGGAGGGGATGCAGGTACAACGAGCGGCGCGGAGATATATTAGGGTGGGGCGCGTGAAAAAGTTGGAGTTTTAGGTGTGTAGGGGAGAACGGCGTCGCGGCCGCATATCACGTCTGAACGGATGGATTGAGCCGGCCCTTTCTACCTATTTGCGGGTAGGCGTAATAGTTTTGCGGGCGGGCGGGGCCGCGAGATAGACTCTCCCCAACAATCAACCCCGTTCTATTCTATGCTGACGATTCGCTCTTGGTGGTGTCTTGCGTTGTTGGGTGCCGCGGCGGCTGTGCGCGCGGAGACCATCGTGATGGTGGCGGGCGGCACGGAGGAACAGGTGGGAATCGCGGCGACCCGCGCGAAGCTCCACGAACCGTTTGGCGCGGAGTTCGATGCGAAGGGGAATCTTTACATCGTGGAGATGGCGGCGGGAAACCGGCTCTTGAAGATGGATGCGCGCGGCATGCTCACGCATGTGGCGGGGCAGCGCGCGGCGGGTGACGGGGGCGACGGCGGGCCGGCGCTCGAGGCGAAATTCAACGGACCGCACAATATCGCGGTGCTGCCCGATGGAAACGTCCTCGTCGGCGATACGTGGAACGGCCGGGTGCGGCGCGTGGATGTGTCGAAGGCCGTCGTGACGTCGTTACCAGGTTTTGCCGTGGCCGCTGACAAGGCGCGGGCGTCCGGGCCGTATTGCATCACCCTGAGCCCGGATGGGGCGCAGCTGTTTATCGCGGACCTGCGGCGCATCCACGTCGTGGACGTGAAGACGGGGCAGGCCCGTGTGATCGCGGGCAATGGCGAGAAGGGCGTGCCGAAGGATGGCGCGCTGGCCATCGAGTCGCCGCTGGTCGATCCGCGGGCGGTGGCGCAGGACCGGAAGGGAAATGTCTACATCCTCGAGCGCAACGGCCACGCCCTGCGCGTGGTGGATCGCGCGGGGAAGATTCGCACGGTGGTCAATGCGTCAGGGAAGAAGGGTGCGGACGGCGACGGTGGTGATGCGCTGGCCGCGACCATGAGTGGGCCGAAGCACCTGTGCGTCGATCTCGATGACAACGTGATCATCGCCGACGCGGAAAACAATATCG
>JAZKEV010000205.1:0-3745 GCA_040386765.1 Verrucomicrobiota bacterium | reverse complement strand
CCGCGGCCGTGATCGGTGGTGACGATCAGCGTGGTCTGGCCGCGATAGGCGTCGAGCGATTGGAGGAGCTCCCAGAGCTCGCGGACGAAGCGATCGGAGCGGGTGATGGAGTCGAGATACGCGTCGTAGCGGCGGTTGTGGGCGTTGGTGTCGGGTTCGCCGAGCGCGAGGTAAAGAACGCGCGGCTGGTACGTCGCGAGCATCTCGCGCGCGGCGTGGAAGCTGAAGCCATCATAGTGCTCGCCGGCGGATTTGATGGGGATATCGCGCATCCAGCGGTCGATATCGGCAAAGCGTGCGGATTTGGCGGCGAGGGCGGGATTCTGCGAAGAGACCCAGACGGGGAAGCGGGCGCGACCGACATTGAGCGTGGCGGTGAGGACGTGCCAGGTCAGGCATGCGGCGACTTTGCCGGAGAAGGCCTCGCGGTTGTTGAGCCATTCGAGAACGGTGACGTTGCGATTCGGAATCGGCGCATTGCTCGTGATCAGCGGGTCAGGAAAGCCGCAGAGGATCTCCTGGTAGCCGGGATACGAAAACCACTCGACGTTGGCCACGTGCATGTCGCTCTCGCGGTCGCGATTGCCGAAGAGCTGGCCCTGGCGCGCGACCTCGCCCCAGAGGAAAGGCATGAGCTTCGCGCGGCGCTCCTCGGCGGCGGGCGCGAGGACGGCGGTGCGGAGCGGGGCGACCTCTTTCTCGGGGACGCCGCCGAACTCGGTATTGATGAACGCCTCATCCGCCCCGCGAAACACCTCCTGCCAGCGCAGGCCGTCGATCGTGATAAACACGACATTGCGCGAGGGCGCGGCGTGGAGGAGGGCGGCGGTGGCGCCCAGCAGAGCGAAGGCGGCGCAGAGGCGAGGGAAGAACGACATGGAAATAAGGGGTAGAGCAAGAGGCCGGAGGGCCAATACGCGGACGATGCTAACGTAAACTGAGATCAGGGTTGGCACGCTGCGGGGGCAGAGCGACCGCTACGCACATGAGCGGAGAAAACAGGAGGCAAACCTGAGCGGCAAGCCCCGGGGTGGACGGGAGCGATTTGGGGTGACGATGGCGCCGAAACGAGGGATGCTCATGGCAACCAACCCCGCCTCGACCGATGAGCTTTTTGACAACGCGTCGCCGATTTTTGACTACAGCGTCCGTCGCGGCGGGCGCGGCTCTGCTGCCCCAGCCGCTGCGAGCGTCGTTTGCGGCGCCCCCGGTGCGGTATTCCTTTGTACTGCTGGGCGACCTGCACTTCGACAAGCTTGAGCACCACGACATGGCGTGGGTGAAAAAGGACAAGCCGAACGACGTGCGGCAGATCGAGGGCTACAGTCGCAATACCCGCGAGGTGACGCCGCGGCTTTTGCAGACCGTGCGCGAGACGGTGGCCGAGCTCAACCGGGAGGCGGCTTACCCCGTGGCCTTTATCCTGCAGGCAGGAGATCTCGTGGAGGGGCTCTGTGGCAGCGAAGAGCTCTCGGTGTGGCAGAATACGGAGGCGCTCGATTTCGTGCGCGCGGCGGAGCTCGGGGCACCGTTACTTTTCACCAAGGGCAATCATGATGTTACGGGCCCCGGGGCGGTAGCGGCGTTTGGTAGCGTGTTTCATCCCTTCCTCACGGAGCAGGCACGGCGGGTGAATCCGATGACGGCAGAGGTGAAGAGCGGCAGCTACAACCTCATACGCGGGAATGCGCAGTTCGCCTTCTTCGATGCCTATGAGGCGACGAAGAGTCTCGAGTGGTTCGAGGCGGTGGCGGCGAAGCGCACGGTGGAGCACTTCTTTGTCGTGATCCATCCGCCGGTGGTGCCGTACGGCGCACGGTCGACGTGGCATATCTTTTCGAACGCAAAGGAAGTCGCACGTCGGGAGAAACTACTCACGCTGCTGGGTGACAACGAGGCGCTGGTGATCGGCGGGCATATCCATCGTTTCAATACGCTCAGCCGCCGCGCGGGCAAGGGGCGGTTTGCGCAGCTGGCGGTGAGCAGCGTGCTGACGGCGCCAACGGTGAAGGCGAAGGATGTGCTCACGGGCGTGGAGCGCTATGCGCCGGACCAGATCAGCGTGGAGCCGAAATTCTCGCCGGAGAACGCGGAACTGCGACGCGTGGTGTATGAAGAGGAGCGGAAATTTATCGGGGATTTCGAATACGCGGACCTGCCGGGCTATGCCGTCGTAAAGGTCGATGGCCCGAAGGTAGGCGTACAGATGTATGCGGGCGCGAGCCGCGAGCTATGGCGGAGCGTAGACTTCTCGGCGTTGGCGAAGGGGCGGAGCGGCTGAGATAGGGACAGTCGCCGCGCTTTAGTCGGCCGCAAAAAGGCACAGAAGCGCAAAAAGATCGGAGTGTCTTCAGTATAGTTCGGACGCCACTACAGTCTGTTACAAGATGACGTACGATCGTACCGCGCCAGTTTCGGTCGCGACGTAAAGCCGCTCCTACGGTATGAGCGGCAGCGATCGCGGGTGTGCGCTGCGACGAATGCTTAGCGGGCGGCGCTGCTCTTGGGCTCGCGGAAAAAGATGAGGAAGACGACGAGGACGCCGACGGCGCCGAGGGCCGGGGTCATCCAGATCTTTTCCCAATCGTAGGTGAAGCCGGCGGCATTGGGGGCGGCGAGCTTGTTGGCGGCGAGGACCTTGCCGGCGAGGAGAGTGCCGACGTAGGCGCCGACGCCCCACAGGATGAAGGCGATAAAGCCCTGCGCGGCGCCGCGGATGCGCTCGTTGGCCTCGGCGTCGACGTAGAGCTGGCCGGCGATAAAGAGGAAGTCGTAGCAGACGCCGTGCAGGAGGATCGCGCTGTAGATGAGGATCGTCTGCGCATTGAGGGAGCCGACGCTGGCATTGAACAGGAAATAGCGCGCTGCCCAACAGAGGATGCCGATGAAAATTGTAGCCTTGTAGCCGAACTTACGGAGGAAAATGGGGAGGAGGAAAAGGAAAATGATATCGGACACCTGCGCGAGGGAGCTCTTCGCCGCCATGTAGTCCCACTTCAACTCGGTGAGATACATGCTGAGCATCACGAAGTAGAAGTAGAGCGGGATGCAGATGAGAAACATGCAGACGATGAAGATCGCGAACGACGGCTTCTTCAGCAGGGCGAGCGCATCGAGGCCGAGAATTTCACCGATACTGACGTTGGCGCCCACTTTTTTGGGCGGCGTATGGGGGAGTGTGAGCGCGAAAAGTCCGAAGAGAATGGAGGCACCGCCGGCGAGGTAGTACTGGATGGGTGACTGCTCGCCCTTGAGGACGCTGAGCGTGAAGAGGCCGGCGATCCACCCGATGGCGGAGAAGATCTTTACGCGGGGGAAGTCGGTCTTCGCATTGGTGAGATGGTGGAGCGCGAGGGAATTGCCAAGGGCGAGCGTGGGCACGTAGAGCGCGCAATAGGCGATGAGGACGGGATAGAAGCTGCCGAAGTCGGTAAAGCGGGGCAGCAGGCATAGCACCATGCCGCCCAGCAGACCGAGAACGCAGAGCAGCTTTTCCGAGGCGAAATAGCGATCGGCGATCAGGCCCACGAAGAAGGGGGCGATGATCGCGCCGATGGCAAAGGCGCCATAAGCAGCGCCGATCTGGATGTCCTCAAACTTGAGGGTGGTGTGGAGATATGCGCCCATGCTCATGTACCACGAGCCCCAGATGAAATACTGGAGAAACATGAAGACGCAGAGCTTGAGCTTGAGGGAGGATTGCGGCGTGGACATGGCGTGGCGGGTGAAGCGGGGCTGGGAATGC
>JAZKEV010000204.1:0-12383 GCA_040386765.1 Verrucomicrobiota bacterium | reverse complement strand
CATCGAAGCGATCATCAGGAAGGTGACAGATGCTTCTCCCCCACATCCCGTCAGCTAACGGCAACGGTGCCGTGCTGCCAGTCTCCTACGAGAAGTACCTCGTAGACACAGCGATCGAGCTGGGGCGTGAGATCGCCCGCCACTTCGAGACCCTCGCCAACAACCTCGAAGACGAGAAGGAAGCGAAGCTGGCAGCGCAGAACAGCCGACGCGCCTACTCGTCAGTCGACGACCTGAAGCGCATCGAGGTCAAGGCATGAGCGAGAGCGCACGAGCGATCATCGCGCGCGCCTGTTTGAGCGTGTCGAAAGCTGCGATGCACGAGGAATCGGAGCTTCGGATCTGCGCAAACGTTTCGATCGAATTATCGAGCGTCTGGATGAGAGAATTACATGGTGCGTTCACAACCTCTGCGACCCCGGTGGAGCGGATATGAGCCGTGGGTCCTCTACTACTAGTAGGGTAGGTGTGGAGCTACCTCAGCTGGCTCCTGCAGGCATGTGGCGACAGGGCGAAACGTCGCCCAAATGTCACCGCAGCGCCACCGGTTCGCGACACGGGAGGTGTTTACTGTGACGCGTTCCCAACCACTACGCCGTGAAACTCGCCCTCGTTACCGAAACGTTTCCGCCCGAGATCAACGGCGTGGCGATGACGTTTGGTACCATCGTCTGCGAGTTGGGCCAGAGGGGCCACGCGGTCACGGTCTATCGCCCGCGCCGTCGCGATCTGCCCGCCGCGGACACTCATCCGGAATACGTCGAAGTGCCGGTCCCGGGCATGCCCATCCCTCGCTATCCGATGCTCAGGCTCGGACTCCCGGCCGGTCGGAGATTGCGCGCCGCCTGGAAAGTCGAGCGGCCGGATCTCGTGCACGTCGCCACCGAGGGGCCGCTGGGCGCCACGGCCGTCAGTGCGGCGCGCGCGCTGGGCATTCCGGTGACCTCGAGCTTCCACACCAACTTTCACGCCTACACGAAGCACTACGGCTTCGGGCTCTTCCACCGTCCTGTGCTCGGCTGGCTGCGGCATGTCCATAACCGCACCCGGCGGACCTTTGCGCCGACGCGCGAATTGTGCCGCGAACTGGCGGAGCTGGGCTTCCGCGATCTCGCCGTGCTCTCGCGCGGCGTAGACACGCGGCAATTTCACCCGGCTCACCGTGCGAACGAATTGCGCGCGAATTGGGGTGCGGGGCCCGAGGATCCGGTGGTGGTGCACGCCGGGCGGATGGCGGCGGAGAAAAATTACGATCTGCTCTTCCATGCCTATGCGGCGATGCGCGCGGCCAATCCGCGCTGCCGGTTCGTCGTGGTGGGCGACGGCCCGCTGCGGCCCCGCCTGCAACGCGCGCAGCCGCATGTGACCTTTACTGGCTTTGTGCCCCGGGCGGAGCTCGCCCGGCACTACGCCTCGGCGGATATCTACATCCACGCGAGCCTCACCGAGACCTTTGGCAATGTGCTGACCGAGGCAATGGCGAGCGGGCTGGCGGTTGCCGGCTTCGACTACGCGGCGGCGCGGGAATTTGTGCGCCACGGGCAGAATGGCCTCGTGGTGCCGTGCGATCAGCCTGACGCGCTCGTCGAGGCGGCGGTGCTTCTGGCGCGCGATCCGGTGCTGCGGACCCGGCTGCGGCAGCCCGCGCGGGCCGCCGTGGAAGCGCAGTCGTGGGAGCGCGTCATCGGCGGCTTCGAGGCGGATTTGCTGAAAATTGCGGGGATAGGCAAACGTGCGGCGCCTCCGGAGGTGGCAGCCGCATGAGCGCGCGAATCCTGGTGCTGACGGCAGGCTTCGGCGAGGGCCACAACGCGGCGGCCCGCGCGATCGTCGCGGCGGCAAATGCGGCCTACGGGGAAAATACGGCGCAGTTGGTGGATGCCTTTGCGCTCGCGTCGCCCCGCTTCAACACCCTCGCGCGCAAATCCTATCTCGGGATGATCAATCGCGCTCCGGGCCTCTGGAGCGCCATGTATGGCTGGCTGGACCGCTCGCCGCATGCCGGGCGGCTGATGGGACTTCTCATCGGCGAGCGCCGGGCGCTGGCGCGAAAGCTGAAGGAGGATCAACCCGCGCTCCTGTGCAGCACGTATCCCGTGTACGGCTTCATGCTGGATGCACTGGCGAAGCAGGGCCTCGCGCTGCCGCCCCACTTCAATGTCGTCACCGACTCGATCAGCATCAACTCGCTCTGGTGGCGGGCGCGGTGCGACGGCTGGTTTCTGCCCAATGAAGACTCCGCCGGCATCCTCCGGCAGGCGGGCCTCCCCGAGCGCTCGCTGCACGTGCTGGGATTCCCCGTGCACCCGCACTTCGCCGCGCTGGCACCAACGCTTTCTCCTCCCGATCTCGCGACGGGAGCGACGCCGCGCGTGCTCTACATTGTTAACTCCGGCACGGCTACCGCGGCCGAGACGGCGCGGCGGCTGCTTACGACCACGGATTGGGATCTGACCTGCACGGTCGGCCGCAACGAAGCGCTGCGGGTCGAGCTCTCGCGGCTGGCGCAGGCCCGGCGCGCGCCCGCCCGCATCCTTGGCTGGACGGATGAGATTCCGGCGCTGCTGCTCACGCATAATGTGGTGATCAGCAAGGCCGGCGGCGCGACCACGCAGGAGGCGCTCGCCGCGCGCTGCCCCATGGTGGTGAACCAGATCGTACCCGGCCAGGAGGAGGGCAACTACGAGCTGCTGCGCCGCCATCGCATCGGTGCGCTGGCGGAGACGCCCGATGCCGTCATTCGTGAGCTGCAGCTCGCGTTTCAGAATCGCGGCGAGGTCTGGCAGGCGTGGCGCCGGGCGGTCGATTCGCTTTCACGGCCCCAGGCGGCGCGCGATATCGCGGCGGCCCTCTTTGCCCGGCTCCCCGCCGAAGAACCGATTCCTCTGCCGCTGCGTGCGGCCGCGGAACTGACGTCGTCCCCCTCCACTGCTCCCGCGTGAAAACCCTTTTCGTCTACAATCCCCGTTCCGGCCGCAACCTGCGCCGGGTCTGGTTGCCCGGTGCGATCCGCGATTTCATTGCGACGCACAAGCTGGAGGCGCGCTTTGCGACCACCGAGGGGCCCGGGCACGCGACCGAGCTGGCGCGGGAGGCGGTCGAGACGGGGCACGACGTCGTCGTGGCCGTCGGTGGCGATGGCACGATGAACGAGGTGGCCCAGGGCCTCGTCGGCACGCGCACTGCGCTCGCGCTGGTGCCCTGTGGCTCGGGTAATGGGCTCGCGCTTCATCTCGGGCTGCCGCGCGCGCCGCTGGCGGCGCTCCAGCTCGCGAGCGGCGCGGGCGGGCGTATCGTAGCGCTGGATACGGGCATGGCGAATGGCCGGCCGTTCTTCAACGCCATGGGCCTCGGCCTCGACGCCGACGTGAGCCGCCGCTTCAACCTCCTTACGAAGCGTGGATTGCCGGCCTATGCCCGCGTCGCCTTTTCCGCGATCCGCCAGATGCGCACCGAGCGCTGCACGATCCGCGGCGCCGGCCGCAGCGAAACGCTCGATGTGCTGCTGATCGCGGTCGCGAACTCCGACCAGTACGGCAACAACGCCCTGATCGCGCCCGGCGCGCGCGTCGACGACGGGCAGCTCGATCTCGTGGCGGTGCGTGGCGTCGGGCTCTTCGGCGCGGCGACGCTGGTGCCCCGGCTTTTTCTCGGCTCGTTTGACCGCAGCCCGCATGTGACGCGCCTGACCGGCCCTCGGTTCACGATCGAGCGCGCCGCTCCCGGCCTGATCCACACCGACGGCGAGACCCACGCGACCGGCGCACGCATCGAGGTGGAAGTGCGGCCCGGCAGCCTGCGCGTGCTCGTACCCGAGGCCTGCCGGGCGGTGGCGACGGTCGCAGCGGCTCCCGCGGTGCGGGTCGCCGTGCAAACACCATGAAACTCCACGTCCGCACCGTCATCATCTCCGACGTCCACCTGGGCACCAACGATTCGAAGGTGCTCGAGGTGAATCATTTTCTGCGCAACGTCCGCTGCGAAAAACTGATCCTCAACGGCGATATCATTGACGGCTGGCAGTTGCAGCGCGGCGGCTCCTGGACCAAGGCGCACACGCGATTTATCCGGATCGTGCTCAAGAAGCTCGAGAAGCGCGACACGGAGATCGTCTATCTCCGCGGCAATCACGACGATATTCTTGCGAGCTTCCTGCCGCTCGATTTCGAGAATTTGAAGATCGTGGAGGACTACGTCCACGAGACGCCGCGCGGCCGCTACCTCGTGCTGCATGGGGACATTTTCGATACGGTGACGAAGAATTTCGTGTTTCTCGCCCACCTCGGCGACTGGGGCTACCGCGCTCTCCTCTGGCTGAATCGCTTCTACAACACGTGGCGGCGCTTCCGCGGGAAGGAATACTGGTCGCTCAGCAAGGCGATCAAGGCCCGGGTGAAACAGGCGGTGAGCCACATCTCGAAGTTCGAGGAGCACATCTCCGAGCTGGCGCAGCGCCGAGGCTGCACGGGCGTGATGTGCGGGCACATTCACACAGCGGCCGACCGGATGATCGGCGGTATCCACTATCTGAATTCAGGCGACTGGGTCGAGTCGCTCACCGCGATCGTCGAGCATTGGGACGGACGGATGGAGCTGGTGGAGTTTACGCAGTTTGTACGGCTCTATCCGATGGAGGATGACGAGGCGTCGGAGCAGGACGCAGCGGCGGCCACGATGCCGGTCAAGCAGCAGGACGTATCGGCTGCGCCGTGACGCAGGCCAGGGCAGCCGCGGACCTCCGGGAGCTGGCGCCGGAGTGTTATAGTTCGGGTGGAGCCGCGCGCTTCCACGTTTGGTGGACCAGCCTGCGCAGGCGCTGCGTCGAGACGCGGAAGCGGGCGCACCGGCGGAGCCAGATGAGATTCCGCGGGTCGGAGCGGTAGTCTTGCAGCTGGTCGTGGAGCTGGCGCTCGGTCGCGGCCTGGCCGACCCAGCGGATCAGCTCGAAATCGATGCGGAAGAAATTGGAATCGATCGAGCGCAATACCATCGCAAGCAGCCGCGCGCGACGGTGCAGCGTGCGCGAAAAAACCTGCCGTTCGAACTGCTCGGGTGAGCAACCGTGAACGGCGCAATACGCCTCTTTGAATGTCATGCCGGAAGGGGTGTGCGCAGCCTGAGCGCGCCGGAGGTGCACTGCAAGTGCAGGGCCTTGGGCACACGCTAATGTCACCTACGGTTGGGTAGCCGGTTGAGAAGGACGAAGGTGGGTGCCCCCAAGAGCAGGTGCGATCTGACCTGCCGCGTGAAGGGTCGCCTGCGAGCGGTTGGCCCTGCCTTTCGAAGTGGCTACCTGAGAATGCCGGGCCCTGACGTCCCGCTGCTCACGCGGCGGGCTACCTGCGATGCGAGCGGGAAAACCCGCTGCCATCATTTGCGGCTCGAGCCTATTTCGTCACCCCGAGCAGGCGCTGCACTTCCGAAAGGATGCGGGCGAGCGGGGCGGTTTTTTCGACGTAGGCGGCTATCTTGTGGCCGGCGGTGGCCTGGAGGGCCTGGCGGTCGAAAAGCACTCCGGTGAGCAACAGGATGGGCAGATTGGGCGCGATGGCCTTGATGCGGTCGGCGAGCTCGAAGCCGTCGGACTCCTCGAGTTGCAGGTCGGTGATTACGAGTTGCGGGCAGTCGCTTTCGACCACGCGCATCGCTTCGTCGGCCGAAGTGGCGGGGGTGACGCGGTAACCACACGTACGGGCGAGAAGTTCTTCGAGCAGTTCCCGAATGGGAGCCTCATCGTCGACGATAAGAATGTGTGGAGGCATGTTGGAAAAGGAGCGGTTTCAGGAGACCCCGGAAGAGGGATCGTGGAGGGTGACGACGCCGCCGACGATGCGGCCGGAATCGCGGATGGGGACGAACGTCAGCCGCATCGGGAGCGTGCGGCCCTCGCGATGGAGGACGGTGGCGGGCAGGTCGTGGAGTTCGGTGCCATCGCGGAGAGCCTGCTTGATGTCGGCGGTGGCCGCCTCCTCGCCGGTGAGCTGGACGATGCGGGCGATGGGAGCCTGCAGGAGCGCGGCTTCGTCGTAGCCCGTGGCTTTCAGCGTGGCGGGGTTCACGCGCGAGATGTGGAGCGCCTTGGTGAGGACGAAGACCAGCTCGCGCATCGAATCGACGATCAGCTGGTTGTAGCGGAGCTGGTGCTCGATCGATTGGGCGCCCCAGCGGCGCTCGAGGTGCTGGAGCTTCAACGCATCGCGCATCGCGAGAAACGAGCGGGCGAGCAGGCCCACCTCGTCCTCGCGGCGTGGCGCCGGGACGGTGCAATCCAGATTCCGCCGCGCGATCTCATCGGCGGCGACCGCGAGCTGCCCGAGCGGCCGCAGCGCGAGATGCGTGACGACGATGACGATGCCGGTGAGCAGAAGGAGCAGCCCGCCGAGCAGGCCGAAAGAGATGAGCCGATAGGTGCGCTGCGTCTTCAGGAACTCCGCCTCGTCGAAGCCGACGATGACGCCCCAGCCGCCGAAGCGCGCGGGCTTGTAGTTGACCTGCACGCGGCGCGAGGGCGCGGTCTCGGCATAGGTGAGGGAGCCCTGGCGGCGGGAGAGGATATTCTGCCGGATGGTGAGCAGTTCGGGCGCACCGGTCTTGGCGGCCAGCGTCTCGATCGTCTCGGCGACCGCGTAGGTGGGGCGGGGGTGGAGGATGAGGCGGCCGCTGCGCGAGAAGACGATGGTGAAACTGGTGTCGGAAAATTCCTGGAGATTGGCGAGGCGGCGCAGCCACTCGAGGTCGAGGACGATCGCGACCGCACCCACGGGTTCGCGGGCGCCCTCGGGATCGCGGAGGATCGGCACCGCGAGGCGCACGACGTTGCGATCGGAGCCGCCGCGGTCGAGGTACGGCTCACTCCAGACCGGCGTGGCCTTGTCGAGCACATCGCGATACCAGGGCGCCGGCCAGGCGGCCTCGCCGGTCGTGAGGTTGCGAGTGGCGAAGCGCGTGGCGGTATCGGCCTGGTGAACCTCGATGGCGACGAAGCTGCCGGACGCACCCTCGCGGGCGATGATGCCCGCCTGGAGATTCGGATTATCGAGGAGGATGTCGCGTGCGCGCTTCTCCGCCTCGGCCGCGGTGAGGGCGCGGTCCGCAAACTCCCGGGCGACGAGGCGCGCGGTGCGTTCGGCGGAGCCGATGACGGCATCGAGGCCATCGACGACTGCGGCCGTGGAAAGAGCAGCCTGAACTTCGGCCTGCTGGAGGAGCAGGCGCTCGACGGCCCGCCGGCCGAGCTCCGTGAGCGTGATGAGGGTCACCGCGCTCAGCAGGAGGATGGATCCGGCTAGTCGAACGGGGAGGCGGTGGAGGAGCTTGGCGCGGGGCATGGACCTGCTGGATGAGGGACCCTGGGGGGAGAAGCGGCAAAGGTCGAGAGTTTCGGAAGAGCGCCTGCCGGCGTTGCGTTTCTGCGCGAGGTGCGTCTTTACTGGCGTAGTGACGATGTCCAAGGTGAGAGACTCGGAGGGGGCCGCGCGCTGGCGCGGACTGCGGGCGGCTGTGTGCCTGCTGGGGCTCCTCGCGAGCAGCGCGGCCGGGGCGGATCGGATCGTACCGGATTTCGCGGCGCTGGCCCGGCAGGCGGCCGTGGCGCTCCCGCCGCCGCCCCGGTGGGTGCCGATGAAGGAGACGCGGACATGGACGATCGATGACGTGCGCGCCGAGCTGAGCAAATTCACGGATACGCCGCCGCGGGTGAACATGTTGCGCTCGCAACTGCTGCGCCCCGACCACCGGTGGCTGGTGGATTTCAAAGGCTGGTTCCGCAGTGTGCAGAAACCGCTGAAGATCCGCTTTCAGGATCAGGTGTGGGACTGCGACGACTATGCCAACTGCTTCGTGGCCTTTGCGGATTTGCTGGGCCTGAAGGACGGCGAGAGCCGTGGCGCGCTCTGCGTGGGCTGGGCGACGGTGTACTACCGCAAAGCCTTTGGCGGCATTCGCGCCGGAGGCGCGCATGCCATCGTGATGGTGGGCACCGCCGATGGCCTCTATGTGCTGGATCCGCAGGATGGCGCGCTCGTATCGCTGCGGGATTTTCCGAATCGCGACACGATCGAGGAGGTCAATTTCTGAGATGAGGCGCGCCGGACTTATCACCCTCCTGTGTTTGTTGGCGGGGCCGATCGCCGCCCCTGCGGCGCCAGCGTTGCTGGAGTTGCCCGCCTTTCCGGTGCCAGCTTTGGTGAAGGAAGGCGGAGCGACCGTGGAGATCAGCACGACGCGACTGTTGCGCGAGCTGCATCGCGGCGGCGTGCGCGGGAGCGGAAACCTGGAAACGGTGGATGCGGAGTATGCGTTGCTGCGGAGCGACTCGCTGGGCACGCTCGCCGCGTGGCTCGAAAGCGCATGCCGCGCGGTGGGCTTCACGCTCTCCAAAGCCCGGGGCCAGCCCTACGACGGCGCCGTGCATGCGCGATTGCTGAATGTCGCGACTGGTCTCGCGGGCCTGCAGCAGCAGGGCACGATGCGCCTGGCGGTGCCGATCGGCACCCTCGTATGTGTGCGCCGCGCGAAGTGGGGCGACCTGCCGGGCGACGGCGCGACGGATGCCTATGTGATCTTTGCGACGGAAGCGGGCATCATGGTTTACGACCCTCCGACCCGCCAGCTCTCGAACCTCGCGGACTTCCCGAATCGGGAGAAGATCGTGCGGATCCGCTTCTGACCGCGGTATCGCCGGGCTCGCCGCCCATCGGCGTGCAAACTTTGCAGGACCGAAACATAGCCGTCACAAAGGCGCAGACTGCGTGTAGCGTGCGCAGCAACGTAACGATACCCGGGTTGCTCGTCCGGCGGGCGAAGCGCAGGGTGGCGGTCCAGCTTCGCCCAACCCAATCATGATCATGACCGACAACTCCACGCTCGAAATGGAACAGGCGTTTGCCACGGCCGGCGTGAATATCGCGCTGCGCGGCATCGAAGCGGAAGTCCTCCTCGAACTCCAACTCAACATCGCCCGCCGTGCGGATTCCATGGCGCGGCGGCTCAGCTCGGACCGGATGGTGGATCGCCGTCTCTGGCTGCGGGCCGAGCAGGAAATCTTCGAACGCGCGGAGAAACAGCGCTGGGAAGTGACGGCAAGGTAACATCGCGCTGACGGCACTGAATAGCGTTGATCGCGCCGCGCAGCGAAGCGTTTTTGGCCTCGGTTGTTCACGGTGTCTGTTAGTGAAGGCCGCCCTCGGCTTGGGGGCGGCCTTCTTATTTTAGTATCTAAACGATGGATACGAAATCGGTGTCGGATTTCCGACAGGGGAGCTGAGTCCGGCTGGGGGGTTCGCGGGCGCCGGCGCCCTGGCGAAGGCTCGAAACGGGCTCCCTGTGACGGATTTGTGACGGCCCGGTGAAACTCCCGCGACGGCGGTTCATTAGCGTTGCGGGAGGGATTTACAGCATGGCGAGGTGACGGGCATCATGACTTCCAGTTCAACGTCAAAGCGGCCGGCGCTTAGAGCCTTGGTGGCACTCAGTGGGCTTCTTCTTACTTCGATGGCCGCCTCCGGCGCCGAGGCGCAGACGGGCGGCGTGGCGGGCGTGGCCATCAATACCACGACGGGTACGCCGGTGACCGGTGCGACGGTCCGCGTGGTGGGCGTGGATCGGACGGCGACGACGGATCTCAAGGGTGGCTTCCAGATCGAGGGTGTGCCGGCGGGCACCGTGGATCTGCGGGTCGAGAAGAGCGGGCTGCAGCCCGTCACGATCACGAGCGTGAACGTCGCGCCCGGCGCCATCGCGCGGGTCGACGTGCCGCTGGCAGGAACGACGGATGGCGTCGTAAAGATGGAGGCCTTTGCCGTCGCCGCCTCCACGCTTGCGAGCTCCGATGTCGGCCTCCTCGGCGAGCGGCAGAAGGCGGTCGCGGTGAGCGATGCGATCGGCTCCGACCAGTTTTCCCGTCTCGCGGTGAGCAATGCCGCCGAGGCGATGACGAAGGTCACGGGCGCGAGCCTCATCGACGGAAAGTACGTGATGATCCGCGGCCTTGGCGACCGCTACTCCAACACGCTCCTCAACGGCGTCTCGGTGCCCACGGCCGACCCCGACAAGCGCGCGGTGCAGATGGACCAGTTTCCCGCGGACCTGATCGAGAGCATCGTGACGACGAAGTCCTTTACGCCGGATCAATCGGGCGCGTTTTCCGGCGGCAGCGTCAATCTGCGCACGAAGTCGTTTCCCGAGCAGTTCTTTCTCTCGCTCTCGGCCCAGGTCGAATACAACAGCCGCGTCACGCGCAAGGATACCCTCACGGTGCCCGGCGCCAGCGGCGACAATCTTGCGCGCGGCGCGAGCGATCGCGCGGCGCCGGCGCTGCCGGTCGCATTGCCCGATCGCACGGCCGCCTCGCTGGCGGCGCGCACGGGAAACTTCGCTCCTGCGGACCAGCTCGATGCGGCGAGCAAGGCCTTCGACAACCGCGGCTATTTTCCATCGACGAAGCGCGCGGCTCCGGACACGGGGTTCTCACTGGCTTTTGGCGATCGCGTGGCGCTCGGCGGCCGTGATGCGCTCTTCGGCTACACGGCGAGTTTTACCTACGACCACGACACGAGCCACTACACGGGCGGCGAGAAGAACCGCTTCGAGGGCATCGTCTCCGCGCCGCAGACCAAGCTCGCGCTGACGCCGGATCGCACGGTGCTGACGTTTAAGAATGCTCCGCAGCCGGCCGGCGCCCCCGCGCTCGGCGTGACGAGCACCACGGACACCGTCTCGTGGGGCGCGTTTGTGAAGCTCGCCTACCGCCCGGTGGCGGCGCACGAGCTCTCGCTCGATCTCTTTCACAACCAGTCGGCCGACGATCTCGTGCAGCGGGGCGTGGGCGAGCAGCAGCGCGATTACCCGGGCAATTTCTACGAGGTCTACGACCTGCTCTACACCGAGCGCGGCGTCTCCTCGGCGCAGCTCGCGGGCAAGAGCCTCTTCGCCGAGGCGGGTGACCTGAAGCTCGACTACCGGCTTTCTTACTCGAAGAGCACGCAGGACCAGCCGGACTACCGTACGCTCGCCGGCTACTACGATCTGGATGGGCTGGCGGTCAACGCGACCGGCGTGCAGCCCAACCGTTTTTTCCGCGAACTCGCCGAAGACAGCCGGGAGATCGCGGTCGATGCGACGAAGCCCTTCTTGCTCCTCGGCCGCTCCGCCAGCTTCAAGACCGGTCTCAGCTGGCTGCAGGGCGACCGCGACTACACCGAGCAGCGCTTTCAGTGGTCGAATCGCCCGCAGTCGCGCAGCGACTTCGTCAATTTCCCCGGTCAGGTGGGTATCATCGACCGCACCGCGACCTCGGTGAACTTCGGCAACACCATCGCGCGTTTGCAGGAGCCCAATAACTACACCGCGGAGCAGACGATCTCGGCCGCTTACGCGATGGTGGACCTGCCCGCGACCGAGCGGCTGCGCGCCATCCTCGGCGTGCGGCTGGAAAAGACCGAGATGGAGACGATCCCCGTGCGCGTCCCCGGCCTCAATCCCCGCGATGGCCTGATCGACGAGGACGACCCGCTGCCGGCGCTCAGCCTGGTCTACACGCTGAACGCCCGGTCCAATCTCCGCGCGGCTTACGGCCGCACGATCGCGCGCCCGACTTTCAAGGAGCTCACCGATATCCGTTACGAGGATGTCTTCACGCTCGACACGTACCTTGGCAATCCGACCCTGCGCCGCACGCTCCTCGAGAACTTCGACGTGCGTTGGGAGTGGTTTCCGCGCCGCGCGGAGACGGTGGCGATCAGCGCCTTCTACAAGAAGATGTCCGACCCCATCGAGGTGGTCTTCACGCCCAGCACGGGCGCGACGCAGCCGCAGAATGTCGATGAGGGCAAGGTCTACGGCATCGAGCTCGAGTTCCGTCGCGGTCTCGGCGCGTGGAGCGAGGCCCTGAAAGCCTTCTCGTTTGGCGCGAACCTCGCGCTCATCGCATCCGAAGTTTCGATACCGGACGCCGAGATGGCGAGCATCCGCCTGGCCGAGCCCAATGCCCGCGCGAAGCGTGAGCTGCTCGGGCAATCGCCGTACGTCTTCAACGCCGACCTGACCTATAGCCGCCGGAGTTCGGGCACCACGGCGACCGTATCCTACAACATCGTCGGAGAGCGACTCAGCCTCGTGCAGTTTGGCTCGCTGCCCGATGTCTACGAGCAACCGGCCGGCCGGCTGAACTTCGTCCTCTCGCAGCGCCTCACGAACCGGCTGCGGCTGAAATTCTCCGCGAAGAACCTCCTCGATGCGGACAGCGAGAAGCTCGTGGGCTTCGAGTCCTACGACCTCGTCTACGAGCGCTACCGCACCGGCCGCAGCTTCGCGGTCGCACTCACCTGGCTCTTCGAGTGAGCCCCCGATTTTTCCCTCAGTAATAAAACAAAACCAGACTATGA
>JAZKEV010000203.1:0-11487 GCA_040386765.1 Verrucomicrobiota bacterium | reverse complement strand
CCATCAAAAAAGGTTTCTTCGTCGACTACCACCTGCTCGAGAAAATCGAGAAGGCCACGAAGTCCGGCGCCAAGAAGCCGATCCAGACCTGGTCCCGCCGCTCGACGATCACGCCCGATTTCATCGGGCACACGTTCAGCGTGCACAATGGCAAGGCGTTCATCGCCGTCTACGTCACCGAGAATATGGTCGGTCACAAGCTCGGCGAATTCGCGCCGACCCGCATCTTCAAGGCGCATGGCGGCATGACCCGCAAGGAAATCTAAGGAAGGTAAAAGTCCGAGCCATGAAGTCCGAAGTTCAGAATCTCGTCCCCCGTTTCCGCAGCGCTCGCGCTGCGGCGGTGGTCGTGTTCGGACTTCTGACTTCGCACCTCGGACTGGCCGCTGTTCCCTCGGCATCGGTCGTCGCAGTGCAGCCTGCAGGCGAGGCCGATCTCATCATGCTCTCCAGCGGCTTCGATGCCGGCCTGCGTCAGGGTATGGTCTGCCGACTCACCCGCGGCACGGCCGAGATCGCTGAAGTTCTCATTGTTGATCTTCGGCCGACCTGCAGCGCAGCGCTCATCCTGAGCCTCGTGCCGAAGCAGTCGATCCGCGCCGGCGACCTCGCCTCCATCAAAGTTCTCAAATCTTAAACTCAGATAATAAACCCAAAGGGTAGGGCAGGGCGTCTCTGACGCGCTGCCACTATCGCCGACCGCTCCTTCGGAAGTCGGAATCGTCATCACCACCATGGAAGTTCAAGCCCTCACTCGCAACGCGCGGATGTCCCCTAAGAAGGTCCGCGAGGTCGCCCGTACCATCCAAGGCCGCAAGGCTTCGGAAGCCGTCGACTATTTGGAACTCGTGCCGCGCAAGTCCGCGCGGTTGATCGTGAAGACGCTGAAGAGCGCCATCGCGAACGCCGAGAACAACAACAATCTCTCCGTGGATACCCTCCGCGTGAAGAGTGCCATCATCGAGAACGGTCCGGTTCTCAAGCGCTTCAAGGCCGGCGCCCGCGGTTCCGCGATGCCCCGCCGCAAGAAGATGTCGCACATCAAGATCATCCTCTCGGACGGCAACCCCAACTCGTAATTCCACTTCCATGGGCCAAAAAACCAACCCGATCGGTTTCCGTCTCGCCGTCCGCCGCAACTGGCAGTCGCGCTGGTACGCCAGCAAGAAAGATTTCGGCAAGCTCCTCGCTGAAGACCAACTCATCCGCTCCAAGCTGATGGAGAAGCTCAAGCAGGCCTCCGTGCCGCGCATCTTCATCGAGCGCGCCTCGAATCGCGTCCGCGTCAAGATCTACACCGCGCGCCCCGGCATCGTCATCGGCCGCAAGGGCCAGGAGATCGAGAAGATCAAGGAAGAGCTGGCAAAGCTCACCGGCAAGGAGATCCTCCTCGACATCCAGGAAGTGAAGAAGCCCGAGATCGAGGCCGCTCTCGTCGCCGAGAACGTCGCCCTCCAGCTCGAGCGCCGCATCGCTTTCCGCCGCGCCATGAAGAAGGCCGTCGAAATGGCCATGGCTCTCGGCGCCGAGGGTATCCGTATCCAGTGCTCCGGCCGCCTCGGTGGCGCGGACATCGCCCGCCGTGAGTGGCAGCGCAAGGGCCGCGTGCCGTTGCACACCCTCCGTGAGAATATCGACTACGGCTTCGCGGAAGCGCTGACCGTTTACGGCAAGATCGGCGTCAAGTGCTGGATCTGCAAAAAAGAGTCCGACAACAACTGATCCAGTCTCTGGATTTCCACACTTTATCTAGGAGATACCTCCCATGGCAGCAATTTCACCCGCCCGCACCAAGTACCGCAAGACGATGAAGGGTTCGCGCGCTGGCAACGCCAAGCGCGGCAATACTCTCGCCTTCGGTGAATTCGGCCTCCAATCGCTCACCCGCGGCCCGATGACCGGCCAGCAGATCGAAGCCGCCCGCGTCACCATCTCGCGCCACCTGAAGCGCAAGGGCAAACTCTGGATCCGCGTCTTCCCCCACAAGCCTGTTACCAAGAAGCCCGCCGAAGTGCGCATGGGTCAAGGTAAGGGTCCCGTGGAATACTACGTCGCCGTCATCAAGCCCGGCGCCATCCTCTTCGAGCTCGCCGGCGTCCCGGCTACCATCGCCAAGGAGGCTTTTCGCCTCGCCGATGCGAAGCTGCCGTTCCACTGCCGTTTCATCGTACGTGAAGGTTCCGCGGCCTAAATAGAAACCACGAATACCATACCGTCATGACTTCGAAAGAAATCCGCGACCTCTCGCCCGCCGAGATCACCACCAAGATTCGCGAGACCCGTGAAGGTCTCCTCATCGACCGTCTCAAGAAGGAGACTGGCCAGGTCGAAAAGACCCACACGATTCGTGCCCGCCGCAAGGATATTGCGCGCATGGAGACGATCCTCACCGAAAAGAAAGCCAAAGCCACAGCCACGAAGGCCGCCTAAGGCGCCGGGCTAAAAAGAAAGCAAAGCCATGTCTACCGCTACCGAAGGCAAGCGCACCTCGCGCAAAACCCAAGAGGGGTTCGTCTCCAGCCGCTCCGGCGACAAGTCGATCAAAGTTACGATCGCCTACAAGACGCCGCATCCGCTCTACCACAAGGTCGTCAATCGCCAGACCGTCCTTCACGTCCACGACGAGAAGAATGAAACCAAGGTCGGCGACAAGGTCGAGGTCATGGAGACCCGCCCGATCAGCCGCCTGAAGCGCTGGCGCGTCGTTTCCGTTCTCCACAAGGCCGTCGCCGCCGACGGTGCCATCACCGAGACGGACGTCGCCGCCGCCGTTCCCACCAAGACCACCAAAGCCAACGAGTCCACCATCGCTGGTGCGCCCGAGGCCAAGGCCTGATTCCTTTTAACCCACTCAATATTTAAGGAGTCCTGCCATGATCCAACTCCGTTCCATCCTCGAGGTCGCCGATAACACCGGCGCCCGCAAAGCCGCTCTCATCCAACGCATGGGCCAGCAGACGCCGTACGCCCACGTGGGCGATGTCGTCACTGTGCACATCAAGGAGAGCACCACCGATGCCACCGTGAAGAAGGGCGAAGTCGCGAAAGCGGTCGTCGTTCGCACGAAGGCCGCGGTCCGTCGCGCCGACGGCAGCTACCTGCGCTTCGATTCCAACGCGATCGTCATCATCGACGCTACCAACAATCCCCGCGGCACCCGCATCTTCGGACCCGTCGCCCGCGAACTGCGTGCGAAGAACTTCATGAAGATCATCTCGCTCGCTCCGGAGGTTCTCTAAAATGGCCCAGAAATTTCACGTTAAACGCGGCGACCAGGTCGTCGTCATCGCCGGCTCCCAGAAGGGCAAGTCGGGCAAAATCCTCGAGATCCTTGCCGGCAAGGGACGCGCCCGCGTCGAAGGCGTCGGCATGATCAAGCGGCACTTGAAGAAGTCGACCGAGCATCCGCAAGGCACCATCGCCGAGCGCGAAGGCTCGATCGCCATGAGCAATCTGATGCTCCAGGCGACTTTCGACTCCTCCAAACGCCGGAAGACCACCGAGAAAGCCACGGCCTGAACGAAATGCTAAAGCGCGCTTGCCAAGTGGCCGGCGCGCCTGCGTTACTGGCCGCTTTTCCATTCACATCTCACTCTCTATCGCCTCGCGGTCGGTAATCGCGGGCAAATTCAAATGAGCTACGTTCCCACTCTCAAAAAACTCTACTCCGAGCAGATCGCTCCGGAGCTCGTCAAGAGCCGCGGCTACAACCCTCAATTCGGGTATCGATGCTGACGCGGACAAGAACCAGATCGCCGATGTCGCCCGCGACCTCGGCTCCATCGCCGGCCAGAAGCCGATCCTGAATCGCTCGAAGAAGGCCATCGCCAACTTCAAGCTGAAGCCCAATCAAGTCACGGGCTGCAGCGTTACCCTCCGTGGTAACTCGATGTGGGAGTTCCTCTATCGCCTCCTCGCCGTCGCGCTCCCGACGATCCGCGATTTCCGTGGCGTACCGCCCAAGCTCGATGGCCAGGGCAACTACAGCCTCGGCGTCACCGACTTCACCATCTTCCCGGAAATCACCGTGGAAAACGTGAAGAAGCAGATGGGCCTCGATATCACCATCGTCACCACCGCCCAGACGGACGACGAAGGCCGCGAGCTCCTCAAGGCGCTCGGCATGCCCTTCCGCCGGATCGAAACCTCCAACGCGCCGAAGGCGGCCGCCGCCTAATCATTTCCGACTTATGATTTGATGATTTATGATGGGCCCGGCCCGCATGAATCGCACCCTCAGCCCTCTTCAAATCATAAATCATAACTCGTAAATCTTAACTCTCCGCAAATGCCCAAGACCTCCGCCATCGAGCGCAATAAGAAGCGCATCAAGCTCACCGCCAAGTTCGCTGCGAAGCGCGCCGAGCTGAAAGCCCTTCTCATCAATCCGACCACCAACGACGAAGAGTTCTTCGCCGCGCAGAAGAAGCTCCAGAAGCTTCCGAAGAATTCCTCCGCCGTCCGCATCCGTAATCGCTGTTCCCTCAGCGGTCGTCCGCGCGCGTACATCCGCAAGTTCGGCGTCTCGCGTATCACCTTCCGCGAGCTCGCGCTGCATGGGAAGATCCCCGGCGTGACCAAGTCCTCCTGGTAAAAACCTTTGGGCCCACGGGGGTCGGATATGACCCGCGCGGCCGTTAAAACATACATCCACCATGACCGATCCGATTAGTGATTTCCTCACGCGTCTCCGCAACGCCTCCAAGGCGAAGCTCGATGACTGCGTGATGCCGCATTCGAACCTCAAGGAGAGCGTTGCCGCGATCCTCAAGACCGAAGGCTACGTCTCCGACCACACCAACGGCACCGATGCCTTGGGCCACAAGACCCTCATCGTAAAGATGAAGTATGTCGATGGCGCTCCGGCCATCACCGGCCTCACCCGCGTTTCCTCGCCGGGCCGCCGCCTCTACTTCCGCTACACCGAGATCCCGCGCGTGTTGAACGGCCTTGGCATCGGCATCATCTCGACCTCCAAGGGTCTGATGAAGGACTCCGATTGCCGCCGCAACAAAGCCGGCGGTGAACTCCTCTGCAACGTTTGGTAACTGGCCCTCGCGCCACTACCACTAGCCAATTTAATAAAATGAGCCGCATCGGCAAACAACCCGTTCCAATCCCCGACAAGGTCAAAGTCACCATCGCTGGCGACAAGGTCCTCGTCGAGGGTCCCAAGGGCAAAGTTGAGAAAACTTTCGCGCCCGTAGTCAAAGTCACCGTCGCCGACAAGAAAGTCACGTTCGCTCCTGTCGACGACACCCGCTTCGCCAAGGCCATGTATGGCACTGTCCGTTCGATCGTGGCCGGCATGGTCAAGGGCGTCACGGATGGCTACCTCAAGGAGCTCGAAATCCAAGGCGTCGGTTTCAAAGCCAATCTCAAGGGTACCACGCTCGATCTCGCGCTGGGCTACTCTCACCCGATCGTGATGGAAATCCCCGCCGGGATCAAAGTCACCGTCACCGACCAGACCAAGCTCAAGGTCGAAGGCGCGGATAAGCAGCTCGTGGGTGCCGTCACCGCCGAGATCCGCAGCTACTACCCGCCGGAGCCCTACAAGGGCAAGGGCGTGCGCATCGTCGGCGAGCGTGTTCGTCGCAAGGAAGGCAAGACTGTCGCCTAAGGAGCCCAACCATGAGCAGCAAAACCGTTACCAAGTCCCGCCTCCTGCAGAATCGCCGCTGGCGCATCCGCAAAAAGGTGACCGGCACCGCCGTTCGCCCCCGTCTCGCCGTCCGCTTCACCACGAAGCACGTTTACGCGCAAGCGATCAACGACGACGCCGGCACCACCCTCGTCTTCCTCTCGAGCCTCGATGCCGAACTGCGCAAGCAGAAGCTCAAGGCCAACATCGCCAGCGCCAAGACGCTGGGCACCGCCTTCGCCGCCAAGGCCAAGGCTGCCGGCATCGAGTCGGTCGTTTTCGACCGCTCGGGCGCCCCGTATCACGGCAAAGTTAAACAGTTCGCCGACGCCGCCCGTGAAGGTGGCCTCAAATTCTAAAAACAGCATGAGCACCGAGAATTCTTCCGCTTCGGAACCCACGTCCCCCGCCGCTCCTGAAGCTGCCGCTCCCGCTCCTGCTGCGCAGCAGCCGGCGCCGCAAGCGCAACCGCAGCAGCACCGCGAGCAGCGTGGCCCCCGTGGCCAGGGCGGCGGCGGCGGCTTCCGCGGCCAGGGTGGCAATCGTGGCCCGGGCGGCAATCGTGGCCCCCGCCGCGATAACCGTGACCAGAAGCCCGAGGGCGACGGCCCGACGATGATCGAAAAGGTCGTCTTCATCAACCGTTGCGCCAAGGTCGTAAAGGGCGGTCGTCGCTTCTCCTTCGCCGCTCTCGCCGTCGTCGGCGATGGCAAGGGCCGGGTCGGCATCGGCTACGGCAAGGCCAACGAAGTTCCCGACGCGATCAAGAAGGGCACCGCCAACGCGCACAAACACCTCGTCACCGTGAAGCTCAAGGGCGACACGATCCCGCACGACGTGATGGGCGAGTACGATGGTGGTCGCGTGATGCTCAAGCCCGCTTCCCCCGGTACCGGCCTCATCGCCGGCGGCGGTGTGCGTGCCGTGCTCGAGGCGGCCGGCGTGAAGAACATTCTCACGAAGTCGATGGGTTCGTCGAACCACATCGCGGTCGTCCACGCGACGCTCGAAGGCCTGCGCAAGCTGCGCCTTGCCGCGGACATCACCGCGATCCGGAAGTCCGCCTGAGTCCGACGCGTTTTCGCCTGATCTCTCCATCATCCGAGTCGCCGGCCGCGAACCGCGGCGGGCGGCGCCATCGAGGAAACCACTATGAAACTTCACGAACTTAAGAACGTCCCCGGTGCCGTGCACCGCAAGAAGCGCGTCGGCTGCGGCGAAGGCGGCGGCCACGGCAAGACCAGCGGTCGCGGCGGCAAGGGCCAGACCGCCCGCTCCGGCAGCAGCATCCGCCCCGGCTTCGAAGGCGGCCAGATGCCCCTTTACCGCAAGCTCCCGCACCGCGGCTTCAACCAATTCAATTTCCGCACCGAGATCGCGGTTCTGAATGTCGGCGACCTCGCGTCGCTCGATGCTAAAATCACCGAGGTCAACGCGGTGGTGCTCGCCTCGAACGGCCTCATCCGCAAGGGCGAGACCACGGTCAAGATTCTCGGCGATGGTGAGGTCACCCGCGCCCTGAAAGTCACCGCGGCGAAATTCTCGGAATCGGCTAAAGCCAAAATCGAGAAGGCCGGCGGCCAGGCGATCGTCGCCTGATTGCCCACGGGGCGCGTCATGCCTTGACGCGCCTGCTCCCGTTCTCTCGCCTCTCGCGTTCCAACTCACGCCTCTCACCTGTGTTTTCTGCTTTCACGAACTCACTGAAGATCCCGGAGCTCCGCTCCCGGATTTTCTACACGCTGTCGCTGCTGTTCGTCTCGCGCGTCGCGTCGATTATCCCGTTGCCGGGCATCGACCCGCATCCGCTGCAACGGTTCTTCGAGGAGCAATCCTCGAGCGGCGCCGGCAATCTGATCGGCCTCTACAACATGTTCACGGGTGGCGCGCTCACGAAGGGCGCCATCGCCGCGCTGGGCATCATGCCCTACATCAGCGCGTCGATCATTTTCCAGCTCATGACGGCCGTCGTGCCGGCCCTGAGCCGTCTCCAGCAGGAGGGCGATGTCGGCCGCCAGAAGCTCACGCAGTACACCCGCTATGCGACGGTGCTCATCTGTATCATCCAGGGCACGCTGCTCCTTCTCGCGCTGCAGAATCCCGGCCAGCTCTTCCCCGGTTACGACGTAGCGACCTATGGGCCGATCGTAATGACCGAGAAGTGGACGTTCATTACCACGTCGGTGATCTTCATGACCGCCGGCACGATGCTTCTCATGTGGCTCGGTGAGCAGATCACCCAGCGCGGTATCGGCAACGGCGTCTCGCTTCTCATCACCGTCGGCATCCTCGCCGATATCCCGGGTGCGGCGCAGCAGACGTGGGATCTCTTCTTCCGTCCCGTTGGCACCGGCGCCAGCCTCGGCGCGATGCACGCAGTCGTCATGATCGTGCTTTTCGTCCTCGTCACCATGGGCATCATCGCCGTCGTGCAGGGCCAGCGTAAGATCCCGGTCCAGTACGCCAAGCGCGTCGTGGGCAACAAGGTCATGGGCGGCCAGAGCTCGTTCCTCCCCCTGAAGGTCAATTACTCGGGCGTCATGCCCGTCATCTTCGCGAGCGCGATTCTCCTCTTCCCCCAGCAGATTCTCTCGTGGGTCGGCGTGCATTTCGAGCTGAAGTTCCTGCAGGAGTTCGCCAACAACCTCCTCCGCGGTCACTGGACGTACTATGCGTTCTACACGACCCTCATTCTCTTCTTCAGCTATTTCTGGGTGTCCGTGATGTTCAAGCCGATCCAGATCGCCGACGATCTGAAGAAGTACGGCGGCTACATCCCCGGCGTGCGCCCCGGTGAGCCGACCGCGCAATTCCTCGATTTCATCATGACCCGGCTCACGCTGGCGGGCGCGATCTTCCTCACGATCATCGCGGTCATGCCCGACGTGCTCCTTTTCGAGCTCGATGTCCCGACCCGTATCGCCTACTTCTTCGGCGGCACCGGCATGTTGATCACCGTTGGCGTCATCCTCGACACGATGCGCCAGATCGAGACGTTCCTGCTGCAGCGCCACTACGACGGCTTCCTCAAGAAGGGTCGCATCCGTGCCCGCAGCGCCAATCCCGGCCAGGGTGCCGCAGGTGAGGCTCTCAGCCAGGAAGCGGTGATGAAGATCGCCCTTCCGATGCTGGGCCTGCTGCTTCTCGGCACGGCCATCTGGGCCTACAAGCAGTTCCTGAAATAAAGTCTTTACTCTGACGGCGGTGGCTGGCATTTCAGACCCTTTCGCGGGTTTTGGCCCTGCCGCCAAAGCCAAGTTGGTTCTCCTCGGTTCATCGGATTTTCAACAAACTCTGATGGAGCGAGCCCGTTCTTTGAATATTGAGCACGTCTCTCCGTCTCGCCTGAAAAGGCAGGAGATTTCGCGCCGCACGACCTCGGTCGCTGCGGAGGAAGAGCAATTACTGGCGCACCTGCGCCGGTGGTTCTTCGCGCGCAAACCTGATGCGGGATTTGTCCTCACGGACTTCCCGGCTACGCTGCTCCAAGCAAAAGTGTTCGACGAATGGCTCGATGCTCGCAACGAGGCGCTCAGCGCCGTCTTCGCCAGCTCCGGCTCCAACGAGTCCGTCGTCCAACACTATCGCACGCTCGGTCTCCTCAGTGAGCCGGGCTCTCTCGCGACATCATGACGATTCCCATCAAAAACAAGGAGGGCATCGCCAGAATGCGCGAGGCGTGCGCCGTCGCCGCGACCGTCCTTGAGCAACTCAAGCCGCTCGTTCGGCCCGGCATCACGACGCAAGACTTGGAAGAGGCAGGCCGCGATTGGATCGCCCGCCTCGGAGCCCGCAGCGCCTGTTACGGCTACCAGCATGGTTCGAAGCGCTATCCGGCGCACACCTGCATCTCGGTGAACGACGAAGTCGTCCACGGTATCCCGTCATTCAAGCGTATCCTCCGCGAAGGCGATATCGTCTCGCTCGACATCGTCGTCTGGAAAGACGGCTACGTCGGCGACAACGCCTTCACCGTACCCGTCGGTCCCTTGACCCCTGCCAACGAGAAACTGCTTCGCGTGACGCGCGAGGCTCTCGATCTCGGAGTGAAGCAGGCGGTCGTCGGCAACTACATCGGCGATGTATCGTATGCGATCCAGCACTATGTAGAAGCCAATGGCTTCAGCGTGGTGCGCGACATGGTCGGTCACGGCGTCGGGGTCTCGATGCACGAGCCGCCTGAGATCCCCAACTTCGGCCGCCGCGGTTCGGGCCCGAAGATCAAGCCCGGCATGACGCTCGCGATCGAGCCCATGGTCAACGCGGGTGCTTACAAGACAAAGACGCTCTCCGACGGTTGGACGATAGTGACAGCGGATGGCTCGGCCTCCGCCCACTTCGAACACACCGTCCTCACCACCGACCAGGGCCCCGAGATCCTCACGATCCCGCGCCCCGTTTAAATCACTTTCCCGACTCGCCCCGCGAGTCTCTCTCACTTTTTCACAATAACTCTCAACTAGTCCAAAAACACCATGCCTCGTCTCCTCGGCGTAGAAATCCCCGCGAAGAAGAAAGTCGCGTTCTCCCTCCGTTATATTAACGGCATCGGGCCCACCCGGGCCGACCTGCTCGTCAAGGAAGCGGGCCTTAACCCCGATATGCGGGCTCAGGACCTCACCGAAGAGCAGCTGAATAAGATCGTCCAGATCATCACCGAGCACAAGTGGGTGCTCGAGGGTGACCTCCGCCGCGAGATCGCGAGCAACTTGAAGCGCCTCCAGGCCATCAACTGCTACCGTGGCATCCGCCATCGCCGCAGCCTCCCGGTCCGCGGTCAGCGTACCAGCACCAACGCCCGCACCCGCAAGGGCCCGCGCAAGACCGTTGGCGTCACGAAGGCGAAAGAAGTCTAATCCTTTACTAACATGGCCGAAGAAAAGTCCGCTCCGAAGAAAGAGAAGCCCGCGAAGGCCGCTGCCCCCGAAGGCGCTGCGCCCGCCGCTGCCCCCGCCGAGAAGAAGGCCAAGGCTCCCAAGGCCGGCAAACCCGGTGCTGAAGGCGCCGCTCCCGCCGCCGATGGCGCTCCTGCCGCTGCTCCCGCTGGCGAGCAGAAGCCCGTCGAAATGGTGCATGGCGTTGCCAAGCAGCCCACCGCTGAAGATCTCCTCAAGGAAGAGCTCGGCACGATCAAGGTCCGCAAGGCCAAGGGCTCCAAGAACGTCGTTTCTGGCGTCGCCAATGTCCTCGCGTCCTTCAATAATACGATCGTCTCGATCACCGACCAGAAGGGCGCCGTCATCGCTTGGTCGTCCGCCGGCAAGTGCAACTTCCGCGGCTCCCGCAAGTCCACCGCCTACGCCGCGCAGGTCGTCGCTCAAGACGCCGCCCGCAATGCCATGGCGCATGGTCTGAAGGATATCATCATCCGCGTCTCCGGTCCCGGTCTCGGCCGCGATTCCGCGATCCGCGCCCTCCAAGCCATCGGCCTCGAGATCGTTTCGATCGTCGACGTCACGCCCATCCCGCACAACGGCTGCCGCCCGCGCAAACGCCGCCGCGTCTAATCGCACGGCTTCACCGTTAATCAACTCTTAGAAATTTACTACAATGGCTCGTTATACCGGCCCCACCACTCGCATCAGCCGCCGTTTCGGTCAGCACATCCTCGGCTCGGGCAAGGCGTTTGAACGCCGTCCCTATCCGTCGGGCGTTCACGGCGCGAAGATGAAGCGCAAGGTCTCCGAATACGCGGTTGGCCTCAATGAAAAGCAGAAGCTCCGTTACATCTACGGCCTGCTCGAGCGCCAGTTCCGTCGCGTGTTCGAGAATGCCAAGAAGGAACGCGGCGTCACCGGCGAACGCTTCCTGCAGCTCCTCGAGAGCCGCCTCGACAGCACCGT
>JAZKEV010000202.1:697-1580 GCA_040386765.1 Verrucomicrobiota bacterium | reverse complement strand
CGCCGGTCGTCGCATCGTTCTGGAAAAGCGCCGTCCGAAACTCCCGCCGGTCGTCGCGAATGCCCGCGGTCGTCACGAAGCGTCCCTCCCACCAGCGGCTCTGCAACACACCGAGCACGGTATCCTGCTCCGTGAGGTCCTTCTTGCTCGCAAACGCCGTGATGCGGCGAAACTCGGCGACGTAGCCGCCCTGGTTCACACCGGGCGAGTAAAGGAGGTTACGCAAGTCACGGCCCGAAAAGTTACCGGCTCCGAAGTCGAAGTAGTCGCGGATGAAGAAGCGCGCGGATGCATTTTGGAGCAACGTCGCGCCGTAGGTGGCCGCAAGATCGATGGGGCCGGCGGGCGTGCCGGTCAACACGAGACGGCCGTGGTCCCACACCTCTTGCCGCTCGTTGCGCTCGAGCATCGCGCCAAACTGGTGCGTACCAAGCCAGCGGTTGACCTTGCGCAAATCCAGATCGTACGAAGCCGTGGCGCGGTAATCGACGATCTTGTTATCCACATCGATGCGAAAGGGATTGGTCTCGATGAAGTAGTCGCCCGCGTGGGGATTGCCGTCGAAGTAGTTCGGGTCGATCTTGAGGACGTTGTCGACGGAGTTGGTCTGCCGCTTGAACGAGTTGGAGCGCCCGAAGGCGAGGCTCACGTGGAGATTCTCCCCGAAGCGGTGCGTGATATCGGCCTCGGTGATTTTCCACCGGGTGTCCGCCACGCCATTCGCTCCACCCACCACCTGGTTGTGCGGGTAGCCGATCGCATCCACATCGAGACTGATGCTGCCCACGCCATTGATCGCGTAGTTGGCTCCCGTGGCGGTGCGGGCGGTATTCCGGACCACGCCATCGGAATCGAGAATCCAATTGGTGCCGTAGATGCGCAG
>JAZKEV010000202.1:0-687 GCA_040386765.1 Verrucomicrobiota bacterium | reverse complement strand
CAGGCCGACATTGGCCGCGGCGACCGCTGTGGCGGAGCCGTCGAGTTGCACATTGTTGCCCGTGGCGGGAATCGCCGTCACTCGAGGCGCGCCAGCCGCACGATATGCCGTCAGCGCATCGTAGGGATAAACGCCACGCGGCGAGGCTCGCCGCGAATCGCGATACTCGTGGCCGACCGTGATCGTCGTAGTCTTGAAGGGTTTGAAGCTCGCCACGAGGTGCGCGGCCTTCTCGTCGTGATACGCGGGACCACGGTAGAACTCGCGTTCCTGCCGCAGCAGATTGAGGCGCACCGCGAGTTTATCCTTAAAGAGCACCTGGTTCACATCAGCGGAGAGCCGTGTCGTATCCTCGCTATCCACACCCCACTGCACCGAACGGAAGCTCTGGTGAAAGGCCGGGACCTTCGTCGAGTAGTTGCTCGAGCCTCCCGGATTGCCGGTGCCAAAGAGGATTGAGTTAGGGCCCTTGCTGAACTCGACGCGCTCGGAGTTGTAGGCGTCGAAGGTTGAATTCAACTCCATGAAATTCCGCGTGGCCGTGCCGGTCTTGAAGCCGCGGATCTGCATGTAATTGTAGTTCCATATCTCGCGCTCCTGGCCGTCGGAATTGTTGTCGCCCGCCGCATTGGGCTCCACGCCGGTGGCGAACAATCTGAAGGTGAAGGCCGCCTCCTCCGCCCCGTC
>JAZKEV010000201.1:6194-8732 GCA_040386765.1 Verrucomicrobiota bacterium | reverse complement strand
CGCGCAGTTCGACCACCGAGCTCACCACCGCGCCATCGCGGCGCACGCTCGCCAGCACGGTGCGCACGCCCTTCGGCGCATCCTTCAGCAGCGCCTCCGAGAGCGTCTTCAATTCCGCGATGTTGGCCACGGGCTTGCCGTCGACCGAGATCAGCACGTCTTCCCGGCGCAGCACCGGTTCCGCCTGCCCGCTGGGACCGGCCGGGCGGATATTCTCCAGCCACACGCCGCCGGTGTCCGGCAGCCGCTCATCGCGCGCCAGCTTCTGCGTGACATCGCGCATGACCACGCCCCAGCTGCGCATCTCCACATCGTCCGACTGCGCCGCCTGCCGCTCGGTGAGTGATAGCCGCGCCGATTGCTTCGCGCCCCCGCGCATATACTCGACCACGAAATCCTTTCCCGGCGTCTGACTCGCCTCGAGCCGGTTGAAGTGCGCCACCGCCTTCTCCTCCGCGCTCTCGATCGCATGCCCGTCGCACGCGAGGATCAAGTCGCCCGGCTGCAATCCCCCCTTCGCCGCCGGTGAGCCGACCGCGACATCGCTGATCACCACGCCCGGCCCCTCGCCATCGGCCTCGAGCCGCGGCTGCACTGCAATGCCCGACCAACCGCGAATGACCCGGCCATGCTTGACCAGATTATCTGCCACGATCCGCGCCAGATTGCCGGGGATCGCCCCACCGAGATTGAAGACACCGATTTCGTTGATGCCTACGATCTCGCCGCGCTCGTTCACCAGCGGCCCGCCGCTATTGCCGCCGAAGATCTGCGCATCGTGGAGAATCCAGCGCACCAGCGCGCCGACATTCTCGCCGCGCAGCACAAAGCGTCCCGCCGTCTGCTCCGGCAGCACCAGCGAGGGATTGGCCACCACGCCGCGCGTCACCGACTGCGCAAGAAAGCCGGGGCTCCCGAGCGCGAAAACGACATCGCCTGCCGCCAGCTTATCCGAGTCGCCAAATTTCGTCACCACCAACGGCGCCGCATCCTTCGGCCGCTGCGAGAGGTCGAGCTTGAGCACAGCGAGGTCGGTCAGCGCATCCTGCCCGATCCGCTTCCCGTCGATATGCGATCCGTCGAAAAGGTAGCAGCGGAAATAGTCGCCGTCCTCCGTCACATGGCAGTTGGTCACCACATGCCCCTCGGCCGAGACGATCACGCCACTGCCGGCGGTCCATTGCTTGGTGAGCCGTCCATCGCTCGGCCGCAGGCGGATGACCTCGATGCGCACGATCGAGGGAAACACCCGCGTTAGCATCGGGTCGTCCGTCGGCGTAATCTTGGCCGCCGGCGCCACCGCCGGTTGCGCGGCGACCGCCGCACCGCCAGAGGCCAGGAACAACACCGCACACACACGCAGGCAACCGCCCGCCACAGATTTGGGCAAAAGCTTCATAATGTCGGATAACGAAGGGGTCTCCGGGACAGAGGTCATCCCACCGCCCGAAGCAAGCGACAAAGCAAGATCGTCCCCACCCTGCCGATACGCCGGAGTCAGACTCATACCAAGTCTTGAGACGGCACCGCCCTGCTGCCCACGCGCTTCGCCGATCAGGCGAAGCCCTCACATCCAACCGCAGACGGCACTCCGAAAAAGATCAGCGCAGATTAGCGTTCTTCCAGCTTCTTTGCTGTCACCCCTCCAAACAAAAACCGATTTTACAGGAGCCGAACCGAGGACAAGCCGAGGAAAGACCGGGTTTGTCTCGGTTCGTCCTCGGTTCGATTCCTGTTAACAAATTCTGTCCCTCCATCCCCGACCACCCATAACGCCGATACCGCGGCTAAACCCCAATCCGTCGCGCCAGCGTATCCGCCACATCCGCGCAATCCGCGGTCAAAAAAAAGACTCCCACGCTTCTCGCTCTTCCATCCCCCTCCCGCAGCTCTCAGCGTTCGCTCGCACTAGCACCAGCACTCCCACCCATCCCCGCTGGCCGGACCAGCCCCACATACTTCCCAATAATCCCATCGAAGCTCCCGTTCGTGAAAAACGTCACGACCCTCACCTTCCCCTCCGGCTTCCCCCGCCCATCCGCCTTCCCCACCGCATCCGCCTTCCCTGTCGTATTCGCCGCCAGCTTCTCGAACAGCGCCAGATTCGTCGCCGCGAAGTGCGCCTCCACGCCCTGCGTCTCCAGATGTTGCGCCACTGCCTCGGGATCGAACCGCTCATCCGCCGCCAATTTCTCCGGCCGATTCACCGGCCCAAGATAAACCTCATCGGCCAGCGCCAGCGCGCGCATGAACCCCGCCTGCATCGCCCGCGAGCGCGCCGTGTTGCTGCGCGGCTCGAAGACCGCCGTGAGCAGCGCCCCCGGAAACCGCGCCCGAAACGACTGCAGCGTCTCCGCCAGCGCCGTGGGATGATGCCCGAAATCCTCGATCACCGTCACCCGCGCATCGGTGTACAGCACCTCCTGCCGCCGCTTCACCCCGCGAAACTGCGCGAGCGCATCCAGCTTGAGCACCGTCGGACTGGCCGGATCGAGCGCGAGCCCCGCCGCCGTCGCCGCCATCGCCGCATTGCGCGCA
>JAZKEV010000201.1:312-6184 GCA_040386765.1 Verrucomicrobiota bacterium | reverse complement strand
CTGCTTCCACGTCACGTCCGCCCATCGCGCGCCACGCCACGACAGCGTGAAGCGCACGCCCGCCGGCGACTCCGCAAAATTCTCGATCCGCACGTCATTCCCCTCGCCCGTCCCCACCCGGATCACGCGCGTCCACGCCATCGCCCCGAGCGCCCGCAGGGTGGTATCGTCGCCATTCAGCACGATGAAGCCGTTGCGCGGCACGATCCGCGTCAGGTGATTGAAAGTCCGCTGCACGTCCGCCAGGTCGCGGAAGATATCCGCGTGATCGAACTCCAGGTTGTTCAACACCGCGATATGCGGCGCGTAGTGGATGAACTTGCTCCGCTTGTCGAAAAACGCGCTGTCGTACTCGTCCCCCTCGATCACAAACGGATCGGCCTCCGTCCCGAGATGCGACCCCATCGGTGGATCCTGCGGCACGCCACCAATGAGAAACCCCGGATCGCGCCCCGCCGCCCGCAGCAGATACGCCGTGAGCGAGGTCGTCGTCGTCTTCCCGTGCGTCCCGCAGATCACGAGATTCCGCCGCCGCTTGAGCACGAACCCGTGCAGCATCGCCGGCAGCGAGGTAAATTCGATCCGCTTCGTATCGAGCAGCCACTCCACCTCCGGATTCCCCCGCGACATCGCATTGCCGATCACCACGAGATCGGGCGCCAGCCGCTCCAGCCGCGCCGCATCGTACCCCTCGTGCAGAGTGATCCCCGCCTCCGCGAGAACCGTGCTCATCGGCGGATAGACGCCGGAATCGGCCCCCACCACCTCATGCCCCGCCGCCCGCGCCAGCAGCGCCGCATTCCCCATCGCCGTTCCGCACACACCCATGAAATAAAGCAACATATTTTCTCAAACTTTCCCAAACGTCGTCTCAGAGGTAAATCACGGAAAGAGGATTTCTCACCATTCCCTTTTTTTGCCCATTTTTATCCACCAGTGGTATAAAACGAGTGGTATAAATCGAAGTCAGCCCGAGCCCGTCAAACGCACCTCGAACCCGAGCCCATTCCAGTAACGTAACACGTAATCCACAAAACCGGCGACCGGCTCCCCGGCACAAATGGCCGCTAGTTCTGCCGCAGGGCGAGTTAAGGTGGCCTGTCCAACCGGGAGGCGTCCAGAATCCTTCGTAAACTCGATGGTCGCGCCATGGTAGCTCCAAAGCGAACCGGCGCGCACAACCACACTAAACTGATCGTCATATCCGCCAAAAAATGACTCCGGAAGCTCGGAGGTGTCGTGCTCCTTGATTTTGACTAGTAGCGGCGGAGTAGCAGCCACGTAGTGGTACAGTAGCGGAAGAGTCACGGGCGCCCTTACTCACCGAAATAGGCTTCCGCTCAAAAAAAGGGAATGACTACAGTGCTTACTCAGATCGCAACGCCCCGGGCCGCAGCGCTCTGGGTTTCTTGCCTCACGAAAGATTGCTGATGCGTCGGCCCCGGGCGGTTTTCGCTCCGTCGGTAAAAAAGCGGTTCAGTAACATGCGTGGCGACCTAAATGCGTTTTTTGTCTTCTGCATGTCATCGGCCGGTAAGTGGGCGACGGAAAACCCGTCGAGGCTATTTCCAAGTTCAAGATCGCGCGCGGCCTGCCAGAAATCATCAGACCGGAGACTCCCGCTGCCCTGATGGCATTCGTCGAAAGAGCAGTTTTTTATCGAGGGTGAGTTTTTGCGGACAGTGATCATGAGATGGAAGCGGACTTCTAACCCGTCGGCAAATCGGGAACGGAAACGTAAGATTCCTCGTGCAATGCCACCGGTTGGCGGCCGCGCAGGATTTCGCGCCAGAGCCGGAGCGAGGTGAGGAGCACGAGCAGCACCAAGATCAAGAAAAACGCCGTCACCGCGGTGTTCGTGTAATGGCTGAACAACTGGCGGTGCCAGACGGCCAGTTGCTCCGCCGTGCCGCCACCCGCGATCTGGTTTTTGATCACGCGCGCAGCGCTGAGGAAACCGAGCCGCGGATCGCCACTGAAAATCTTCTGCCAGCCGGCAGTCACGGTCACCGCAAGCAGCCAGGCGAGCGGCAGCAATGGCACCCACAGGTAGCGCTGACGGCCCATCTTGAGCAGCACCGTAGTGCCAAGCGACAGCGCGATAACGGCGAGCAACTGGTTCGCCACACCGAAAATCGGCCACAGCGAATTGATGCCCCCGAGTGGATCGACGACGCCCTGATAGAGAAAGTACCCCCAGGCCGCCACAAAGGCGAGACTCCCCACCCAGCCGCCCAGCGTCGAATCCGTGCGGCCCAGCCGCGCCCAGACGGAGCCCAGCAAGTCCTGCACGAGAAACCGCCCCACCCGCGTGCCGGCGTCGATGGTCGTGAGGATAAAGAGCGCCTCGAACATGATCGCGAAGTGATACCACAGCGCGAGCGCAGCCTTGCTCCCGAGCACGCCGGCAAACATGTGCGCCATGCCGACCGCGAATGTCGGCGCGCCGCCGGTGCGGCCGACCATCGTCTTTTCGCCGACCGAAGCCGCCAGCGCGTCCATCTGCTCCACCGTGACCGGGAAGCCGAGCGCCGTGACCTGCGCCGTGACCGCGGCAGGCTCGCCGCGCAGGTTGATCGCGAAATACTCGCCGGGCTCCATCGCGCAAGCCGCGATGAGCGCCATGACCCCGACCAGCATCTCGACCACCATTGCGCCGTAACCCACAACGCGGATGTCTGACTCGCGGGCCAGCAGCTTCGGCGTCGTGCCCGAGGCAATGATCGCATGGAAGCCCGAGACCGCCGCGCACGCGATCGTGATAAAGCAGAAGGGAAACACCGCGCCGGCGAAAACCGGGCCGGTGCCGTCGATGAACCGCGTCAACGCAGGCATCTTGAGCTCCGGCGCGAGCACGACAATGGCGACGCCGAGCAACGCGACCGCGCCAATCTTCATGAAGGTGCTGAGATAGTCCCGCGGCGCCAGCAGCAGCCACACTGGCAGCACCGAGGCGAGCAGGCCGTAAATCATCACGCCCCACGCGAGCTTGGTGCCGCTGATCGTGAGCCAGCCCTCCAGCGCCGTGCCGTGGATCCACTGCCCGCCAGCGACGGCCAGCAAGAGCCCCGCAAGGCCGAACGCGCTGATCCAGCCGACTCCGATCTTCTGGGAGCGCATGGCCACGCCCATGACCATCGCGATCGGCACGGTGCAAAGAATCGTGAAAAGTCCCCACGGACTTTCCGCCAGCGCCCGGACCACGACCAATCCGAGCACGGCGAGGATGACCACCATGATCGCGGTGATGCTGATGAGCGCGAGCAGTCCGGCGAAAGGCCCCACCTCTTCGCGCACCATCTGGCCCAGCGACTTGCCGCCGCGTCGCACGGAACAGAACAAAATGATCGAGTCGTGCACGGCCCCGCCGAGCGTCGCGCCGAGCAAAATCCACAGCAGCCCCGGCAGGTAGCCGAATTGAGCGGCGAGCACGGGTCCCACCAGCGGACCGGGCCCGGCGATGGCGGCGAAGTGGTGGCCGAACACGACCCAGCGGTTTGTCTTCACGAAATCCTTCCCGTCCTCGCGGGTGACGGCGGGCGTAGCCCGCAGTTCATCCAGAGTGAGAACCTTCGCCATCAGCCACGCCGAATGAAATCGGTAGGAAACGAGAAACACGGCGACGGCGGCGATGACCAGCCAAAGGGCGTTCACTGTCTCGCCGCGGGACAAGGCCAAAATGGCCAGCGCTGCGGCGCCGACGAGCGATACCGCCGACCAGCCGGCGATGGACAGCCAGCGGAGGAGATTTTTGGGGGATAAAGCGGGGGTTGGGGTATTCACAGGAAAATCGGCGGGAGTCACACCGGTTCATCGACGACCGGACTCACCAACTGGCCGATCTTCTCGATGTCCACGATCACGACATCGCCGGACTGAAGTCGCACCGGCGGCTTGCGGGCGAAGCCGACGCCCTGCGGCGTGCCGGTCAGAATTACCGTGCCGGGCAGCAGGGTTTTGCTCGCGCTCAGGAACTCGATCAGCGCCGGCACGTCGAAAATCATGTCAGCAGTGTTCGAGTCCTGCATCGTCGCGCCGTTCAGCAGCGTGCGAATCCGCAGCGCGTTGGGATTCGGAATCTCGTCGGTCGTAACGAGCACCGGGCCCAGCGGGCAGAAGGTGTCGAAACTCTTGCCCTGGCACCACTGGCCGCCGCCGCCGTTGAACTGCCAGTCCCGCGCCGAGACGTCATTGGCGCAGGTGTAACCGAGCACATAAGAGAGCGCGTCGGCCCGGCTCACATTTTTGCACCGTTTGCCGATCACGACCGCGAGCTCGCATTCGTAGTCGAGGGAGTCGGTGGGCAATTTTCTCGGCAGCTCGATGGCGCCGCCGGGATGCTGGACGGAAGCCGGGTTCTTCACGAAGAGCACGGGCGTCTTCGGCAGCGGCAAACCGCTTTCGATGGCGTGCTGTCTGTAATTCAGCCCGATGCACGGGAGATAAACGGGCTCAAGCGGTACGAGCAACTTGCCGGGTGTGACCGTACGGTCGGCAACGCGGAACTCGCCGAAAATATTGCCGGTGATTTCGCGCGCGGAACCGTCGGATTGCAGCGCGGCGTAGGCAGGACCGGTGGGTGATAGATGGCGGATGATACGCATGGATCGAAAGCGAAGCGGGTCGAGCGCGCTCGACGGCATGGGAGGGAAAGCGGCTAGGATTTGGCGGCGGCACCTCGGGAGGCCAGATCTTGCGCCACGTCGATGACCCAATCCTCCTGGCCGGCCATCGCCTTGCGGCGGCCAAGCTCAATGAGGATATCGCGCGGATCGACGCCGAAGCGAGCCCCGGCCTTGCGGGCGGGTAGCAGGAATGTGGAATAGACTCCGGCGTAGCCGATCGCGATGGCGTCGCGGTTGGGGATGGGCTGAAACGGCATCAGCGGAGCGAGCACGTGTTCGGCGGCGTCGCACAGCTTGAGCACGTCGAGGCCGCTGTTCAGGCCGAGCTTGTCGAGCACGGCGGCGAGGACCTCGGTGGGAGCGTTGCCCGCCCCGGCGCCGAGGCCGCGCAGGCAGCCGTCGATCTGGGCCGCGCCCGCCTCGATGGCCGCGAGGCTGTTGCCGATCGCGAGGCCGAGATTGTTGTGCGCGTGGAAACCGACCTGGCATTTCAGACCCTGGGCCAGGGCCCCCACCCGCTCGGCGGCGTCGCGCGGCAACATCGCGCCGGCGGAATCCACGACATAGACGCAATCGGCGCCATAGCTCTCCATCAATTTCGCCTGCTCCAGCAGTTCCCCGGGCGGGCGCGTGTGCGCCATCATCAGGAAGCCGATGGCCTCCAGCCCGAGTTCCTTCGCCAGGCCGAAGTGCTGTTCGGAAACATCGGCCTCGGTGCATTGCGTGGCGATGCGTACGATGCTGGCGCCGCGCCGCGCGGCTTCGCGCAAATCCTTTTGTGTGCCGATACCCGGGATCAGCAGCACGGCGATCTTGGCGCGCGCACAGGATTCGCGCGCCACGGCGATCAGGTCGAGTTCGCTGCAGAGCGAGAAACCATATTGCACGGACGAGCCGCCGAGGCCGTCGCCATGCGAGACCTCGATGACGGGCACGCCGGCCTCGTCGAGCGCGCGCGCCACTTTTTGCACGTGCTCGAGGGTGAACTGGTGGCGCATCGGGTGGGAACCGTCGCGCAGGCTGCTATCGGTGATACGGGGTGTTTTCATGGCTGCGAGGCGCCGACGAGGCGTTGTTCGGCGATGGCTTGGGCGACGCGCCAGGCGGATGCGGTCATGATGTCGAGGTTTCCGGCGTAGGGCGGCAGGAAGTCGCCGGCACCCTGCACCTCCAGCAACAAGGTGATGGTCTGACGCAAGCCCTGGGCGGTCTGGATCGTGTCGAACACCGGCGCGCCCTTGAGCTTG
>JAZKEV010000201.1:0-302 GCA_040386765.1 Verrucomicrobiota bacterium | reverse complement strand
CATAGGAGCGGACCTCGGCCACGCGTTGCTCGATGGATTTCACCACGGCGTCGCGGTCGAAGTCGCCGGCGGGGATCACGTAAACGGTATTCCGCATCAGAATCGGCGGGGTCGCCGGGTTCAAAATGATGAGGGCTTTGCCCACCGCCGCGCCGCCGATGGTCTCCAAGCCGCGGCCCGTCGTGAAGGTGAATTCGTCGATGTTCTGCCGCGTGCCCGGCCCGGCGGAAGCGCTGGCAATGGTACTGACGATCTCGGCGTAGGCGACGGGCGCGGGCGGGGCGTCCTCGTCGTGATAATAG
>JAZKEV010000200.1:0-15427 GCA_040386765.1 Verrucomicrobiota bacterium | reverse complement strand
TGGCAACGGTGCCGCGGCCGGTGATCGAGAACACGTCTTCAACCGACATCAGGAACGGCTTGTCCATCTCGCGGACGGGCTCGGCGATCTCGTTGTCGATGGCGTCCATCAGCTCGCCGATGGCCTTGTCGCCTTCGGGCTTGCCCTCGAGGGCGGCCGTGGCCGAACCGCGAACGATCTTCGCGTTCTTGCCGTCAAATTGGTACTTGGTGAGGAGATCGCGGATCTCTTCCTCAACGAGCTCGAGCAGGTCGGGATCGTCGATGAGGTCGACCTTGTTCAGGAACACCACGATCTTCGGCACGCCAACCTGGCGGGCAAGCAGCACGTGCTCCTTGGTTTGCGGCATCGGGCCGTCAGCAGCGGAAACCACGAGGATGGCGCCGTCCATCTGCGCCGCACCCGTGATCATGTTCTTCACGAAGTCAGCGTGGCCGGGGCAATCGACGTGAGCGTAGTGGCGCTTGGCCGTCTCGTACTCGACGTGAGCCACGGCGATCGTCACCGTCTTGGTCGCATCGCGCACGGTGCCGCCCTTGGCAATATCGGAATAGGCCTTGAGCTCGGCCAGGCCCTTGCGGGACTGCACCGCGAGGATCGAGGCGGTCGTGGTCGTCTTACCGTGGTCAATGTGGCCGATGGTGCCGACGTTGACGTGCGGTTTGGTGCGTTCGAATTGGGCTTTAGCCATGGGAGACGGATTATTGGGTGATTGTGAAAAGTAGCCTCGAGTTTAACGTCGTAGAAGCCTGAGCCGACGCGTTTTCTGACCCTGGAGCCCAGAACCGGATTTGAACCGGCGACCTCGTCCTTACCAAGGACGTGCTCTGCCAACTGAGCTATCTGGGCAGACTAAGGGAGTGCCAAAAAACGAAAAGAGTTGGTGAAAGTGCGACCCACTTTTCTCACCGTCAACAGCAAAACGGCACGTTTTCCCAAAAATCTGTAAGACCTTATGGCGCTACAATAATCCGGTAGAAACCCGGCGGCAGACGTTCTCCCACTCTGTACGTCCGGGCGAGATAATTTCGAAAAAAATCGTCCACTTCCGTAACCCCCGAGCGTACCGTGGGGAGCAAAGGCGCCACCAGCCCAGCAGCGCCGACCGTGGCCAGAAACTCCACGGGTTGCCATACTTTATCCGTGGGCGGGCGAACCTTGGAGTCCAGGCGCTCCCCTATCAAGCGGCGGCCATCGCGGGCCGAGACGATCTCCACGAAGCCTCCGCGGGGTGCCATCTCGCCTACCTGCACGGGATTGCGGCCGAAGCCGGCCGCCAGCAGCTCTATCGCGGACTCCTCCAAGTAGTTTAGCGCCAATTGCTTGTCGGTTGGTGCGGAGTTCTTGATCTCCCGCCCGTTCAGCGTGACCGCGGGCGGCAGATCGAGGTCGAGAAGCCCCGCATCGGCCAAAGCGGGCCGTACAGTCTTTATCTCTAGAAAGGAAGGGCGGACCTCGCGCGGCCGCACCCGCGTGAGGTCCGCATTTCGCTCGGTGGGCAGGAAGAGGGGTGTGAGGTCGCGCAATGCAGCCTCCCCGCTCAGCGCCTCCGCCCCGGCATCCACCCGGCGCAGCACCACGCCGTGCACTGCCCGCTCGGGCGCAGGATTCCCTCTCTCGGGGACCCGAAAGGTAGTTACGACCACCGCCGCAACGGCCACTCCACTGGCCGCCGCGATGGCCCAGCAGAGCTTCGCATTCGCCCGGTTGGCCGCGTTCATGGTCGGGGTCGCGGTCATGTTAGCGAACCCTCCCTGAACGGAGGCCAATACTTCGTGCCTGTGCTCGTGTTTTACCCATGGCTCAGCTTATTTGCCCTTCGTGCGCGGTTCGATCGACGCGATATGCACCTCGAACCCCTGCAGCTCCGCCTCGCTGTGAATTTTCGCGATCAGGTCCAGTTCTACGCCTTTGTTGGATTGGATGAGCAGCACCGGCCGACGGGAGGCCTTGGCCGGGGCCTTCCGCCACTCCCGCACCTCCTCTTTGAACCAATCCGAGAGGCTCTTCAAATCGCGCAGGCCGTCGCCCGCTATGATCTGCATCTGGTCGTTCACGGTAATATAATGCGTCACCCGCCGCGCATTCGCATCCGAGCCTGCGATCTCGGGGAGCACGCTCACCCCGGGTGCCAGCACAAAGCGCGACCCGAAGAGCGCGAAGAAGAGCACGAGCAGTCCCGCGTTCACATAGAACAGCCAGTCGAAGCTCCGTGGCTCCGGGCGCAGCCTGGAAGCGAGATCGAGCGGGCGGGTAATCACGGCTTCGCCTCCCCTGCCCCGTCCGGCGCTGGCGGCGTGTCGCGGTATTCAGTAAGTAGATACTTCATGATCTCGTTGCCCGACCACTCGATGTCGCGCACGATGGAGCGCACGCGCCCCGAGAGAAGATGATACGCGAGGTGCATCGGCACCGCGAGCATGAGGCTGCCCGCGGTCGCCAGCAGCGCCTGCCACATCCCGGTCGAGAGAGCGCTCGCCAGCGCGTAATTCCCGCCACGCTCGAACGACTGAAAGGTCACAATCCTCCCGATCACCGTGCCCAGCAGCCCCACGAGCGGCGCCACCTGCGCAACGGCGGCGATCGAGCCGAGCCGCCGCTCCAGCGCAGGCAGCTCAATGACCGCCGCTTCCTGCACGTGGAATCGCATGATTTCCGCCGGGTCGTCGGCGCGCAGCAACGCCGCCTTCACCACCGCCGCCACCGGGCCGGGCGTCTCCTCGCAAACGGTGAGCGCCTCGACGAGGCGGCGCTTGGCGAGGATGTTTTTGATGCCCTCGACAAACGCCTTGGCGCGGATCTGCCCCCGGTGGAGGTACAGCGTGCGCTCGACGACGAGCATCACGCCGAGAGCGGCGAGCATGAGCAGCACCCACATCATCGGGCCACCCTTGGTGAAAAGACTGAACTCGAAACCGGACATGTTTAAATAGACTTGGGGTGTAATCTCATGCGGCGCGAGCGCCGTTCTTCATGTCAGATCGCACGCGCGCCAGCATTGCGCCATCGTGCCGCCTCATAGCCGCGCCTCCCGCTCGCCGAGTCGCTTCAACGCCTCACGCGCCGACGGCTCTGCGATCTCGAGCTTGGTCTGCAGTACCAGCCGGTACGCCTTCTTCGCCTCGTCCGGTCGCTCCTGGTCCTCCTGCAGTTTGGCGTAGTCCATCAGCGTCTTGGCGAGCCAGTAGGGTCGCTTGTCCATTGGGGAAAACGGTTCTTTGTTTTCCTTGAGAAAGGGGTCGATGACATCGTTCCACCACACCTGGGCCGCTTTCGCGTGCTGCCCGCGCTGGGCAAGGAGATTGCCGAGCTTGTAGCCCGCCTCCACGCGCACATCCGCCGGCGCGTCGACCCGATCGCGCAGCTGCTCGTAAAGCGATTGCGCTGCCGCCGCATGTGCGGAGGTGCCCGGCGGATCGGTGGCCACGAGCGCGCTGCGGCAATCCGCCAGCCGCAATTGCGCAATCACCACATCGGGCCTCTGCCCATGATTATTTACCAACTCTTCGTAGGCGCGCTGCGCCGCGGGAAAGTCACCGCGCCGCCGAAAAATGTCACCCTGCTTGAGCCGCGCCATAAACGTGAGGTCCACCGGCAGCTTTGTGGCATCCATGCTCACCAGCTGCTCAAGCCGCTTGTTCGCCTCCTCGAGATCCTTGTCCTGCCCGAGCTTCTCCGAAAGCAGCGCAAGCCGGTAAAGAGCATCGGGCTTCTGGTCGCTGGCGGCGTAAGCGGGGTTGTCGACGATCGCGACGAGTTGCTGCTGCGCCTGCGGAATCTTTTCCTGCTGCTCGTAGTAGTCCGCCTGCGTGAGGTACGATTGGATCGCCGCTTCCGTCTTCGGAAATTCGTCGCGCAGCCGCTTCAGCGTCTCCAGCGCCGGCGCCTCGCGCTTCATCGCCAGCTCCGTCTGGCCACGCAGGAGCAGCGCCGCGCTCGCGATCTCGGCGCGCAGCTTCGGCTCCACGCCCTCGAGCGACCTCATCAGCACCTCGACTTGCTGGAGCGCGGGCTCGAATCGGTCCGAATCGAAGGCGAGCCGCGCGTGCAGCCACGTCATCCGCGCCCGAAGGTCCGGCTTCAGCTCCGCGAAGCGTGCATCTTCCGCCCGTTGCGCGCTGAGCAGCTGGCCGACGCGCGTGTACGCCTCGTCGGTTTTCCCCTGCACCTGCAATTGCCGCGCGAGGCTCCACTCCGCCTGCCAGCGATCGTCGAGCGTGAAGGCTGGATTGGTGGCGTACTCGTCGATGATCGCGGTCGCCGTGGCGGCGCCCGCCTGGATCTCCGCCAGCACGCGTTGAAAGATCAGTCCGCTCGCCCGTTCCGTCTTCGCACCCGGCTCGCGCAACACCGCCGCGTAGGCATCCGCGGCGTTGCGAAATTCTCCCATCCGAAAATACGCCTCCGCCTCCAGCACGCCGAGGTCTCCACGGGCCGCCGCTGCCCCATCGGGCTGTCCGGCCTGCACCGCGGGTAACGCCTGCCGCGCGCTGCGCGCCGAGGCCGCCGCCGCCCGATAGCGATGCTGCTCCCAAGCGGATTGCGTCAGCACGCCAAACGCGTGCAACCGCAACGGCGAGGCCGGAAAATCGCGCAGCAGCCGGTTGGCGGCCTCCTCCGCCATCGCATAATCTTTTTCGGCGAGCGCGAGCTGCGCGCGGAAATAAAGCAGCGTCTCGCGCAGCGGGTGCGGCGGGGTCGCCGCGATCAGCCGGTTGAGCTCTTCGCGGAGCTGCGCGCGCTCCGGGTCCCTTGGCGAGGCGTTGGCCAGGATCTGCAGCGCCTGCCGCTGCCGCTGCGCCTTGGTCCCTTTGGCCACGAGCTCCATCAACGCATTGCGGCCCGCGCCCGTGCGGCTCTGGTCCGCCAGCAGGCCGATCATGAAATTGAATTCGTCGCGCCACGCCCGCTCCTGCGCCGGCATGCCCAGCAGCACATTCTCGCGCAGAAATTTTACCGCGTCGTCCCGGCGGCCCTGCAGCGCAAGCAACACCGCGTATTGCCGCGCCGGTTCGTAGCTCGCCTCGCGGCCCTGCAACTGGTCGAAGATGCTCTTCACCACATCGAGCGACTCCTTCGTCGGCGCCACCGTCTCGCGGAGGCGCACGCGTTCCGCCGCCAGTTGGAAGCGCGCCCGCGCCAGCTCGGTGGTCGCGCCGCGCTCCGCGTTCACGTAGAAAGTATTCGCGCGCTGCACGTCGCGCGGGGTCGCCGTATCGTAGAGCGCGCCGGTGAAAAAATTATACCACGGCCGATCCCTGTCGGAGATCTCCTCCGCCTTGATCACATCCCATTGCGCCTGCGCGGCCGGGCGCTTGCGCAGCCGCAGCGCCGCCATACCCGCACGCAGTCGCCACGCGGCCGTGTGCGGCTCCGGCACGCTCGCGAGCAGCTTCTCCGCCTCCAGCGGTTGGTCGCCATCGAGCAGCACCGTAGCCAGCGCCAGCGTGAGCCCGACTTTATCCGCGCCCGGAGCGTCCAATAATTCCCGATACGCGCCCGCCGCCGTCGAAAGGAAGCCGAGATCGTGCGCGCGTTCCGCGGCGGCAAGAGCGGTCGAGAGCGCGCCCGGCGAGACCGCCGCGGGAGCCGGCGCGAAGGGCGCGGGATTGGTGAGCGGGCCCGCGCCCACCCCGCTCGGTCCCACCTGGCCGCGCGCCACCGCGGCCACCACAAAGAGTGCCGCACCGACCCGCCAGCCTCGCAGACGTTTTCGCATCCGAATCACGCAGCCACAACGTTGCGCACCCTGCTGGAAACAATCAACCGCGTTGTAAACAGTTCTAACTCGCGCATCGGTCCCGCTCGCGACACACTGTGTCCCGATTCGTTCCAGCGCTTAACAACCCAACCACGCCATGTCCGTCGCCTTGATCGTCCTCGGTGTTCTGCTGCTCATCCTGATCGTCGTCGCCCTCTGGGGCGTCGGCATCTACAACTCCCTCGTCGCGCTCCGCAACCGCTTCAAGAACGCGTTCGCGCAGATCGACGTCCAGCTCAAGCGGCGCTACGACCTGATCCCCAATCTCGTCGAAACCGCGAAGGGCTATCTCAAGCACGAGCGGGAGACGCTCGAGGCCGTCATCCGGGCTCGCAACATCGCGCTCGCCGCCTCGCAATCCGCCGCCGCCAATCCCGCCGATGCGAATGCCATGCGCAGCCTCTCCACCGCCGAGGGTGGACTCGCGGGCGCGCTCTCGCGCCTCATGGTCGTCTCCGAGCAGTATCCCGACCTCAAGGCCAACCAGAACATGATGCAGCTCACCGAGGAGCTGACCTCCACGGAAAATAAAATCTCTTTCGCGCGTCAGGCCTACAACGATAGCGTGATGGTCTACAATACCGCCCGCGAAACCTTCCCTTCCGTGATCCTCGCCGGCGCCCTCGGCTTCCAGCCCGCCGAATCCTTCAAGATCGACGACCCCTCGGAGCGGAATGCGCCGAAGGTCAGTTTCGCGTGATCGCCGCTCTCACTGTGCAATCAGTGCCGGAATTTGCCGTCGGGCTCGGCACCCTCGCCCTCATCAATGCCGGCCTCGCGCAGGGTAAGAATCGCAGCGGGCTCATCTGGTTTTTCGTGAGTCTGCTCCTCGGACCCATCGCGACGTTTTTAATCGTCGTCCTCGCCAAGGTTCCTGCCGATAAATCCTGAGCGATGGATTTCTTCGAGGCCCAGGCCCGCGCCAAGAAGCACACCACGCGGCTCGTCGTTCTCTTCGGGCTCGCGGTGGTCGGCACCATTCTCGCCGCGTATGTCTCCGGCGTGCTCATCCTGCGTTTCTCCGGCGACGAACTCGCGTCGATGGTCCGCGACAGCTGGTGGCAACCGCGGCTCTTTGGCTGGATCACCGCCGGAACGCTGGTGGTGGTCGGCGGCGCCTCGTTCACCAAATGGCGGCAATTCTCCGCGGGCGGCAGCGTGGTCGCGGATAATCTCGGCGGCCGCCGCGTCGATTCGCGCACGACCGATCTCAACGAGAAGCGCCTCCTCAATATCGTCGAGGAGATGGCCATCGCCTCCGGCACGCCGGTGCCCGCGGTCTACATCCTCGACGACGAGCCGGGGCTCAATGCCTTTGCCGCCGGGCTCACCACGAGCGATGCGGTCGTCGCCGTCACGCGCGGCACGCTCGAGAAGCTCAATCGCGACGAACTCCAGGGCGTCGTCGCCCACGAGTTCAGCCATATCCTCAATGGCGATATGCGGCTCAACATGCGGTTGAGCGCGCTGCTCTTCGGCATCCTCGTCCTCGGCCTTCTCGGTCGCATCCTCCTCTCCAGCCTGCGCCACACCCGCGTCGCGCCGCGCTCACGCAATGAGAAGAACAGCGGCGGCGTCCTCGCCTTCATCGTAGTCGCCGGCCTCGCGCTGATGATCGTCGGTTACGTGGGCTACTTCTTCGGCCGGCTCATCCAGGCGGCCGTCTCCCGTCAGCGCGAATTTCTCGCCGATGCCTCCGCCGTCCAGTTTACGCGCAATCCCGCCGGCATCGTCGGCGCGCTGAAAAAGATTGGCGGCTATGCGCTTGGCTCCTCGCTGCAATCCGCCAAGAGCGCCGAGATCGGCCACTTCTTCTTCGCGCAGGGATTCCGCTCGATGTTCGGCGGCCTGTGGGCCACGCATCCGCCGCTCGACGAGCGTATCCGCGCCATCGATACCCACTTTGACGGCAAGTTCTTCGAGCCCCCGCAGGTTGTCGATGTCGCGCTTGAGTCGTTCATCACCGCGGGTTTCGCGGGACCGAAGGTCTCCGGGAGCATCCGCGAGGCGCTCGCGCCGGCCGCCGCCATCGCAGCCGTGGAGGCCATCGGCACCCTCACGCCCGACCAGATTGCCAATGCGCACGTGCTCCTCGAAGCCGTGCCCCAGCGCCTGCGCGATGCCGCGCACGATCCCACCGAGACGCCCGTCCTCCTCTACACGCTGCTGCTCGCCCACGACCTCGCCGACCGCGAGCCGCAGCAGCGGATCGTCACCGACCGGGCCGGCGCCGATGCCGCGCTCCTTCTCGCCCAGCTCGAGCCCTCCCTCGCCGAGCTCCGCCCCGAGCACCGACTTCCTCTGCTGCAGCTCGCACTCCCCGCCCTGCGGCAGCTCGCACCCGGCGCGCTCGAAGCCTTTATCGATACGCTCGACGAGCTCGTGCACGCCGACGCGCACGTCTCCACCTTCGAGTTTGCGCTGCAGAAGCTGCTCGTCCGCACCCTCCTCCTCGGCCGCAAACCCGAGGACGCGATCGTCCAGTATCACTCGTTCAACGCCGTCGGCGACGAGATCTCGATTGTCCTCTCCGCCCTCGCCCACGCCGCGACGTCGGACGCCGCTTTCGCACCGCAGGCCTATGCCGCGGGCGCCGCACATCTCAAGCAGGTCGATACCCGTCTGCAGTTCCTCGCCAAGGCGGCCAGCAACTTCGCCCAGCTCGACAAGGCCCTCGACAAGCTCGCCCGCGCCAGCCTGCCGATCAAGCAGCGCACGCTCCTCGCCGCCGCCAAAGTCGTCAGCGCCGATGGCCGCATCCTCATCACCGAGGCCGAACTCCTCCGCGCCATCGCCGCCTCCCTCGACTGCCCGATGCCGCCGCTGGGCTGACGGTAGAAATCCGATGCCGCCTTCATGACCCGCTTTCGGTAACCCCGAACGAAAAGGTCCTCGCCATCTTCCGCGAGCAGGTCGGCGAAAAGGCCGAGCGCCTCTCCAGTTCCAAGTATCTGGCAGACGTCAATTCACGCATCGCGGCCGCACTCTCCACCTCATCCGGTGAGGAAGAGATGCTTCGCAACGACGAACTCGGTTTCCATTTGATCGACTGGCAATCCGACGCCGCCTTCATCGTCGCGCTCGCTTTGTATCCCGAGCGCTTCACCGACGAGGAAGTGCGCGAAGGCGCAATGAGCTTGTTGGCGCATGTGCCCTCCCATGTGGCCACGGCGGCCCGAATTTCGGGCCAGACGATTACCGACCTACGCTCGGGCGAGGAAATTTAGTCCGATCGACTACCACTGCCACCGAGCACCGGACATCCCTCGTTGAACGAGGCGCCCACCTCACCAGCGTATAAGACATAGGAGCGCCGGATTGCATGATCCGATTCGTAAGCTCACTGGCTTTATAGACAGGCACTTGGGACGCGACCTCGCACTCGATTATTTCAAAAGAGCGGAGCGAAGTAGCTATGCACCCCATGTCGGGAGACTGCTTCAATCAGCATACTCAACCTGCGGCATCTTCTACGTTGATATCGTTTTGCTCCCAGCCGGAGTCCTGACGAAATCGTTATCAGCACCTCATGGAAGCTGTCTCGGACCCATGCATGCGTCGCACTCGTGCAACGGGTGACTTTATGATTCCGGATCGGGCTCGGGCCCAGCGCTACGAGTCTCTGGATGCCACCCGCGAAAGTTGAGCTCGCAGGCTCATGGTCGTGATCAGTTGGAGCCCACATTTCCCCAATACAGAAGTTTATCGTATGAAAAGATCCTCCGCCCCCAAGAGACAACCGCCCGCTGAGTTTCCTGAAAAAAGCCCAAGCGGCATCATGGGCCTCGACGAGATCACCCGCGGTGGCCTGCCGCGCTATCGCAATACTGTATTGATGGGCGGGCCTGGCTGCGGGAAAACGGTGCTCGCGCTCCAAATCCTCGTGAATGGAGCCCGCCAATACAAGGAGCCCGGCATCTTCGTGGCTTTCGAGGAAAACACCCGCCAGATCGTCCGCAACGCCGCTTCGTTTGGCTGGAACCTGAGTGAGCTGGAGCGGAAAGGCCTGTTCTTCGTCGACGCCCGGATCCATCCCGACAACATCACCGCAGGCGATTTCGACCTTGAGGGGCTCCTGAGCACCCTCGGCGCCAAGGCAAAAAAAATGGGTGCCAGGCGGATCGTCTTCGATTCGATCGACGTCCTTCTCGCGTTGCTCGACAATCTCCCGCGGGAGCGCCAGGAGGTGCATCGCCTGCTCGAATGGTTGAACGCCTGCAAACTCACCGGCATCGTGACGAGCAAGGTCGAGGTCGGCACCAGCAAGACCGCGGAGCGCTACAGCTTCCTGCAATTCATGGCCGACTGCGCCATCGAGTTGCGGCAACAGACCGTCGATCAAGTTTCCCAGCGTGATCTCCGCGTAATCAAATATCGCGGCTCCGCGTTTGCCGAAAATGCCGCGCCCATGGTCATTGGAGAGTCCGGCATCGAGGTGGCGAATATCAGTGCGACGGACCGGTACTTCCCCGTCTCCCGGCAACGCGTGAGCAGCGGCGTGGAGCGGCTGGACGCCATGCTGGGCGGTGGCTATTATCGCGGAGCGAGTGTGCTCATCACCGGCGCGCCGGGCACGGCAAAGTCGACCCTGAGCGGCTCGTTTCTCGCGGCGGCTTGCCGTCGGGGAGAACGCGCTCTCTACGTGAGCTTCGATGAAATTGCGGGCGAGCATTCCCGCAATATGGCCTCGGTGAACATCGACTTGGACACGCCCCTCAAAAGCGGTCTCTTGAAAATCTATTCCGCTCGCACGGAGGCCAGCAGCCTCGAGGAGCATCTGGTGCGCATCTACTCACTCATCCGGGAACATCGCGCTCGTTTTGTGGTTTTCGATCCGCTCTCGTCGCTGTTTCGCGCGGGAGCCCAATCCAGTGTGCAAAGCACGTCCGAACGCTTGCTGCAGATGACCAAGGCCGAGGGCATCACGACCATTTCCACCAGCCTCCTCGCGAGCGCGGACTCGCGGATCGAAGGAACTCCCCTCGAGGTTTCCACTATCGCGGATACTTGGATTCATCTGAGCTACGCCGTCCAGGCGGGAGAGCGCAATCGCGCCCTCACCATCGTCAAGTCTCGCGGCATGAAGCACTCCAATCAGGTGCGCGAACTCGTGCTCAGCGATGAGGGCGTCACGCTGGCGGACGTATATACGGCGGGCGGAGAGGTCTTGATGGGCACCATGCGCTGGCAGCGGGAGATGTCGGAGGAGCGCGATCTGGAACGCGCCCGCATGGAGGTCAGGCGCAAGGAGCAGGAAGTCAAAGTCGCCGAGGTGGAGTTGAAGGTGCGGATCGAAGGCCTGCGCCGCGAATTGGAGACCAAGCGGTTCGAATTGGCTGCTTCTTCCCGGGAGGAGATACATCGGCTCGACCAGCTGGGCCACTACCGAACCGCCCTGCAACGGAGTCGTGGCGCCGATCGTGACGCGCAAGCCGGCAAGAAGAAGAAACGCGCCCTCCTTCCATGAGTTTGCCCCACCAATGGACGGGAAAACCGCCCCGCCGACCCGCTCGCATGTCGCTCCGCCTTTACATCGGAGGTACCCAGCCGAAGGCCAAGCAGGCCAGAGCCAACCTGCGGCGCATCTGCGAGGAATTGGGAGACAATCAGCCGATCGTCGATATTGTCGATGTCTTCCGCGAACCGGACCGAACCCTGTCAGATAACATTATTGCGACCCCGACCCTCGTCCGGCTCTCGCCGAAGCCGGTCCTGAGAATTATCGGCACGCTTTCTGACCTCCCGCGCGTCCGTTTAGCGCTCGGACTGGAGTCGGCGCCGGTCGAAAAAGTAAAGGCCTGAGGCCGCCGAGCAGGATCTGGTCGATCTTAGCTTCTGCTCACGCCTCATTCCCACCCGCCACCCAGCGCCCGGATCAGCCTAACGGTACTGGCATAACGCGCCCCGCCCAGCTCGGCGCGGGTGCGCTCGATCTGTAGGGTCGAGCGCTGGGCGTCCACGATCTCAAGATACGTCGCAAAGCCGCGTTCGTAGCGCGTCGTCGCCAGCTGCACGACCGTCGCCGCCGACTCCGCTGCGCGATCCTGCGCGGCGGCCTGCGCCGCCTGCTCGCGCAGATCGACGAGTGCATCCTCGACCTCGCGAAAGGCCGCCAGGCCGCGCTGTTGATAATCGGCCGCAGCGGCTGCGAGCCGTGCCTGCGCGACAGCGATGTTTGATTGCGTGCGCCCACCATCGAGCAGCGGAACGCTGAAGCTCGGACCGAATTGCCAGAACTGGCTCGGTCGTCCGAGCAGGCTGCCCAACTCCAGGCTTTCGAAGCCCGCCCCGCCTGTCAGCCGGATCGAGGGGAATTTTGCGGCTTCGGCGACACCGATCTCCGCAGTGCGCGCGTGCAGGAGCGCCTCGCTTGCCGCGAGGTCCGGTCGTCGCCGTAGTAGCTCGCTCGGCAGTCCGGGGGGGATCGCGGGCGGTAGCGCCTTGGCCAGTGCGCCGGGATTCGCAGTCAGCAAGATCGAGAAGGCTGCGGGAGCTTTACCCGTGAGCACCGCGAGCGCATTGACCGCCTGGTCGCGCCGCCGCCTCACGTCGACGATCTCGCTCTCGAGCGTCGCGAGTTCCACCCGTGCGCGGTTTACGTCCAGCTCGGGCGACAGCCCCGCATCGAACCGCACTTTGAGCACCTCGACCGCCTCGCGGCGCGAGGCCACCGTGCGTCCGAGCACCTCGGCCACGCCCTCGATCATGCGCCATGTAAAGTACGTTTGCGCCACCTCCGCCGTCAGCACGAGCCGCACTGCGCGTTGATCCGCCTCGGTCGCGGCCACCTGCGCCTCGGCGCTTTCCAGCGAGCGCTTTACGCGGCCCCATAGATCGAGCTCGAAGCTGGCATCAACGCCCGTCCGGTAGCTGTCTCCGCGGTCCCGATACGTGATGGTCTGGCCGGGTACCGGCAGCGTGCGCTCCGCCGTCTCGCCCGCAAGCCGGGCTGTGCCGCTCGCAGTGACCGATAGCTTGTTGTCGGCGCGCACCAAACCGATGCGCGCCCGCGCTTCCTCGACCCGCGCTACCGCCGCCGCCAGCGAAGGACTCTGCGCCAGCGCCGCCGTCTCCAACTCGACCAGCACCGGATCGGCAAACACCGTCCACCACGCCTCGCCCGTAGCCCGGCTCGGAAGCGCCGGAACCTCCGCCGCGTGCTTGAATGCCGCGCCCGCCGTGCTCTCCGCCATGGTCGGCGCTTTGAAATCCGGTCCTACCGTCCGACAACTAGCGAGAAAGGTACAGGTAGCCGCCGCCAGTGCCAGACCGCAGCATACCGCAACTGGCCGGCTTATTCTTAAACGGTTTATCCTAAAACCGTCGCGTCTTCCCATGATGGGGGTCTTGAGCGGCGCGTTATCCCTAACGCCCCCTACCTTGTCGAAATTCGTTTTCATGGCGGCCTCCATCACTCCTCGATAAACAGATCCATCTGCTGGCCCACGTACACCGGCCGCTTCAGCGTGTTGGGAAATTTGTAGATCACCTGGAGCACGCGCGTATCCACTCGCTCGGTACTCGAACCCGTCAGCGACCGCTTCGGCACCACGAAGGGCTCGATGCGGATGAATTCCAGCGGGATCGCCTCGGACGCCGCACCCTTGATGTAGCCCACCGCCTTGGCGCCCGCCCGCACGCGTGGCGCGAGCTGCTCATCCACGTCGGCGCGCACCTGCACCTCATCGATCGCACCCAGCACGAGCGGCGCGGAGGCCGCGGTCGGCGCAGCATACTCGCCGACACGAATATTCACCTGCAAAATCGTGCCTGCGATCGGTGCCCGCACGGTCAGCCGCGCCAGGAGCGCTTCGGTTTGCACCACGGTCGCACGCGCTGCTTCCACTTGTGCGGCGGCCACCGCCACATCGCTGCGGCGGGTCTTGATTTCTTCGGCGCTGATGGCGCGGGCGTCGCCGATGGCATCGAGCCGCGCGAGTTGTTCGCGCAGCCGGGCAAGCGAGGCTTCCGAGACGGCGATCTGCGCGCGCTGGGCACCGAGCGTGGCGTTGAGCTCGCGGTCGTCGAGCTGCAGCAGCGGTTGCCCGGCCTCGACGCGGTCCCACACTTTCACGTGCACCGTCGTCACGAGCCCCGCCTGCGGCACGCCGATGAGCGTGTTCTCACGGATCGATTCCACGAGGCCCGAGGCGCCGATGCCTTTGGCGAAAGGCTTGGTCGGCGGAGTCACCGCGGGCGGCGGCACGGGCTCGAGCAGCGCGCCACGCATGCGTAGCACGAGGCTGACGGACGCCACGATGCCGAGGCAGGCGAGCCAGAACGAGAGTTTGCGGAAGACGATCATGACTTTCTTTCTCCTGTCGTTTCCAAGCGCAGCGAGGGACGACAGCTATAGAGGGTTTTGGTGTGAGAGGCGGATTTCAGGCGCGGGTGTGGCTCAGTGCGGTTGCGGCGGATGGGCCGCGGCGATGGCTGCAGGCGTGTCGAGCACGCGGAAGATTTTCCCGTCCTCCATCTCCGCCATCCGGTCGGCGTAGCGGTAGATGCGGGGGTCGTGCGTCACCACGATCACCGTACGCTGCTGGTCGCGCGCGACATCGCGCAGCAGCTGCATCACGCGCTGGCCGTTTTCGCTATCGAGGGCGGAGGTCGGCTCATCGCACACGAGCAGCGAGGGTTCGTGTACGAGCGCGCGCGCGATGGCCACGCGCTGCTGTTGGCCGCCCGAGAGCTTGCCGGGGCGGTCGCGCGTCCGCTCGGGCAGGCCCACGCGGGCGAGCATCTCGGCGGCGCGTTTCTCTGCGGCTGGCGCACCCACGCCCTGGATGAGCAAGGGCACTGACACGTTTTCCGCCACCGAGAGCGTCGGGATGAGATTGAACTGCTGAAAAATGAACCCGAGGTGTTCCGCGCGAAACCTCGTGCGCGCGCCCTCGCTCATCGCCTGCAGGGGGCTACCGAGCACATTCACCTCGCCCGCATCGGCACGGAGCGTGCCCGCGAGAATCGAGAGCAGCGTGGTTTTGCCGCAGCCCGAAGGGCCCACGAGCATGATGAGTTCGCCCAGTCGCACCTCGAAATCCGTTTTCTTCAACACGGGCGTCAGCGAGTCGCCCGAGCCAAAGCTCTTGTCGATGCCGGTGAGTCGCAGCGCGAGCCCGTCGGGCAGCGGCGCAGGGGGAGCTTTCTTTCCGTTGAGTCTCATGGTCTCCGTCCTCAGCTGCGAAACACGATGGCGGGCTCGAGCCGCACAATGCGGATGATGCCGAGCAGCGCCGAAAACACGCAGATGCACAGCACCGCGATCAACGCGCCCACGGGAATCTGCCACAGCAGGAGAAACGGCACCTTGCCGATGCGCAGCGCGCCATGCCCCATGAGCGCCACCACGCCAAGCCCGAGGCCGTAGCCGATCAGGCCGACTGCGAGCGATTGCAGCACGAGCATCGCGCACAGCCGCGGCGTGCTCGCGCCCATCGCGCGCAGCGCGCCGAGGTTGCGCGTGTTTTCTAACACGAAGGAGTAGAAGGTCTGCCCCGAGATGGCGATGCCCACGACGAAGCCGAGGAGCACCAGCACGCCGACGTTGATGGGGATGCCGGTGTTGATCACGTACCACCAGATGGTCGACCACATGAACTCGTCTTCCGTGTAGGCGCGCAGTCCCGTCTCGGCGGCGATCCGCGTCGCGACCTCTTTCGGCGT
>JAZKEV010000199.1:1171-3513 GCA_040386765.1 Verrucomicrobiota bacterium | reverse complement strand
GAACCCGCAACCGCCTGTTTACAAAACAGGTGCTCTACCATTGAGCTACGCCGGCAACTGACTGATTGGCGCCTACTTATGCGTTACCAAGCCTTTCTGCCGACCGCAGACCTAAAGCTCGATATGGAAAAGAACCTCCGCCTCAAAATCACCTGACGCTGCGGACAAGGGGTCGTTTTTACGGATGGCGCACAGTACCCCGCAAGCAAAAATCGGCGGCGCCGATAATCCAGGTGTCTTTGCTGGGGCGAATGGAGCGAAATCAGAGAGGCTGCTACGGTGCTTCGAAGGCTCTTGGACGCGCCATCGCCGTGCCGTGCAGGGAAAAGGAGGCATCAGCAAATGGGCGTGAAATCCGAAAGTTTGTGCGATTTCGGCCACGGCTCCGTAATTATCTTCAGAATGAGCGATGATGCGGAACTCCTGCGCCAGTTTGTCCAAGCGAGCTCTGAGGAGGCGTTTGCCGAATTGGTGAAGCGGCGCGTGGGATTTGTGTATTCGATCGCGCTCTGGAGGACGCGCGACGCGCACCGGGCCGAGGATGCCGCTCAAACGGTGTTTGTCGCGCTCGCGCGCAACGCGGGACCGCTTTCCCAGCGCCCTGTATTGCTCGGGTGGCTGCACCAGGCAGCGAGCAATGCTGCGACGGATATCGTCCGCTCCGAGCTCAGCCGTGCCGCGCGCGAGCGGGAGGCTCACACGATGCACGACCTGTCTGCGCTCGAGGGCCCGGTGGTGGATTGGGAGAAAGTGAGGCCCGTGTTGGACGCGTCGTTGAGCGAACTGACGTCGGACGATCGCGACGCGGTCCTCCTGCGTTTCTATGAGGGGCAGAAGTACGCGGACATCGGCCGCACCCTGCACATCTCGGAGAATACGGCGCGCATGCGAGTGGAGCGGGCGCTCGATAAACTGCAATCGCTGCTCGTCCGGCGCGGCATCGTTTCCACGAGTGCCGCGCTGTCCACCGCCTTGGCGCAACAGGGGGTCGCGACGGCGCCAGCTGGGCTCGCGGAGGCGGTTATTCGCGCCGCTCAACTCTCCGCGCCGGCGAGCGGAGCCCTGCAACCTTCCCTTTGGAAAATCATTATGAACCCTAAAATCCTTAGTCCTGCGGCAGGCGTGGCGCTGCTCGTCGGTCTCACTGTGAATCGTCCCCGCGCGGAAACAGCGCCCGAAAAGTCGGCCTCCTCTACAACATCGGTCCGCTCTGCCACTCCCAACGCACGGGTGGCTCAGGTTAAAGCGGATCTCCCACCCCCGGGCGCTGGTGGTCGCGCGCTCAACCCCGAGGCAGCCGCACGCCCCGAGCTTCCTCCCGAGGTGATCGAGGAACGGGCGATACGAAATAATCTTCGCAGGATCAGTGCGGCCCGCGATGCCTTCCTCAAATTTCAAAACCGGCTTCCTGAGTCGCTCGAAGACCTCGTCGGTCCGACCAAACTGATCCGGGAACTGAAGCCGGTGAAAGAGGAGGACTACGCGACAGTAAAACTGGATAGCAGGATACTTGCGGTCCAAGTGCCCGGCCGTGGCGAAGTGACCTTGACTACAGAAGGCCCGCAGCGTCGAGGTCCGCCCACTCTCCAGGAGACCGCAGTGTGGGAGAGCGCGCTCGGCGCTTATCTGACGTCGCGGCCTGCGGGTACCGCACCCCGCCTGCCAGGCCCAAGCTCCGGAACTGTTTCCGAACGCAAACTCGGGCCCGAGTTTGCGGGGCTGATGGCCTCAGGTGCCAACCACGTCTTCATCGTCGAAGACGAGAAAGGTAACACGCAGTGGGTGAAGCTGGGGCAGCGCATCGGCCCGTACGTGGTTTCAGACTACCGCGCGAGCGACGAGACGCTGATCCTGAAGAACGGCGATGCCGTGCTTCCATTGACGCTGCGTAAGACCAAAGCCAGCCAGCCCTCCCATGCGGTTGAAGTGGAGATCGCCTTCCTCGCCCTGCAGGAGGTGACGCAGCGCGAGGGCTGGCCGGCCTCGGCGATGTCGGTCCAGAAGCCGCAGTTGACGCCCAGCAGTTGGTTTGTCGGCATGTATCGCGTCATCGAGAGAACCGAACATCGCGTCGTCCCCGGCGAGCAGATCTTCGTCCACCTCAATCCGGACGGGACGCTCGGGAGCTACAAGAATCACGGGGTTCGAAAACCGGAGAAAAATTAAAGGATAGGGGTGGGGTGGGACGGGGTGCTACCGGCCATGCGCACCAGGGAGCCGGGAAAGGCGCCAGCAGTCGGAAGGATGCGGACGCGGGAGGTCAGTTGGGGGTTCCCGACGGGCCCATGAGCAGCTCGGCGGCGACCGACGTACCGACCAGGCGCGGCAGATGATAGGACGCG
>JAZKEV010000199.1:0-1161 GCA_040386765.1 Verrucomicrobiota bacterium | reverse complement strand
CGGCGACTTGCGCGTACCAGCGCAGGAGATGGTCGTTGGGGTGATTGAAATTGTTTACAGAGATGTCGATGAAGGGCTTGGTTTGCAGGAGGTGCCGCGTAATGGCGGTCACGTCGGCGAGGGCGACGTCGTTCCCCGCGAGTTTCTTCATCTCGGCGCGAAATTCGATCAGCGGCTGCGCGTCGGCCACGGCGGGATTGCTCATCATGGAGCTGACCAAGATGAACTCGGCCTCGGGTGCGCTCTCGCGTGTCTTGCGCATCATGGTCTCGAGATTGCTTCGCTCGCGGCGGCGGTGGTTTATGACCGCGATCGATCAGGGGAGCGTCTTCGTAGGCAATCGGCGGTCGATAGACGCCGTTACACTTCAATTCTATTCCCAAATAGCGTAGGGGTATGTGACGCTTTCGAACATGGCATCGTGAAGATTACCTCTTGGGATCCCGGTAGGACGAACGCCGTTACTGTACCGCTTCGGCCATGGCTTCGAGGAGTTCGCGGCCGAAGGCGTAGCGGTGCTCGGCGGTGGGGGAGCCCTTGAGTTTCTTGCCGGGGGCGATGCGCGTTTCGATGAGGGCGGTCGGCACGCCGTAGGCCACCCACCAGGACGGCGTGGAGTCGGCCGAGCGGCCGAAACCGGGCCGCGCCTGAAACGGCCGCGCCGGGTCGAATTGCGTGCGAGACACGAGCAGATCGAAGAGGCGCTGCAGGCGCGGCACATCGGCATCGGTTGGGGCGCGGGCCGACATGTATTCGGAGATGGTGTTGTGCAGGTTCACCATGAGGGCAATTTTCTTTCCGGTGCCGACGTAGTCGCGGATCGCCTTCTTGTAGTACCAGATTTCAGGGAGCCGCTGCAGCCACACGGGGTCGCGGAGATCGATATCATCCCAGTGGCGGTTGAGGTCCCAGCCGTTGGCGTTGAAACGCACCCGGCCCTGCGCGCAGCCATCGGGATCCACCATGGGCGTAAACATGAAGATGTTTTTCTCGCGGAGCGCTTTCGCCGCGGGATCGTCGGACACGATGAATTTCAGCGCGCCCTCCATGATGAAGGAGGTGGGAGCCTCCCAAGCGTGGTCGCGTGCCTGAAGCCAGACGGTCTTCTTGCTGTCGTCGGGCGTGGCGTGGCAGCGCGTATATATGGGAATGTGCAAGACA
>JAZKEV010000198.1:0-7856 GCA_040386765.1 Verrucomicrobiota bacterium | reverse complement strand
CTGGAGCGGCACCATTTCAACTGCCGAGTCGAAATTAAGGCCGCACCGCTCCAGTCCGCGCTGGATGCCGCGGACGCGGCTGTCGTTGAAGAGAAAGTTCAGTCGGATGCCGAGCAGGGCAAACGTGCGATGCCCGAGACCATGAAGGCGGACCACGAGGTCCTCCATCGCGCGCGCTCGATCGAGGACGACGGTGTTTTGGCCTGGGTATTCGAATTGATCGGCGACGACCACCGGCATCGCCTGGGACTTCAGCAACTCGGTCGCGCTTGTGATTTGCTCGGGTTCGAAACCTCCGAGGAAAATGATGCCCTCCACGCGCATGAGCATGAAATGGCGGACGATTCGCTCGGTCTCCGAGAAATCCTGGCGCGTCATCTCAATCAGAACCGAGTATCCGCGCTCGCGGAGCAACTGCTGCAGCGTGAAAATCTTCTCATGCACGGCCGGCGCATCCATGAAGCGCAGGCAGACGCCGATCGTGCCGGTCCGGCCGCGCAGCAGGAAGACTGCATACGGGTTGGGCTTGAAGCCGACCTCTTCCATGGCGCGATGGACGCGCTCGATCGTCTCCGGCCGCAGCCCCGGCTGGTTGTTGAAAACCCGCGAGACCGTCGTGCGCGCGAGACCCACATAGCGGGCAAATTCCGCGGTGGAGGTGATCTTGGGGTTCGGCTTTTCGCTCATGCGGGGACGCGGGCCGAGGGTAGGGGGCGGGTAGGGGCGCGCAAGTGAGGACATGGATTGCACCGGAAATTTTGTCGGGAAATGTGCTCAAACGGCATTGACACGGACAGCTGTCCGCGCCGAACCTGCGACTCCCGATTCCGGCGGATTTCCGCCGGGTGTGACCTCTTCAACCCGCAACCCCCATTGCCCGCGGCGAGCGGCGCCGGCTTCAACCGCCGGTGCCGATCGCCCGGCTCTCTGTCATGATACGCTTCTCTCTCTCTTCCCCGCTGCAGCGGCTGCTGCGCTCCTGGCTGGGCGCACTGCTCGCCTCGCTGGCGCTGGCTTCCGTGTCCTCGGCTCAGTCCGGCAGCGCCATCGTGGCCGGCAGCGTGACCAATGCCGCGACGCGCGCCTTTCTCGAGGGCGCTCAGGTTTCACTCGCGGGCACCGCCTTCGAGACGCTCACCACGCGCGACGGCCAGTTTGAGCTCACCGGCGTGCCGCCCGGCGATTATACTCTAGAGGTACGCTATACGGGTCTCGATACCGTCACGCAAAAGGTCGGGGTGAGCGCGGGCCGCAACAGCGTGCCCCTCATCGGTCTCCAATCCAGCGTGTACCAGCTCGAGAAATTCACCGTGAGCGGTGAGCGCGAGGGCAGCGCCGCAGCCATCACCGCCCAGCGCAATGCCAGCAACGTGAAGAGCGTCGTCGCCACCGATGCCTTCGGTCACGTGGTCGATGGCAACATCGGCGAGATGCTTAAGCGCGTCTCCGGCATCGCCACCAATCTCAATGAGGGCGAGGTCGACCAGGTCTTCGTGCGCGGCATCGGCTCGGCGTTCAGCTCCGTCACGCTCGATGGCACGAAGCTGCCGAGCCCCGCGAAGGGCAAGAAGGACCGCAACTTCGAGGTCGACAAGCTCCCGGCCGATTACATCGAGAGCATCGAGGTCATCAAGGCCCCGACGCCCGACATGGACGCCGACTCCATCGGCGGCGCGGTGAACATGATCACGAAGTCCGCCTTCGCGATCGCGGGCCGCCGGATCTCGTATAACTTTGGCCTCAACCACAAGACCCTGCGCGACAAGAACTCCTTCTTCGGCGGCATCCAGTACTCCGATGTCATCGGGCCGAAGCGGAATCTCGGCGTGTATTTCTCGTTCGGATACAGCGACAACTACGTTCCGCAGGACGTCACGCAGATGGACTTCGAGCGCGCGTACGCCACCCCGGCCTATCTCTGGCGCTTCCGCCTGGAGGATGCCGTGCACAAGCGCAACCGCACCGGCGCCGGCCTCAAGCTCGACTACCGCTGGAGCCCGACGACGACGCTCTTCACGAGCTTCATGTTCAACCACTACACCGACGTGGTGGACCAGAAGCGGCTCACGATCCAGGCCGCCGAAAATCGCACGGCCTACGCGCCCGGCTACACCGACACGCATTGGGATATGAACACGGCGACCTGGACCTACCAGGTCAGCCTGATCAAGCCGAAGCAGGAGACCTTTGCCGTCCAGTCGGGCGCGAAGCACAAGTTCGGCGATCTCAAGATCGACTACTCCGGCTCGATCGCGCCCGCGAAGGGCGAGGAGCAGCGGCAGAATTTCGACCTCGCGCTCGCCAATCAGCGCACCGTCCTCGATCGCTCGCGGGATGTGTGGTACCCCACCTACACCAATCTCACGCCAGGAGATCCCAACGATTACAACCGCTATAACCGCGGCCGCATCCAGTCGGAGAGCGGCGAGACCAAGGAAGCGATCTGGGGCGGCGAATTGAATGTCGAAAAGCGCTTCGCGACGGACATGCCCTTCACCTTGAAAGGCGGCGCGCGGTATCGCGGCCAGAAGACGGATGTGGACAGCGACCGCGTGACATCCATCTACGTCGGGCCCAATGGTGTGCAAGGCGGCGGCGACGACAACCTGAACCAGTTCCAGCTGCTCAACTATGACCACAAGGGCTTCGACGGGCGCTACTCTCAGGCCATCTGGCCCGATGTGAAGGCGGCCGAGGCTAGCTTCCGCGGCCAGCGCAACCTGTGGGACGACGATCTCGTCGCCACCACGCGCGACAGCCTCTCCAGCGACGGCAAAGCGCTCGAGGAGATCTACGCCACCTACGCGATGGGCACCGTCGATGTCGGCCAGCTCCGCATCATGGGCGGCGTCCGCATGGAGCGCACCGACGTCACCGGCACGGGTGTGGTGAACGACGCCATCACGCCCGCGCTGCCCGGCACCGCGCCCGAGGATCAGCGCGCCGAGCGCGCGCGCCAGGAATACCGGCGGGTGAAGAAGAGCTCCGGCTACACGAATTATTTCCCCGGCATCCACTTCCGCTACGAGCTGCGCCGCGGCGTGATGGCGCGTGCGAGCTACACCACGAGTCTGGCGCGGCCGAATTTCGGCGACCTCATGCCCGATACGACGATCGACGACCCAAATCTCACCATCTCGCAAAACAACACCAGCCTCCGCGCCCAGGAAGCGCAGAACTTCGACGTAAGCCTCGAGTACTACTTCGAGCCCGCCGGCGTGCTCTCGATCGGCGCCTTCCAGAAGAACATCGAGAACTTCATCTTCAACGAAGAGCGCGTCATCCCGTCCGGCGGCGGCGATGGTTTCGGTTCCGAATATGCCGGCTATGCGCTCCGGACCAAGCGCAACGGCGGCGAGGCCAAGGTGAAGGGACTCGAGTTCAGCTACAGTCAGCAGCTCACGTTTCTCCCCAATTGGGCGCGCGGCGTGAGTGCCTTTGCGACCTACACGATCATCGACGCGGTCGGAAACTATAACAGCCAGGGCGCGGTGGCCGACGGTGAGATCGCGCAGTTCGTGCCCAGTTCGTGGAACCTCGGGCTCAACTACCAGAACCACGGCTTCACGATCCGCGCGCAGCTCAACTACAACGACCGCTTTCTCAACGGCTACGCTCCGCTGCCTGCCGAGCGCATCTACGACGACGAGCGCTACGACGGCGAACTCCGGGTGAAGTACCAGTTCAACAAGCGCCTCGCGATCTTCTGCGACTGGACCAACGCCCTCGACCAGACCGTCGTCCGCGTGCAGGGCAAGGATCTCTACCGCCCTCAGAAGGTCCGCTACAACGGCATGCGCCTGAACTTCGGCGTCAGCGGGACGTTCTGAGTATTTTCATAAAACTGTGGCCACCATCGCCGCCTCTAGTTTCTCAACGGCTGAATTTGAACAGAAGGAAACGAAGGTCACGAAGAGCGGATTTTACGAGCGAAGGCGGCAGCACTCTTCGTTCTCTTCGTTACCTTCTGTAAAAATCTCCTGTGGTTTGGGGGCGGCTATTTAGAGGGTGCCGTTTAACGTAGGTGAATCTATTGAGGGCATGAAACTATGAAGCTTCTCCTTGCCGTGGTGTGTGGTGTCGGTCGCTGGCTGGGCGGCCTCGGAGCGCTGCTGGCAGGGGCGACCGCATTTGCCGCGTCTGCGCCGGCGAGCGAGCGGCCAAACATCGTTTTCATCCTGTCCGACGATCAGGGCTTTAACGATGTCGGCTATCGGAATTCCGAAATCAAAACGCCGCATATCGATGGCCTGGCTGCGGCGGGAGTGAAGCTGGAGCACTTCTATGTGCAGCCCGTGTGTACGCCGACGCGGGCGTGCTTGATGACGGGGCTTTATCCGATGCGGCTGGGCCTGCAGCTTGGCGTGATCAAACCGGGCTCGCGGCATGGGTTGCCGCTGAATGTCCGGACATTGCCGCAGGCGCTGTCCGAAGCGGGTTATTTCACCGCGCTCACGGGGAAATGGCACCTGGGCAATGGCGGTCCGGAGTACCTGCCCACACGCCGGGGCTTCGCGCACCAATACGGCTTCTACCTCGGGATGGTCGATTACTTCACGCATGATCGCGACGGCGGACTCGACTGGCATCGCAACGATCGCGGGCTGCGACAGGAAGGGTACGCCACCGACCTCATCGCCTCCGAGGCGGTGGATATCATCGACCGGCATGGCGGAGAGAAACCGTTCTTCCTCTACGTGGCCTTCAGCGCGCCGCACACGCCGTTGCAGGCTCCTGAGAGCTATCTTGCGAAGTACGCGCATATCCCCGACAAGAAGCGCCGCACGCATGCCGCGATGGTTACGGCGATGGACGACGGGATCGGCCGGATCGTGGCCGCGCTCGACAAGAAGGGTCTGCGCGAGCGCACACTGATCGTTTTCTCAAGCGACAATGGCGGAAATGTACCCACCGCGAGCAATCGGCCTTTCCGCGACCAAAAGGGGAGCGTGTACGAAGGCGGCGTGCGCGTGCCAGCCATCGCCGTCTGGCCCGGTAAAATCGCGACCGGCAGCGTGGTGAATCAGCCGCTGCACATGGTGGACTGGCACGTGACGCTACTGAAGCTCGCGCAGGCCAAAGCGGATCAGCGCGTCGTCCTCGATGGTCGCGACCTCTGGCCCGCGCTGCTGGGAGATCGCAAGCCGGTGCACGACGATATTCTCATTAACTCCGCGCCCGGCTCTGGCGCCCTGCGGCGCGGGAACTGGAAACTCGTCGTGAATGGTCACCTGCGCTTCAAAGGCAATGCGCCCGGCCCCAACTTCTCATGGGCCGACCTCCTCGCCGAATCAGGCCAGCCGCGCGAGGACGCGAAGCGCCAGCAGATGGAGCTATTCAACCTCGAAGACGATCCAGCTGAAGCGCGCAACCTCGCCGCGCAGCATCCGGAGATTCTCGCCGAGCTGACCCGCCGCTACGAAGCCTATGCCCGCGCTGCCGTGCCCCTGCTCGACGGCACCGTGGTGGGCGATGGCAAGGCCCCGGCGGTCTGGGGTGAGTTTCCTTAAAACCGACAGGATGAAAGAGATTTTTCGGCGTTCGTAGTCCCGCCTTTAGGCGGAAGGTTTTTCGGATTCCGCCTGAAGGCGGAACTACGAACCCTAAGCTCGAAGACGGAGCTATGCAGCGTTGGTGGTCCGCCAGCTTGCTGGCGCTTATCCGTAGTCGGGCGAGCGCCTGCAGGCAGGCTGCTTACCTCGGCTGAGTTTCATTTCCAGACTGCGCCAAGCCTCCTGACATCGGGCTACTTTTTACTCTCAGCCGGCGCGACCCACGTCAGCGTCTGCTTATCCTGGAGCAGCCGGGTGCGCAGTGCGGCATAGTCGACGCGCTGCACGGGTGTTTTCGCATCGATCGCCATGGCGGCAGCGGTGGCGGCGCTCTGTCCAAGCAGCATGAATACGGGCTCCATTCGGATGCTGCCAAAGGCGATGTGGCTCGAGGAGAGCGCCACGGGCACGAGGAGATTGGCGCACTCGCGCTCGCGCGGCACGATCGCCCGGTAAATCACCGGGTAGGGCTGCGGGGTCTTTTGCTCGACGTTGCCCTCGGCCTTCACGACTCCGTCGACGACCACGCGCGCGATGTGGTGTGAATCCATGGTGTAGCTCGCGAGGCCGATGCTGTCCTCCGCTACGACCTTTCCGAGGCAATTGTGCTCCGTCATGACGTAGTCGGAAACCATCCGCCGACCCTCGCGTACATAGAGCTCATGAGGCCACCCATCCGTCTCGGGAAACTGATCGCGCGGCAGTCCGAAGGTCTTCACGTGCGCGCGGAGCTTCTCCGGCACGGCGGGATCGTTGGCGAGAAACCACATCATGCCCTGCTGGTAGGTCACATGGGCCTGGAAGATCTTTTCCCGCGTGGCGTAGTCGGCCTCGGGCCACTCGTAGCTGCCGCCGATGAAGTCGGTCGAGACCGGCCCCGCGTTGTTGCAGTCGCCGAGGTTTAATTTTATCGGCCCGTGCTTGTACGTCCAATCCCACACGAAGTCGGGCGGCGCGCTCGTGATGTAGCGGAGGAGCAGGGCGTACTCGTCGGCCTTGTAGCCGGCAGGCTGCGGAAACGTCCGGCCCTCGGCGGCGCGGACGAGCCACATCCGAAAATTGTAAGCCTGCACGCGCTTGTCGCCCGAGCCGCGCTTGCGCAGCGGCTCAGCCGAGATGCCCGGGAGCAGGCCGCTGCCGGCGTCTCCGGGTTTCCGATACGGATCGACGGGAAAGCGAAACTGGTGCTTGTCTGCGATGAAGTAGCCGTTGAACGCCTCATCGTAGACGGAGTTGTCCTCGCGGCCGACGTGGTAAGACACACCAGCCCGGGCAAGCAGGTCGCCCTCATAGGTGGCGTCGACGAAGACCGCCGCCTCGATCCGGTCGCCGTTTTCAAAGACGAGGGCGCTGATCCGGTTGCCCTGCTTTTCCACGCGTTCCAACCGCCGCTCGAACCAGACGGGCACCTGCGCCTCGTCGAGCATGGCCCGGTAGGTCTTCTCGGCATCGCCGGCGCGGAAGCCGCTCCACTTGCCCATGCGGTTTAAAAATTCGGCCGCCATGCCGCCGATCGATTCCTTCTTGCCGAGGTCGACGGCGGTGAGACCGGCCGACGTCAAACCGCCGACGTGGCGGCGGAAAACCGCGAGCGCGGAGGTCTTGCCCATCCGCCGCGCTTGCACCGCGGCAGCCACGCCGCCCGGCGTGCCACCGTAGACGCAGATATCGACGCGCAGCGTCTGAGGCTGCGCGGCGCGCTCCACTTTATAGTAGTGACGCAGCCCGGGATTGGGCGTCGACGGCTCCGAGGCAGCCGCGAACGCGAGCGGGATGGCCATGGAGAAACCAGCGACGAGGCGGAGGATCGAGGGTGCGATACGCATGAGAGAGGGGTGAAATGGAAATCGAGCGCAACTGAAAGCGCCCGTGAACCCAATCTGCCGTAGCTCCTTTGCCGCCGCTGCTCGACAATAATCGACGCAGGCGCCCGTTCATGAAACGGGATTGGATGTAGCGGCGGTCTATGACCGCCGAGCGCGCACGGAGGCGTTATCCCATTCGTCGGTGGTCATAGACCGGAGCTACAGCTCATACCAACGTCCTCTAGTTTTTAGATTTTAATTTGTCATTCTGAGCGCAGCGAAGAATCACATCGGCGTGAGCCCCAGCACCTCCATCGCGCGCAACGCGGCCGCGATCCGCGTCTCCAGGCCGAGTTTAGGCAGCAGGTTGTAGACATGCTTCTTCACGGTGTTGTTGGCCATGCCGAGGATGATGCCGATCTCTCCGTTGGTCTTGCCGTGCGCGACCCAGAAGAGAATTTCCGCTTCACGCGGCGTGATGCCGAAGCCGAGCAGCGGC
>JAZKEV010000197.1:2151-8168 GCA_040386765.1 Verrucomicrobiota bacterium | reverse complement strand
CCGAGCCGTGCTTCACGCTGCCCGGCAGATCGTCGAACGACGTCGTGCACATGTTGGTCGCGAGCGGAGTCTTCAACGCGCGGCGCACCGCGGCCATGCCCTCCTGCGTGCGGCAGGGATCCTCGAGATACTCCAGGATGCCCTCCATCTGCAGGCCGTACTGGATCGAGGTCTGCACCGTCCAGAGCGCATTCGGGTCGAGCCGCAGCGGCACGCCAGGGCCGAAGTGCTGGTGCAGCGCCTTCATCGCCGCGACTTCCTGCGCCGGCTCGAAGACGCCGCCCTTGAGCTTGATCGATTCGAAGCCGAACTCCGCCACCATCGCCACCGCCTGCGCGACGACGCCCTCGGGGTCGAGCGCCGCCTTCTGCCGCGCCGCGGCCCAGCCGGTCGCCTTCGGATCGGTGCCGAAGGCCAGCTCGCCGCCGGCGCCCTCGTATTTATAAAATAGATACGCCGAGTACGGCACCCGCTCGCGCACCACGCCGCCGAGGAGATTGGCCACCGGCACGCCGAAGGCTCGGCCCTGGATATCGAGGCACGCCACATCGAGCGCGCTGTACACCTGCACGCGCGTGCGGCCATCCCACGGCTTGTCGCCCCGCGAGAGCGAGGTCTCGGGCGAGCAGCGCTCCGCCAGCTTGTTGCGCAGCGCATGCCAGTTGAGCGGATCGCTGCCGATCACGGTCTCGCGCACCGCCGCCAGCGCCGCATCGACCGCCACGCTCCCCGGCACCTCAGCGAGGCCGGTGAGACCGGTGTCGGTCTTCAGCTCGACCACCGTCCGCAGACAATACGGGGCATGCAGCCCCGCGGCATTAAGCAGCGGCGGATCGCCGAGTACGATCGGCGTGATGTGCATCTCGGTGATTTTCATGGGGCGAGAGAAAAGAAGCTTATTGGAAGAAAGAAAAGGTGACTTGAGGTAAGGCGAAGCGTCCCCGCTGAGCCGTCGCGCTTTGAGCTCTAGAAAATTGCCTCACGTTCGCAACCGCTGTCCGCGAAGGCTCGGCGTAAGCGCCCCGCCCTCCCCTCGGAATACGCTCGGCCGCAGCTCGGCCTCATTTGCCCTTCAGCGCCGCGACCAGCCCGAGCAACCCCGCGCGCACCGCGCCGCCATCGCTGCCGAGCGCCATGAACGAATACCCCAGCTCGCGCAGCTTCGGAAAGAGCGCCGCGCTCTGCACCAGAATACCCGCGGCCTTGCCATGCTTCCGCGCCGCATCGCCCACCTTTTTCAGCGCCTCGACAAACGCCGGCGCATCGAGCTGGTCCGGGATGCCCATATTATACGACAGATCGGCCGGCCCCACGAAGAGCACATCCACGCCGTCGATCGCCGCGATCTCCTCGGCGTTATTCACCCCCTCCATCGACTCGATCTGGATCACCGTGAGCAGCCGCTCGTGCGAGGTCTTGTAATACTCGTCGAAATCCCCGCCGAAACCCGCGCCGCGATTCATCTTCGCCACGCCACGGATGCCCCGCGGCGGATAGCGCATCGCTGATACGGCAGCACGCGCCTCCGCGACCGTATTCACATACGGCACCATGATGCCCATCGCGCCCATATCGAGCGCCCGCTTGAAGCGCACCGGATCATTCCAAGCGATCCGCACGACGGTAAACGCGGGCGTCGCCGAAGAGGCCTGCAACTGCTGCAACATCGTATCCTCGCCACCCGGCCCGTGCTCATGATCGAGCAGCAGCCAGTCGAAGCCTGCGAGCCCCGCGATCTCCACCGTCACCGGCGAGCCAAGATTGATAAACGTGCCAGCCAGCCACTCGCGCGCGAGCACACGCTTGCGGAAATCGGGAGGAATTTTCATGGGGAAAAGTGATACGTGGAAAAGCCTGCGCGTGCTCTGCGTTGCCCGACCGCTAGCGACGAGTCAATCCGTACGCCGGATGGCGTCGGTGATGACGCAGAACGTAGATGCGAACGAAGCCTTCGGTTTCTCGAAACAGGAAATGGTAGGAAAAATTCGGCAGATTGGCTCGTCGCATCCCGTGCGCCACCGGATGAAAGCGCCTGGGATCGTGTTCGATCTTTGCAACAAGAGCGTCCGCTTCGTCGAAAAAGCGATCGGCTAATGCGATCCCGCCGACTTCTTCATAATGCTCTAGAACCTCGCGAAGGTCCCGAGGAACGAGGCGGTGAAAAGCGCGGGCCATCCACTAACGTCCAAGCGCCTTCTTTACATCCTCCCACGTCACGCCCGCCGAAGGATCGGCGTCGAGCTCGGCCTCACGCCGTAAAGCTTCGGCGACACCTTCATCGTCGTCCGATAAAACTGGAGGTAATGTATCAAGCAGCTCAGCCGCGAGCATCGCGCGCTCACGATCCGGGAGACCGAGCACTTCCGCTTTGAGCGTTTGCAACCGTGTCATGTCACAACGATGAGCGAGGGCCGCGAAAAGGCGATTTTTTCCTTTCACGGCCGCTCCCCTTCACAGCGCCGTGTAGAGCCGATACAATGCCTGCGTACCGCAGTCTTCCCAGCCCTTGGCCGCGACTTGCTCATAGAGCTTCTTAGCGATCGCGAGGCCGGGGAGGTCCAGCTTCATCTCGGCGGCGCTCTCGAGCGCGATCTTCATATCCTTGATGATGTGCTTCACATAGAAGCCGGGCGCGTAGTTTTCCGCGAGGGCGCGGGGCGCGAGATTCGTCATCGCCCACCCGCCGGCGGCGCCGCCGCTGATGCTCGCGTGCACCGCATTGGGATCGAGCCCGGCCTTCTTCGCGTACGCCAGCGCTTCGACCCACGCCACCATGCCGACCGCGACCGCGATCTGGTTGGCCATCTTGCAATATTGTCCCGCGCCCGGTCCGCCGTGCAGCGCGATGTTCTTCCCCATGAGTTCGAAGAGCGGCTTCACCTTGGCAAAGGCCTCCGCGTCGCCGCCGACCATGATCACGAGCCGCGCCTCCTTGGCGCCGAGGTCGCCGCCGGAGACCGGCGCATCGAGCGAGGCGACGCCGCGCTTGGCCGCAGCCTCCGCGATCTTGCGCGCGAGCACGGGGCTCGAGGTCGTCATGTCGATCAGCACCGCGCCGGGCTTGGCCTTCTCCACCACGCCGCCCGCGCCGAGATACGTCGCCTCCACATCCGTTGGGAAGCCCACGATCGTGATCACCACGTCGGCCTCGGCCGCCGCCGCGCCCGCGGTATCGTGCCACTGCGCGCCCGCATCGAGCAGCGCCTGGGCTTTTTCCTTGGTGCGGTTATAGACATGCAGCCGGTGGCCGGCTTTCTGGAGGTGGCCGGCCATGCTGCGTCCCATGACGCCAGTGCCGATGAATGCGATCGAGAGCGATGCGGACATGATTTTGGAAAACGGGGTGAACGTGCGAAATACGCCACGCATGCAAAGCGCTCGACCTCCCCCGCGCGACACCTTTTTTCCGCCTCACCGCCGACGCGAACTCGTCAAAGGCCGCGAACTCGTTTTCGTTTCGATCACTCCCCTGTATGAACATCGAACGCCGTGACTTCTTGAAAACCACCCTCGCTGCCTCCGCCACCGCCGCGCTCGCCTCTCACGCCGAAGCGGCCGCCCCCTCCACCTCCGCCACCGGCAAGCGCGAATACTACGAGCTGCGCGCCTACAAGCTGAAGTCCCCCGACTGGCGCCCCGCCCTCGAGATCTACTTCGAAAAGGCCATGCTCCCCGCCCTCGCCCGCCGCGGCATCGAGCGCGTCGGCGTCTTCACCGAGATCGCCGTCGACAAGGCCACCGCCACCTCCAAGCCGATTCCCGAAGCGCCCGTGTGGGTGCTTATCCCTTACTCCTCGCTCGAGACCTTCGCCGAGATCAACGCATCGCTGAACACCGACCCCGACGTACTCAAAGCCGGCGGCGACTACCTGCACGCCAAGAAGGCCAGCATGGCCTTCGACCGCATCGACAGCTGGCTGCTGCGCGCCTTCAAGACCATGCCCGCGATGGAAGTACCCGCCTTCGCGAAAAACAAGGTGCCCACCCGCGTCTACGAGATGCGCGACTACGAGAGCCACAGCGAGCTCGCCGCGCTGAACAAGATGGCGATGTTCGACGAGGGCGAGATGGAGGTCATGCGCACGCTCGGCATGTCGCCCGTGTGGTTCGGCCAGGCGCTCACCGGTCCCAATCTCCCGCACCTCCGCTACTTCACCGGCGCCCCCGATCTCGCTACCCACCTCGCCAACTGGAAAAAGTTCGGCCCCGATCCCCGCTGGCAGAAGATGAAAGACGACCCGAAATGGGCAGACAACACCACGCGCACCGCGCCCGCGCGGTTCCTGGTGCCGACAGCCTGCTCGCAGATCTGAGCGGGAGAGGGAGCCGTGAAGGCGCGGCTCCCACGCCGCTCGTAGTTCCGCCTTCAGGCGGAATGCCTTTTCCGAATGCAGTAAAATCCAAGAGAAAGGGTGAACTCTGTCCCATAAAGTTCATCCCTAGCTCCTTGCACTCCAATGGCTTCCCTTAGCGATTTGCCTTCTGAAGTGAATACCGGCATCTTCACCTTCGTCGAACCCCTCGCCGCCCCATGAAAACCCACCGCGCCACTCTCCTCCTCGCGTCGATCCTGGGCGGTTTCGCAATCTCTCAAGCGCAGCCACCTCCTCCACCTCTGCCGGTCGTCACCGCCGCGCCGGGCTCGGCGCCCTCCTCCGCGCCCGCTCCGGCATTTCGCACCGCCGAGCAACTCGAGCAGTTGCTCGCGCCCATCGCGCTTTATCCCGATGCGTTGATCGCGCTGATTCTTCCGGCAACGACGGCCTCCACCGACATCGTCCTCGCCGCGCGGCAACTCCGCGAAAATCCCAACGATCGCGCGCAGATCGAGCATCGCGGCTGGGATGAAAGCGTGAAGTCGCTCACCTCCTATCCCGAGGTCCTACAGTGGCTCGACCAAAACCTCGAGTGGACTAAGCAGGTCGGCGAAGCCTTCGTCGATCAACCCTCCGAAACGATGCAGGCCGTCCAGCGCTTGCGCGCACGCGCGCGCGCCGCCGGCACGCTCGTCGACACGCCGCAGCAGCAGATAATAGCAGAGTCCAACGTGATCCGCATCGTGCCCGCGCAGCCCGACATCATCTACGTGCCGACCTACGAGCCCGACGTCGTCTTCATTTCGCAGCCCACCTACTACTCGCGCCCCTACTATCCGCTGATCACGTTTGGCGCCGGCGTCCGCGTCGGCTCGTGGCTCGCCTACGATTGCGACTGGCACCGCCGCACCATCTGGGTCGGCGATCGCCGCCGTGCTTGGCACGGCCACGACTGGCGCCGCCCTCTCGTGCCGATCGCGCCGCACTACGTCCACACGCCCCCGCGCGGCGTCCACCAGTGGCGCCCGCCGCCGAGCTATTCGCGTCCATCGCGTACCACGACCACGGTGACGTTTCGCTCCACCGAGATCGTGCGGCCCTCTCCTTTCGGCAGCAGCCAGCGCGGCAGCTACAACTACAACTCGCGCAGTCTCGTCACTCAGCCGCCGTCGTCGCGCCCGGGCATCCCGCCCTCCAGCAGCACCGTCCGGACCTACACGCCGACACGTCGTGACAATCCGATTTCAAATCCGAGTCCCGCGGCCCCACACCGTTCGGAGCCGCAACGCTCACTCTCCACCCACGACCGCACCGCCCGCACCTCTGCGCCTATCATGGGGCCGGTCAACGCCATGCCCGCCCCTGCTCCCGCCTCTCCCCCGATGTCCACCGGCACGCCGTCCTGGCAGCGCCGCAACACCGAGCCCTCCAACTCCCCAAGGCCCCAAAGCGAGGGTCGCCGCTCTTCACCGCAAATTGCCCCCAGCCCGCAACCGGCACCGGCACCGGCAACCGCTCCCGCAGCTCCTGCTCCCGCCGAGGCGCAACCCCAGATGACCACGCGCCCCGCGCGCAACGAGTCGTCCAATCAAAGCTCCAATTCCAGCTCCGACAACAACTCGTCCCGCGGCTCTTCGAATTCGAACCGCCCCCGCGAGTTCCGCAACGGCCAGCGCTGATTTGAAGGCGGGAGTGCGCGGC
>JAZKEV010000197.1:0-2141 GCA_040386765.1 Verrucomicrobiota bacterium | reverse complement strand
CACATCACGGCCTGAGCTCCGCCGCGCTCAGCGCTTCGGACACCGCCTGCCGCACCCGATTGAGCAGCGCCCCAGCATCAGCTCCTCCGCTCCGGCGCAGGAAAATCAGCCGACCTCGGCGATCAGCGCGAGCGTGCGCTCGACGAAAAGCGGTCCGTTGGACACCGCAAAAATCGCATTCGTCGCCTCGTAGTACCCGCGCGTGACCGCCTCGGGTGTCGCAATGTAGCCCTGCAGTTGCCCGTTCGCGAGCGTGATCAAAAACGTATCGGCCGGCGCCGCCGCTTTAAGCGCCAAGCCGTGCTCGACGAAAAATTCCCCCGGCCACGCCACAACTCGCCACGGACCGATCTTGATGACTTGGATCTCCGCCGGCGACGCGCTGCGCACCGCCTCCGCCAATCGGCCATCCGCCACCGCCTGCGCCAGCACTGCCGTCTTCTCCGCGCCAAAGACATCGCACTCCGCCGTGCGCACCTCCTGCCGTGGCGCCTGCGCCGCGCGCAGCGTTTCGTAGCGGGCCCGCGTGCGCGCGAGTTGCTCGCGTGCGACTCCGACCTCTGGAAATACCCGCGGCTCCACCGCGATCCACTCCTGCCGCGCGACGATGGACCGAATCGGCGCATACGACATTTTTCCCACCGCGGCCGCGATACCCCGCGCCAGATTTTCTCCGATCCGCTGCGCCTCGGCAAAGGTGTTCGCCCGCGTCATGTGCCGCGGGCTCTGGTTGCCGGCGGCGCCAAGATGATAAAGCACCGGACACGCTTCCGGCAGCACATTCGCCCGCAGCCAGCGCCGCGTAAATCCTGGAAAATCAGCCGTGAGCAGCGTCGAGTCCTCATGCAGCACCGTCGGGTGCATGCCATACGCCACCATGCAGCCGAGCGGTTGGCCGCTCGCGAGCGAGCGGGCGACGAGTACCGGCACCTCGGGATCCGTCGGCCCGCTCGGGTCGTGTCGATTTGAGCCGACGCCTTCCGCGCGCGCGACCGCGAGACCCAGTTCCGCCGGCACGGCCGCCGCGACGGCCGCCTGTGCCGCCTGCACCATGCGATCCACGAGCCACGCGAGATAAGACTGGTCCACCTGGGGCACCACGGAATCCGCGGCGTTGCTCAGATTGTTCGTCATGACCGGGCCCGAGTGCGTATGGGTGGCCGATATCATCACCGCCTCCGCCGGCACGCCGGTCTCCAGCGCGATGCGCTGCCGCACGCCCACGACATAGTCGCGCGAGAAAAAGATCAGGTCGTTCGCCAGAAACAGCGCGCTCCCCTCCCCCGCGCGCAGGTAGAGCGCCGCGCACTCCAGCGGGTCATGCACGCCTGTGCTGTAGCGCCGCACGTGGGGATAGCCGAAAAGAAACACACTGCCGCCCGGCGTGATATCGACCACCGCCGCGCCCGCCAGCACCGCGTTCTCCTGCGTCGTTCGCGAACGTTCCATGACTCCAACGTGTGTCGTGGTGCCAGACCTTGTAAATGTTAAACAATGTTCGTTTATCGTTTTTGTTGACATTTTGAAACATCGGGCGCGGCATGGAGACGAGATGAAGAAGCTCCCGCCCGCCGCGCGCCTGACTGGGATTCGCGACCGCTTCGCGAGCCAGACGGGCGTCTCCGTCTCGGAGCTGGCGGTGGAATTCGGCGTCAGCGAGATGACGATCCGCCGCGATCTCTCGCAGCTGGAGAGCCAGTCGCACATTCACCGCACGCACGGCGGCGCGGTGCTCACCGAGCGGATGATGTTCGAATTCGATTATCGCGAGCGGCGCGAGGCCAACCGCGCGGCCAAGCGCGCCATCGCCGCCGAGGCGCGCCGCCTAATCCAGCCCGGGCAGCGCCTCATTCTGGATAATGGCACCACGACACTCGAACTCGCCTGCCTCCTGCGTGATGGCGAAGGGCTCACCATCATTACGCCCAGCCTCGCCGTCGCCTCTGAGCTGCAGCACGCCGCGGGCGTCGAGGTCGTCCTGCTCGGCGGCGTGATCCGTCGCGGGAGCCCCGATCTCACCGGCCCGGCCACGGAGCACTGCCTGGAATTATTCTCCGCCGACATCGCCTTCCAGGGCGCCGATGGCATCGGACTCGACGGCAAGATCTACAATTCCGATCTCCGTCTCGCCCGCGTGGATA
>JAZKEV010000196.1:9853-10415 GCA_040386765.1 Verrucomicrobiota bacterium | reverse complement strand
GAGATCGTGTTGAGCACGCCGCCGGCGCCGCCCGAGCCATAGAGGAGGCTCTGCGGACCGTTGATCACTTCCACGCGCTCGATGTCGAAGTTACTCGTGAAGCCCTGACCCGTGGAGCCGGGATTGGTGAGCGAACCGAGTTGGATAAACGCATCGCGCCGCAGCGTGGGCGACATGAGGCCGCGCACTGTGACCGACGAGGTCGCCTGCCGGTCGCCCGCCTGCATGGCGGCGGAATCGGAGCCGGGATCGTTGGTCGTGTAGCCGCCGCCCGCGGTGTAGTTGGAGATGAGCTCCTCGACGGACGTGGCGCCCACGTCCTTCATGAACGTCTCGGTAAACACGTCGGCGGTCGCCGGCATCTCGGAGAGCGAGATCTGAAAACGCGTGAGCGAGTTGGAATTCAGCGCACCGTAACTGGTATCCGAATCGGCCAGCACTTCGAAGGGACTGAGTTGCAACGCTTCGTCTGCTGAGGATGCGCGTCGCACCTCAGGCGGGGTCGGAATATTGGCCGGCGTAGCGGCGTGGGCGGGTGCGACGGCCGCCGCGAAGAGACCGG
>JAZKEV010000196.1:3924-9843 GCA_040386765.1 Verrucomicrobiota bacterium | reverse complement strand
GCAATCGCCGAGAGAGCGCCTTTCGGTTTCATCGGGTCGGAAGGCCCTCCAGCGCCATTAAGTTGGTCTTGCTGCCCGGGCGGTCGCGCTCCGTGGTCGGCGCCGCCCCATTCCCGTTTGGGCGGGGGCTCTCCTTGCGTACGGCAAAAGCACCCGTCTTCGGGTCCTGCAGCACAGAGAGGCCAGTACCCGCCAGCATCGCATCGAGCGCCTGCCGCGAGGTCATCGCGCCGCGCACCGACTTCGTGCGCACATCGCCGAGACCGTCGCCGGGCATGAGCACCTCGGAGCCGGATTGCGCCGCAAAGCGCTTCATCGACGGTTCGAGGCGATCAGCCGGAAGGTCGAACGACATTTTCTCCGCCGCACTCGCGCGTGGCGCGAGGAAGGGCAGGACGACCATACACGCGAGGGCGAGTAGCGGTCGGAAACGAGGGTAACTAAACGATGGAGCGGGAGGGCTTGTGGTCATTCGGACTCGATGAAGCTGGCGGGGTCCTACAACGCCCTGCGCAGGTGCAGAGTGTCGTCATCTAAAGCGACAGGCCAGCGCCCCGAATCCTGTACGCGAATTTGCAGCTTTCGTTACGCGGGGTCGCAAACGCTGCGCCCCGCCCTGCTTTCCAGCTACTTCCGCAACGAGATCACACCCGGCGAACGCTCAACCTTCACGCCAAAGGCGCCCTCGAGCAGCACCACGAACGCCTCGATATTATCCGCACGGAAGACTCCGCTCACCCGCATCGTCGCCACGGCGGGATCCACAATCGCCAGCCGCTCGCCTCCGGGTAGGGCATACTGATTCAACAACGCCACCGCTTCGCCGAGCGGCGTTTTCGTAAATTCCAGGCGCGGCACACGCCACGCGAGCCGCTCGCGGATTTCATCCGAGGAAACCTCGCTGACCGCAGGAGCCGCCGCAGTTGGGGCCAATTCGACGGTCACACGCTTGCCCATGTCGAGCGTCGCGAGCGGTGGTGCCGGTTGCACCGGTGGCGCTGTCTCGGTGGAGGTCGGCGCGATGGCACCGGCCACCGGAGTATGATCGACTGCAACGACGCCGTGCGTGACCAGCACTTCGACGGCATCGGCACCGCGCTGCACTGAGAAGGCCGTACCGACGGCGCGCACATCAACTCCGCCGGACGACACGATAAAAGGCCGAGCGGCGTCCTTCTCCACGGAGAAATGGGCCTCACCTTGCTCCAGGGCTACGCGGCGCAGCGCCGCGGAATAGTCCACGGTGATCCGCGCATCGCCTTTCAGCTCCACGACGGAACCGTCGGGCAGGGTTTGCCGACTCGGCAGCAACACGACCGCGCTCGCTTCGGGCAACCCCTCCACTGACTTCGCTTTCCAAGTGGCAACACCGAGCGTCAGAAGCAACGCCAGCGCCAGCACGCCACTGCCCGTCGCCAGCCGCCGCCGCCGGCCGCGCGCGAGCATCGCAAGTTGCCGCTGGAGCTCGTCGCCCTTGCCAGCCTGCGCCGGTTTGGCGAGTGCCGCCCACGTGGAGCCGTAGAAATTCATGGCCTCGCGGTGGCGCGGATCGGCCTCGAGCCACTGCTCCAGTTCGCGCTCCTCCTCGGGCGAAAGCCCGGCGTCGCGGCGGGAGATCCAGCGGGAGGCCGTCGCCTCGATATCCCCGGCGGAGACCGTTTCCAATGAGCGTTTCATGACTCGAAGCGCACGCCGTGTTTACGCAGATACTCGCCGCAGCGCTTCACGCCGCGGGCGACCTGTGCCTCCACCGTGGCCTCGGAGATACCGAGGCGCGCGGCGATTTCTTTTTGGGGTACATGCTGGATACGACGAAGAATGACGATTTCGCGGCACCGTGCCGGCAGCGAATCGATGGCGCGCGCGAGCATCAAAAGCTCCTCCCGCGCAACGGTCGACTCGGCGACACCGGGCCTATCTTCTACGACAGCCAAGGCAGCCAAATCCTTTACAGCGTCGATCGGCGACGCGCGTTCGTGACTCAGGAGATTGAGCGCCACATTACGCGCCACGCGAAAAAGAAACGCCCGCGCACACTGGATCGGATGCGTCGCCGCGGCCTTCCAGATGCGCAGATACGACTCCTGCACGACATCGTCCACATCGTGCACCGCGGGAAAAGATCCACGCAAATAGGCCTTCAACGACGAATCATGCGGATGCACCTCTTCGGAAAACCAGCGCGACCGGTCCGCGGGCGAAGGTTCTGAGGTGCCTGAATTACTCACGACGGAGGCAGCGTGTGTGCAAGCGGGCGCTGAATTGCGAGCGCAATCGCGCTGGTGGGGCGACAGAATTCACGCCGCCACTTCACGGCTGCGCCAGCAACCGCTTCGCATTGCGATACATAATCGCGTGGAGTTGCTCGGTCGATAGAGGCGATTCGATCAAACGGCGATCGCAGTCTCGAGCGGGCAGTACGGCAGGTGCGAGCCGAAGACGACTCGGTCCACGGGCAAGAGTCCACGCGCTTGCGACCGTGGTCGGATCGCCCGACCATCTCCAGTTTGCGGCTCGGCTACACCCAGCGCTCCCTGTGGGACATCGAAGCCGACTCCAGTCCCTTCTACGATACTAGCTACATGCCGGAAGTCGCGATTGTGACTGAATCGCCGCAACCCGTCGACCGCGCTTCGGGGGCCACGTGGATGGGAGTAAGAGCTGGCTTCCAGCACGAATCCAATGGCCGAGACGGAGACGACTCCCGCAGCATGAACCGGGCGTATTTCCGCGCGCGGTTCATCTTGGGATCCCTGCGGTCGTGGTATGTCGTCATGCTTCCCGAAGTGCATGCCTACATCGGCGACATCGGCGCCAACCCGCTCATCAAGGACTATCGCGGTTATGGCCGGCTGCAATTTTATGTTGGCCGTGGCGACTACCTCACGCTCCGCCTGAACGCCTGGACCGGAAAGGATTTCAATCACCCTTCTTACCAGCTCGATCTGAGCTATCCCGTGCAACTGCGCTGGCTTAACCTGGAGTCCTTCCTACAGGTGCAATACTTCAACGGTTACGGCGAAAGCCTGCGCGCCTACACCGAGAAGATCTACGCGGTGCGCTTCGGCCTGGGGCTGGTGCGATGAGGGCGACCTCGTGACCCGGGGCGGTGTGCACGGCGCCAATCCTGCAGCGCGCCGCTCGATTCCTAAACAGAGAACGCCATGCCTTCCGCTTTGGTAATCGAGCCGGATTCCGCAACGCGACGATCTCTGCTGGTCACGCTCCGCCGGTAGGGATGGTAGGTAACTGCGATCGTCCATGTGGACTTCGAGCGAATGCTCGCAGGCCCGCCGGCCGATCTCGTTTACATCAACGAGGTGGTCTGCGACGAGTGCGGCTACCTGCTACTGTTCGCCCTGCGCGGAAATCCACGCTGGCACCGAGCGCGAATCGTGATGGCGGGAGCCGGAGATTCATGCCCGTAGCGCGATGTGTGCGCCGGAGCTTGGTGCCGATGGGTTTCTTTCCCTGCCCTTCTCCACGCGGCGGGCCATGGCAAAGCTGATTCCTCATGTCGGTGGTGAAGCGCGAGGCTTTTTCCCTTCGAGGAGTGGATCGAAGAGAATAATTCAGCTCCGCGGCGGACTATGGCCAGCGGAGCTAAGAGGACTGCCGAGTTGAATTTCTTTCCCTTACGCGGCGACAGCAGCAGGAGCGCGGATCAGCGCGCAAAGCGAGCGGTGGAAAAGCGCCGGCAATCCCCAAGCCAATCGCCGTCAAGCCCACATGGTGCCGACAAACGCGTTGTCGAGCAGCGTGTCAACCGACCACGCTCCCGGGCCGGTGAACGCAAGCGCCGCGGCGGTGGACGTCAGGACCAGCGGATACTTATAGCCGCCGGCCTGAGCGAAGAAGCATTTGTCCGCGTGCACCGTGATCGCGAAGTGAATGAAGCGAATTGATGACTCGAAAGATCGTTGCTCGGTCTCACCTCGTGTGGCAGCGTTTGACTCAAGCTCGCAGTCACCGAGGCATTCCCCCCCTGTGAAAAGGGGCGCTTTGCTTCAAAAAGTTCTCGGTTTCAACTTTGTCGGGCAGGCAGTAATAAGGATGGGCCGGCTTATGTTCCACTCACTTTGGCGATAGCGGCGGCTATCGCCTCTTGAGAAAACGGTTTGGCGAGCGCAATCGTCGCGCCCATATGCCTGGCGATTTTCAGGTAGTCCGCCGCGCTGACTCTGCCTCCGCCCGACATTGCGATTATCTTCACGTCAGAATGAAAGCGGCGCAGCGCCCCTATTAGCTCAATGCCTTCCGCCTCCGGCATCACAATATCGGTAAGGACAATGTCCGGCGGTTCCGCCTGACAAAGCCGAAGCGCCTCCTTCCCGTTTCGTGCCTCCACCACGTGGTGGCCCATTTTTTCCAAGGTAACGCGCAGGATGTTTCGCAGCGGGTCGTCATCATCGACCAGAAGGATGCGGCTCATTTTGATGTTTGGTGCTGTCGGAGACACAGAACGCAGACCTACTTTTCGCCGCCAATCATACCATGCACCGCGTGGCAGATTGCTTCCGTTGAATATGGCTTTTGTATCACCGTCTCGACTCCCAGGTTTTTTAAGTCGTCGCGACGCCCCAGTCGCAGCGTGCTCTGAATCCCGGTCGACACGATGACTTTCAGCGCAGGATACCTCGAGCGCAGCAGCCCGATCAGCCCGATGCCATCCATCACCGGCATATCGATGTCGGTGATCACGAGTCTTAATTCGTTGGCATGCGCCTCCACGATCGCGGCGGCTTCCCGGCCATCGGATGCCGTCAAAACGCGATAACCATGCCGCAGGAGAACCTCTCTCGCGATGGCGCGAATGTTCGCCTCGTCATCCACGACCAGAATCAGTTGGTCGCGGCCGCGCGGCGATGGTTCAACCTGCTCCGTTCCGGGCTGTTCGCCCGCGTGCAGGGCGGCCGGGAGGTGCACTTCAAACGCGGTGCCTTTGCCCACTTCGCTTTGCACGCCCACGAACCCGCTATGGCGCTTCACGATCCCGGCGACGGTCGCCAAGCCCAAGCCGGTGCCTTTGCCGACTTCCTTCGTGGTGAAAAACGGATCGAAGAGCTTGTCCATGTGCTCGGGCGGAATGCCTGTGCCCGAATCCGTGACCGTGATGCGCACATACGGACCAGGCCGTGCGTCCGGGCCACGGCCCGCGCAGTCCTCGGCGATCAACACATTCTTGACCAGCAACGTCAGCATGCCGCCTTCCGGCATCGCGTCCCGTGAATTGACGCACAGGTTGAGCAATACCTGATGGAGTTGGGTCGGATCCCCGCGAACCGGCCACGTGTCCCCGGGCACGTTTGCGAGAATTTCGATGCTACGCGGAAACATTTCCAGGAGCATGCCCTCGAGTTCGCGTACGACGTCACGGACCCGGATCGCAATGTTCTCACCGTCCACAGGTGCGCGCCCCGGTGCGCGCACGCCTCGATGGTATTGAGCATGCGCTCGCCTTCCTGCGGACCAAAACCAGCGCGCAGCATCGGCACCGCCAGCATGATCGGCGCGAGGATGTTGTTCATGTCATGGGCGATGCCACCCGCGAGTCGACCCAAGCTTTCCATGCGCTGGGCACGCAGGAGTTGCGACTCGAGCTTGCGTTTCTCGGTGATGTCTTCGCGGACCGTCACCGAGCATTGCTGCCCAAGAATCTCCACCAAGGTGATGCGCGCGCGCGTGAGCAGACGTTTGCCCTCTTTCCCGCGGTTCGCGATCTCGCCGCTCCAGCTCCCGGCGCGCTTCAGGTGCTCCGTCACGCCTGCCACGAACGCCCGGCTTTCCGCCGCCGGCAGGTCGTTTAGCTCCGAAAGGTGGCGTCCCACCAGCGTGCCACGCGCGTATCCGAGCATCGCGTCCAGCGCGGGGTTGCTGAATATGATGCGGCCGGCCGCATCCGCGGCGGTCCGCCCTCGT
>JAZKEV010000196.1:0-3914 GCA_040386765.1 Verrucomicrobiota bacterium | reverse complement strand
CAGCTCTGCAGCCGCAGTTCCTCCTCGTATTTTTTTCGCTCTGTGATGTCGGTGAGCGCCCACAAATAGGTCGGGTGCTCGCCAAACTGCAGCACCCCCGTCCAGAGGGACACGACGCGGATCTGGCCGGTCTTGGTCCGCAACCGGCATTCGACTTCGCGCAACCTTCCGTCCGCGGCCACCTGCGCGAGGATCGCTTCACGCGCGGCGAGATCCGCCCAGAGGTCCAACTCGCGGGTGGTCCGGCCCACCACCTCTTCGCGCGTGTAACCGAAGGTTTCGAGAAACCGGTCGTTCACGTCGAGCAGTCGGCCGGGCTCGGCATTGGTGCAGGCCATCGCGGTGGGATTGTAACGAAACATCCGCGTGAAACGTTCCTCGCTTTGCCGCCGGGCTTCCTCCGCCCGGGCGTGGCGCGTGATATCCTGCACCGAGCCCATGATCCGCGGGATACGGCCGGCCGGCACGAACTCCGCGCGTTCATGGACCGTGCGCTCCTCGCCATCGGGCCGCAGGATACGATAAGTGGTGGCATACGACGCGCCGGACTCCAGTAGCTCAGTCGTCAGTCGCCTGATTCGCTCGTGATCGGCGAGGTGGACGCGCGCGAGGCGCCGCTCATTGGTGGGCTGCACCTGACCCGGCAGTTCGCCAAGAATCCGGTAGAGTTCGTCCGACCAACGAGTGGCGCATGCTTCCAGATCGGCGAGGTTCACCAAATCGACTTCCCAACTGCCCAGATGAGCGAGGCGTTGCGCCGCCGCGAGACTGGCCTCGCTCAGGCGGAGCTTCGTCTCCGCGGCGCGCCGGTCCGTGTTGTCGGTCCACACGCCGGTGAGCTCAAATGGCCTGCCCGCCCCGTCGCGGACCACCCGTGCATGATCCTCGATCCAGCGATACGAGCCATCCCGGTGGCGAATGCGGTATTCGATCCGGCAGGAGCCTTGCGCCATGGTTTGGCCGATGGCGGCCATCGCACGCTCCCGATCCTCGGGGTGTAACTGATGTCTCCACCATTCCGGCTGCAATGCCTCCTCCGGCGTGTAGCCGACGACCCGCGTGATATTCTCGCTCACGAGGAGCGGAATCAATGCATCGCCGTCGACCTTGAGCGAATACATGACGACGGGGCTATGCGCCACGAGGTGTCGCACCCTTTCATTCGTGGCCTGCAGCGCCTGCTGGGTTTCGCGCAACAAGATCCTGTGGCCCTGCGGATCGATCACGGCATCGACCTGCCCATGCGTCGCCCGTCTGGTCCAAAAACTGAAACGATCACGCCGCCTCTCGGTAGTAGAAGTTGAGCATCCCGCCGAGACGCTGTCGTCGCCGGATTTTTCCATGCGCGGTTCCAACCTCCATGGCCGGTTGGATGATTCGGCCTTCAAGTCCCTGATGGTTCCTCTCCCTCTGGTAATACTCGAGATACTCGTCGACCACACGTCGCAGGTGCTCTTCTCCGAGAAAAATCATTCGATCCGCGACCTCACTCTTGAATGAGCCGTGGAATCGCTCCAAGTGCGCGTTGCAGTTGGGCGACTGTGCCGGCAGGCGGACCGTCGCCACTCCGGCGCTTTCGAGCAGCCCGCGAAAGGCGGCGTTGAACGAGCTGTCCCGGTCCATGAGCAGGTATCGTTTCCCGCGCAGAAACCCGCTGAACGCATCGGTCAGGTTGCGTCCGACCTGCAGTATCCACGTGGTCTCAGGATGCGGCGTGATCCCGGCGCAGGTGACGCTTCGAGTGGCCAGATCCATGACAAACAGAACATAATAGGTCATCAATCCACCCTTGGTCCAAACTTCCACGGTCGTGAAGTCCATCGCCGCCAGGCTCGGCCAATGCGCCTTGATAAATGTCGCCCATGAAGTCCGCCGGCGACGCTTCGTCGCCGGGTCCATGCCTTGTTCCCTCAACACGTTCGCAATCGTCGTGCGACTCACTCGATACCCTAAGTTCGACAGACGGTCTCGAATGCTGCTGTAGCCCCAGTTGGAGTCGTTGCGCGCCAAATCCACGATCAACGCACGAACTTCATCCGCTAACGGCGGTCGGCCCTCAGTTCCTCGGCGAAAGGTCCACTTCGAAGCGACCAGTCGCCGATGCCACGCCAGAATTGTGTCCGGACTTACAATGCAAGCTACCTCGGAGAGCAATTTCCGGCCGAGTGCCTTGCCCTTCACCGCCAGTTTCTGCCGCTCGTCGTCTGTGAATCGCAACCGCCTCCCCCTGAGTTGCGACCTGAGCACCTCATTCTCCGCCTGAAGATACTCGATTGCGGCTTGCTGCTCACGATTCACCCAACCGGCAAAGACCATCATCAGAAAAGGCAGCGGCGACAGCTTGTTCATCTAAAACCGCTGCTCTCCTCCCCTACCGGCGGCAATCTCCGTTCGAGTTTTTGGACACCACGGCGTAAACGGCCACGCCATCATCACCAGCGCCAAACCAATCGAGACAAGAACGCGTCGCATCTTCATAAAGCCGAAGTCTCGCCAGCATTCGCCGTGAAAACGACCCTCCTCCCGTGGCACACCTTTCGGCCCACCCGCCACCGCATGGTCCACTCGGCGAACCAAGGGCCGTTATTTCCTTTGCGAGTGAGATTTTTCTCCAACCTTCCCGCCATTCCTTTTGTATCTATATTACGGATACATTGTCAGGGCGAACGCCCGCTGCCGCCATCGCGCCCCGTATCGCCGAGAACAAGCCGGAATACCCGCCGGCCTTCGCGGCGCTGACTTCTCCAGCCCCGCCTCCGCCCATCACGCACCGTGCCCTGGCGGCGCCGGAGCATTCTATTTTGAACTGTAGCCGGCCTTGAACCGCTGGAGATCCTTGCGGAAGAAAACGAAGCTTACGAAGAGCGCTGCCGCCTTCGGTCGCAAAATCCGCTCTTTGCGACCGTCGTTTTCTTCTGTTCAATTCAGTTGCTTGAATGTCAGAGGCGGCGGCAGTGGCCACCGTTTTCAGGAAAATGCCCGCTAGCTTTGCGCCGCCGGCGACCGGGCAATCGCCGCCGCCAATTCCGCCGTGCGCACGGGCTTGCTCAAATAGTCATCCATGCCCGCGGCCAGGCATGCCTCGCGATCGCCCACCATCGCACCCGCGGTCATGGCGATGATATAGACCGGCGCCACCACTTCGCCCCGGGCCCGGCGTTCCGCCTCCCAAGTCCGGATTTCGCGCGTCGCCCCAAAGCCATCCAACACCGGCATCTGGCAATCCATCAGCACGATGTCGTAGGCTCCGGCCCGCACCGCGTCCACCGCCTGCTGGCCGTCTGTCACCACGTCGGCCCGTGAGCCGCATTTCTCGAGTTGCAGCCGCGCCACCTGCCGGTTCACCGGATTGTCCTCGGCGAGGAGGATTCGCAAGGTCAGCTCGTTCGCCACAGAGTCGCGCGGAGTCGACCGTTCCCCCACGAAGGGTGGATTGCTCGCGGGCCGCATGCCCAGGGCTCGGCTTACCGCATCCTGCAGGGCCGCTTGTCGTACCGGTTTCGTCAAGCCCGCCGCGATCCCGTGCGCATCCAGCTCCTGCCGGGAGAGCGTCTGCGAAATGGAGCTCAACAGGATTAACCGCACCGGCTGGAGCGCGGCATCGGCGCGGATCGCCTTGGCCAGTTCGAGGCCGTTCATTCCCGGCATGTGCATGTCCAGCACGCAGAAATCGAATGCCTCGCCCGCCGCCGCGGCGCCTCGCAGCGCGGCCAGCGCCTCCGCGCCGGTGGCGACCGTCTGCGCGCGCACTCGCCACGCGGAGAGCTGCCGCGCCAGCACGTCGCGGTTGGTGGCATTATCGTCGACGACCAAGCCTCGGCGGCCGGCCAGCTCGGGACGCGGCAGGACCACCGTCGGCGTGGCGCCTTGCACCTCGAAATCCGCGGTGAACCAGAACACCGCCCCCTGTCCCG
>JAZKEV010000195.1:0-5352 GCA_040386765.1 Verrucomicrobiota bacterium | reverse complement strand
CACGTCGCGCAAAAGTCGCTCACGCAAAAATTCAAGACAGGGGAGATCGACCATTTTACGGTGGAGAAGCGATACCTTCACCTCGATGGCCGGATCGTCTGGGCCGCGCTCACGCGGCGCATGTACAAAGATCCCATCACGGAGATGCGCCACGCGATCACGACCCTGGTCGATGTGACCGAAAGGAAAACCGCGGAGGCCAAGCTGGCAGAAACGCACAGGGAACTCCTCGCTACCTCGCGGCAGGCGGGCATGGCCGAGGTCGCGACCGGCGTGCTGCACAATGTCGGTAATGTGCTCAATAGCGTAAATGTTTCCGCGACGATCGTGCTGGATCGTGTGCGGGATTCGAAGACTCCCAATCTGCGCAAGCTCGGCGGCCTGCTGGACGCGAATGCGACGCAGTTGGGATATTTTCTCACCGAAGATCCGCGTGGCTGCCGGATTCCGGCCTATATTGTGACCCTCGCTTCCGAGTTGGAGCAGGAGCAGCAGGCGATCCGCGAGGAACTCGGTCACCTCACCAAGAACATCGAGCACATCAAGGATATCGTTTCGATGCAGCAGAGCTACGCCAAGGTTTCCGGGGTGATGGAAACCGTCAGCGTCGTCGAGTTGGTCGAGGATGCCTTGCGCTTGAACCTGAGCTCGCTTCTCAAACACGGCTTGGACGTCATCCGCCACTACGTCGACCGGCCAGTCGCAAGCATGGAGCGCCACAAAGTGATGCAGATACTCGTCAATCTGATCCGCAATGCCAAGCATGCGTGCGACGACGCGCGACGTCCGGACAAGCAACTGACGATAAGCATCACGGTCGAAGGCGAGCGCGTCCGGATTGCGGTCGCGGACAACGGCGTCGGCATCCCACCGGAAAATCTCACGCGTATCTTTGCGCACGGCTTCACGACGCGTCGCGACGGTCATGGTTTTGGCCTGCATAGCGGGGCGCTCGTGGCCAAGGAACTGGGCGGCACGCTCCGCGCGCAAAGCGATGGTATTGGCAAGGGCGCAGTTTTCACTTTGGAACTCCCCTTAGGCCGCGAATCCTCTTATGAGTGACATCCTACCCCATCGCCGGATCCTGATCGTCGACGACAGCCGCGCCATTCACGACGATTTCCGAAAGATACTGGCAGCCACGCGCCCAAGTGCGGCGGGTTCGGACGAGGAGGCTCTTTTCGGCCCTGCTACCACGCCCTCCGCCCCCGCCAGCTTCGAACTCGATTCGGCGTATCAGGGAGAAGAGGCCTATGCGATGGTGCAGAAGGCGATCGCCGAGGGGCGGCCCTATGCCATGGCGTTCATGGATGTTCGCATGCCGCCGGGCTGGGATGGGATCGAGACCAGCGGCCGCCTCTGGACCATCGACCCCGCTTTGCAGATCGTTGTCTGCACCGCCTATTCCGACTACTCCTGGAGTGATATGATGGCGCGGCTCGGGCAATCGGACCGCCTCGTCATTTTAAAGAAACCGTTCGACAACGTCGAGGCACTGCAACTCGCCGCCGCATTGACGGAGAAATGGCGGCTCGGCCAGGAATCGCGCCGGCATCTCCAGGACCTGGAGAATGTAATCGCCGAACGCACCCGCGAACTCCGCACCGCCAAGGAGGCAGCTGAAGTGGCCAGCAACGCCAAAAGCGAGTTCCTGGCCAACATGAGCCACGAGATTCGGACTCCGATGAATGGTGTCATCGGCCTGACAGGGCTTCTGCTCGATACCACGCTCGATGCGCAGCAACGCGAGTACGCTGAGAACATCCGGGCCAGCGCAGATACTCTTCTGACCGTCGTCAACGACGTCCTCGATTTTTCCAAGATCGAAGCGGGCAAGCTGCGGTTCGAAGTTCTCGACTTCGATCTTCGGGATGTAGTGGAAGGCACCCTGGACATGCTTGCGGCGCGCGCGCTGCACAAGGGCATCGAACTCGCCAGCGGGCTGGGCCCCGATGTGCCCACACGCCTTCGCGGTGATCCAGGCCGGCTGCGTCAGATCTTCGTCAATCTCATCGGCAACGCCATCAAGTTTACCGAAGGCGGCGAGGTGATCGTCCGCGTGGCCCTTGAAGCCGATCTCCAGGCCAGGGTGATGCTTCGCTTTACCGTTCAGGATACGGGCGTCGGCATACCGCCTGAAACGCAAGATCGGCTCTTTCGGGCCTTCAGTCAGGCAGATGGCTCTACCTCCCGTAAGTACGGTGGCACGGGCCTGGGACTCGCGATCTCACGCCAGCTCGTCACCATGATGGCCGGAGAGATCGGCGTGACGAGTGAGTTGGGCAAAGGCTCGACTTTCTGGTTCACGGCAAATTTCGAAAAGGGGACTGTGGATGATCCGTCTGCGCCTCGGGCGGAGAAGGGGGGCTTTGACCTCCGGGTACTAGTGGTCGACGATAACGCGACCAACCGCCAGATACTGCGGCATCAGATATTCTCTTGGAAAATGCAGAAGGGAAGCGCCGCCAGCGGCCACGAAGCGCTGCGCGTTCTGAGGGAAGCGGCCGAGGAGAAGCGGCCCTACCACGTGGCGCTCCTCGATATCGAGATGCCTGAGATGGATGGTATGACTCTGGCCCGGGCGATCAAGGCGGACCCGGAAATCGCTGGCGTTCACCTTGTGGTGCTGACCGGGTTTGGCCACCACTTGTCGGAGGCAGAGTTGAAAACCAACGGTATTTCATCCTATCTCGTTAAGCCTATAAAGCAGTCCAAACTGCTGGATTGTTTGGTAAATACTATTGGGAGGAATTTCGCCGAGGACGTGTTTGTGCGGCCCTCGCCCACGATGGCTGGCACTCTCCAGTCGATTGCCCAAATGCATTTGACCAAGGCGCGCATTCTTATCGCGGAGGACAACGCGGTGAATCAAAAGGTTGCGCTTGGTACCCTTAAAAAGCTGGGCTATACTGCCGATGCCGTCGCAAACGGCCTGGAAGTCCTGGATGCGTTGGAGCGCGTCCCTTATGGGATTATTTTCATGGACTGCCAGATGCCAGAGATGGATGGCCTGGAGGCAACGCGCAGAATCAGACAGAGCGAACGTCGGCGTCGAAGTGTCCGCCCGGATGCGTCCACTGCTCATATAATAGCCCTCACCGCGAGTGCGATGCAGGGAGATCGCGAGAAGTGCCTCGCTGCTGGCATGGACGATTATATTGTAAAGCCCGTGCGTGCTGTCGACATGCAGCAAGCGCTCGAACGGTGGGTGGAGCTAAAGGCGATCAGCCCCCGGCCGTCCTAGAGGCTCTCCCGCCCGCGTGGCGGTTGAATGTGGGTCGGTACAATGCCCGTTCGGCCTCTGTTCTCGCGGTATGCGCCAATCGAGCGGTTTTGGGCGTTTGGTTGATGAGGCCTCCGGCGTCACTGATACCGATGGATTCCGTTCGGCTCGCGGCTCTCGGTGTAGCGGCCGATCCAGTAGGCGTCGTTGGGTGTAATGCTTTTGAAGTAGTCCAGCCCCTGCCAGGTGAGAGAATCACGCGAGCAGGCGGCGTCCATCAACAGAGCAACGCCACAGTCCGGCCGTGAACCGCGCATTCATGTGAACCTGCTCGGACGCGAAGCTCACTTCTTGACCGCGAGTTTTGCCGTCTCAGCCGTGTAGAATGTGAACACGTGGTACACGGCCGGCGTCGTTCCGACATTCTTGATCTTATGCGGGTCGTTTGACGCATAAAACAAGATGGCGCCCGGCCCGACGGTCTTTTTCTCGTCGTTTAAAGTCACTTCGACGGTGCCCTCTTTGATGATGATCAACTCTTCGTGGGCGTGGCGATGGACCGCATGAGAATCCAAGCCGGGGTTCAGCGTGGTAACGTGGCTTTCCAGCTTCGCCAGTGTGGCGGTGGGGGTGTTGAAGATGGGGCGCACATTCCCCAAAGCGGTTTGCTTCACGGGCATGCTCTCCCACGCCAGGACCTGCGATTTCAGAGGCGCCGGTTTCTTTGCGGTTGAATCCGCACCAGCGCTGGGCGCTTGCGCCAGCCAGCCGAGGGCCAGCAGCCCAATCACGTGAAACAGTCGGATGTTCGTTTTCTTCATGGATGAGTGTTCTCCGTCTCCAACGCCTACCGCGGCGAAGCTCCCGCTTTGGCCGCCCCTTTGGCGCTGGCGGGGCTTTTCTCCAACAACCATGCGAGGTTGAAAGCATAATAGTTCCGGCTCGAGATGAGATGAATCGTACCGGCCGGATCCTGATCCATCGCGAGATAACCCGAGGGCTCGGCGACGGTATCGCTCATATCGAAGGTCTTTCCGTCGATCGTGATTTGAGGGCGCGCCTCGCCCCCCGGAGTGATCAGGCGGCGCACCGGCCAAGTCTCGCCGTCGTCGAAGGAGAGCGCCGCAAAGAGTCCAACTCCCTTTACCTCTCCGCCCCGGCCATCCGGAAAGCGCAGCCCTTGCCGATCCTTCATCGGCTTTACCCCGGAGGTAAGCCCTTCGATATTCTTCAGCACGGGAATATCCGTAAACGAACACAGCAAGAGCGGGCCTTCCTTCAGTCGCTTGAGAGTGAGCCGCTGCGTCGAACTGATCTCCGGGAAAACGGATACGCTGTAGTGCCACGTGCGGCCGCCATCCGTCGACACGCTGCGCGGGAGCGTATGCGAAAACGCCTTCTGATTGGGCGCCTGGTCGAACCGGCCGAACGCCAGCAACCGGCCATCCTTCAGCTCGACCAACCCTGCATGAATCCCCGCGATCGCCGGACCCTTCTCTCCCGGCACCAGCGTCGGGCGAGCGGTAGGGTCGGAGTAGCTGACCCACGTCTCGCCATTATCGGCACTCGCCTCCACCAAGGTGACCGCGACCCCGTCCAGGGTGACGAGGACCTCCCCATTGCGCTTCCGGAGGATGGCTTCGTTGACTTGCGTGCTCGCGCTGAACTTCCGCGCCGGACTCCACGTCACACCATGATCGCGCGATGTGCGCAGGATGGACCCGGGCAATTGCTTGTTGCCCACGAAATGAAACAGGGTGCCCCGGCCGTCGTTCCAAATCGCGGGCCCATGGTCGTTGCGCTCCGGAACATCCCAGAACGGCGCCGCTGCCTCCCACTCCGTCGCGCCGAGTTTCAACCGGCTCACGGCGGATCCAACTTCCGTACCCGGCTCTTCCTCGCAGGTGTACCAGATCACGAGGATGTCTCCATTGTCGCAGACCGTTAGGCCCGGGTCATGGTTGTGCCGTGAATACATCGGCCCCATCGAGCGCGGCGGGATCTTCACATAGTCGAGCGGCCCGACAAAAGAAGGAGCCGTCGCGCGAAGCTGCCCTTCGCTTCGGCTCGCAGGTGCGCGTTTCTCCATCACTGCCGGACGCTGCGGCTCCGACGTCGCAGCCAAGGGA
>JAZKEV010000194.1:2745-12740 GCA_040386765.1 Verrucomicrobiota bacterium | reverse complement strand
AGATCCACCGCAGGTTCAGCGCCGCCACATCCGAGCCATTGCCACGAGTCGTCGGTGCACGCTCCGCGACCGCCTCGATCTCCACCAATCGGGTGCCCTTGATCAGGTTCGCCGATTTGTCGTCGAGCTCGATCGTGAACATCTTCTTCCACGCCGGCATGACCGTCTTCAGGAAATTGGGGATCACTACCAGCGACTCCATCGTGTAGACGCCCGTTTCCTGGCTGTAGTGGAAATGCGCCTTCCGCGCGTAGGCCGCGAGGCCGATGAGCTTAGCTCGCTCGCCGGAGGTCACGTGCGCGTTGCCGTTGGCGTGCGCTTCCGGGCCGAGCGCCGGATGCTTCGTTTTCTTGTCCGAGCCAAGCCACGCGGCTTGGAAAGTGAGCCCGCTCGTCTTCGTCTTGAAGACCAGCACGAGCGTCCGCGAAGGCCCGCTGCCAATCGTCGTCGTGCGAGGCGGCGTGGGTGTTCTGCCCCCGATGCTAGCCCCCGGGGCGTGGCCATTGCCGTTGCCATTTCCGTTGCTGTGGGCGTGGCCATTGCCGGTCGCCCCATTGCCATTCTTGACCGCACCATGGCCGTTGCTGAAGCCGTTGCGCGGAGCGTGGGGTTCGGCATGGCCGTTGGTGTGTCCGTTGGTTTCTTCCGGCAGCGGCGAAATCTCATCCGCCACGAGTTCCTCGATCTCGTGCAACCCCGCGACCGCCAGCGCATGAGCCAGCTCGCGATCCGTCGAAGAGGAGCGCACGCTCAACCCCTCCGCGGTCCATTCGATCACCGCATACTCGTCTTTCTTGTCGATCCGGCGGTGGACGATGGCGTCCTTGTCGGTCAATTCCAGCTCACGGACCTGTCCATCACGATATATCTGGCGGCCCTGCTCCAACTGCGCTTCGGAGAATGCTCCGGCCCAGTCGTTTTCAAGTTTGCCGAACCAGAATTCGAGCGAATGGGGAGTATAGACGCGCTTGGGTCCGTGGGACTGCATCAATCAAAAACGGCGACCGTAGGTCGCGAAGTGCGCGGTGCAATCACCAATTTAGCGTAGAAACCGTCCATGTAACGAGAGGAAGAAATGCAAAGTGCGTGCCACCAATCCTAGGCGGCACTTTTTCTCGTGCGTAGAATCTGCGCGCGAATTTCCACGAGCGTCCGCCCCACCGCGCCCCCGTTCTCCCGCCGCCATTGCACAGCCGCTTCCGCGAGCGTCGCCCGTTTGCTACCGTCGCGTAGCAATTCCGTCACCGCTGCCGTTAACGCCGCCGGATCGCGTACTTCGCGCACCGCCCCGCGCGCCTTGAGGTCGTCCACGATCGCGCGGAAGTTGCTCATCCCTGGCCCCACCAGAATCGGTTTCCCGAGCGCCGCCGCCTCCACCGGCGTCTGGCCTTCGGTATGCGGCGTCAGGCTTTTCCCGACAAACACGAGATCCGCAAGCTGGGTGAATTTTCGCAATTCCCCTGTCGTATCGCCCACCGCGACCTCCACCTCGCCAGCGGCCGCACCGCGCGAGCGGAAGTGATAACGCAGCGGATGGCCGTCATGGCCGACGCTAACGTCTCTCGCCTGCTCCAGCTCCCGCTCGATCTCCCCGCGCCGCTCCGCGTGCCGCGGCACCAACAGCAGAGAGCAACGCAACCCGTCCGCCCGCGCCTGCCCCCAAGCCGCGAGCAGCGCGGCCTCTTCGCCCGGCCAGGTCGACGACCCGAGCAGTAGGAGGCCATCGGGCAGGCCCAGCTCGCGGCGTAGCTGAGCCTTCTCGGCGTCGCTCAGCGGCGTGATCTGCACGTCGAGTTTGATGTTTCCTGTGGTCGCGAGTTTCTCGCGTGGCACACCGAGGTCGGCGAATCGTTCCTCGTCGTGTTTCGAACACGCGAGCAGTCGCGTGACGCCCTCCGTCATCAAGCGCACGGCGGGCCGGAAACGCCTCAGCCGCGCATAGCTGCGGTCGGACAGCCGCGCGTTGATGCACAGCACCGGCACGCCGCGGCTCGCTGCTTGGTGGAGGTGCTCCGGCCAGCGCTCGCCCTCGGCGAGCACGACCACGTCGGGGTCGATCTTCCGCCACGCCCGCGTCACAAAGAGCCACCAATCGATGGGGAAGTAGCCAATGCCGAGCGTCAGCGCGGCGTAATCTTTTTTGGCGAGCGCATAACCTGTGCTCGTCGTGGTCGTCAGATAAACCTCCACGCCCTCCGCGTGCAGCGCCCGCAAGAGAGGCCCGATCGCCAGCATTTCCCCGACGCTCACCGCCTGCAGCCAGACGCGCGCCCCGCCCGGCCGCTTCGGCGCCAGGGCCGGGTGCCCTCCGAAACGATGGCCAAAGGCCTCCCCATAGCCACCCCGTTTCCGCATGCGCAGCAGGTAATAGGGCGCTGCAAAGAGCAGGATCGGAAGGAAGGCGAGACGGTAGAGCCAGAGCATCCAACCGCTATTCGCCGCAAAAATGCGCCCCGGCTCAAAGCAAAACGCGATCCCCTTCCCCACCGATTACGCCTCGGCCTGCCGCGCCTACCCGCTCAAAGCCCGCTTGTTCCCTGTCGCAGGTCTAAATCCATCCGTCGTTTTCCTTTTGCGCGAAGAGGGTCTTTTTGCGGCACTATGTTCATGCATCGCCTTGTTCCCCTGCTTGCCCTTGCCCTTTGTACTCTTCTTTCCGCGGTTTCAGCCCCGATTCCGTTCCCCCAAACCGAGAGCGACCTGAAGGCCGATCCGGCGGCTCGCTTCGGCACGCTGCCCAACGGCATGCGCTATGTCGTCCGCGCCAACAAGGAGCCCAAGGAGCGCGCGTCGCTCCGCCTCCTCATCGAAGCCGGCGCCATCCACGAGACGGAGCAGCAGCTCGGCCTCGCGCACTTCCTCGAGCACATGGCCTTCAACGGCAGCACGCACTACGGGCCGGACGAGCTTATCAAGTATTTCCAACGCATGGGCATGAACTTCGGCGGCGATACCAACGCCAGCACCTGGTACAAGCGCACGCTCTATCTCCTCGAGTTGCCCGATACCAAGGCTCCCACCCTCGCCGAGGGCCTCAAGGTCTTCAACGACTACGCGGGGGGCCTCCTCCTCATCCCGGAGGAAATAGAGAAGGAGCGCGGCATCATCCTCAGCGAGAAACGGACGCGCGACTCCGTGGGCTACCGCACCTGGCTCGCGACCAATAATTTTTACCTGAACAACACGATGTTCGCGAAGCGCGACGTCATCGGCACCGTCGACGTGCTCTCCAAGGCGGGCCGCGATCAGTTCCTCGATTTCTACAATACGTGGTATCGCCCCGAGCTCATGTCGCTCGTGGTCGTCGGCGACATCGATCCCGTCGCCATGGAGAAGCAGATCGTCGAGGCCTTCACCCCGCTCAAGTCTCGCGGCCCCGCCCGCGAGCAGCCCGACCTCGGCAAGGTCGCGCATGCCGACGGTGTCCAGGTGTTTCACCACTACGAGTCCGAGGCCCCCGAGACGAGCGTCGCCATCACCACGGTCACTCCCTACACGCAGGAGCCTGACACCGCCGCCAACCGCCTGAAATACCTCCCGCGCACGCTCGCTCACGCGATGCTCAATCGCCGCCTCTCCGAGCTCGCGAAGAAGGAGAACGCCCCCTTCACCAATGCCAGCGTCGGTGCCGGCGAATCGTATGCCTTCTACCGTCAGGCCGCCATGTCCGTCTCCTGCCGCGCCGACCAGTGGCAGGCAGCCCTCGGCGTGGGCGATCAGGAGCTGCGCCGCGCCTTGGAGCATGGCTTCCAGCAGCCGGAACTCGAAGAGGTGAAAGCCACCTTCCGCAACAGCCTCGAGCAGTCCGTGAAGACCGCGTCCACCCGCCGTTCGCAAGCGCTCGCCGACGAGATCGCCAGCTCGCTCCTCGACCGCGAGGTCTTCACCACGCCCGCCGATGACCTCGCACTCTACGGTCCCGCGCTCGCCAAGGTCACCGTCGATGAGTGCGTGAAGGCCATGCGCGCGAGCTGGGATGCGAAGCACCGCCTCGTCGTCGTCACCGGCAATGCCAAAATCTCCGGCGACGAAAAAGCCAAGGCCCTCGCCGAAATCAAAGGCGTCTACGAAAAATCCCGTGCTGTCGCCGTCACGGCCCCCGCCGCGATCCAGGATACCCAGTGGGCCTACACCGACTTCGGTCCGGCCGGCAAAATCGCCAAGCGCGACCACGTCGCCGACCTCGACGTCACGCTCCTCTCCTTCGAAAACGGCGTCCGCCTCAATCTCAAGAAGACCGAGTTCGAGGCCAATCGCATCCGCATCAATGTGCGCATCGGCTCCGGCCAGTTGACCGAGCCCAAGGACAAACCCGGCCTCTCCTACTACACCAACCAGACCTACATGCTCGGCGGCCTCGGCAAGCACAGCGCCGACGACCTCCGCCGCATCCGCGCCGGCAAGACCATCGGCACCAGCTTCGGCGCGAGCAGCGACGCCTTCGTGATGGGCGGCTCCACCAATAGCCAGGACCTGCTCATGCAGATGCAGCTCATGACCGCGCACATCGTCGATCCCGGTTATCGTGCCGAAGCCGCCCGCCAGGTGAAAAAGGCCATCGACGAAATGTACCTGAGCTTCGAGCACACCGCCGGCGGCCCGTTCACGCTCGAAGTCTCCAAGCTCCTCTCCAGCGGCGACCATCGTTTCGGCCTCCCCCAGAAGGACGAGTTGCTCAAGCGCAACCTCGACGAGGTGAAGGCCTGGGTCACGCCCGAGCTTGCCCGCGGCGCCATCGAGGTCGCGATCGTCGGCGATATCGACATCGATGCCACGATCGACGCCGTCGCAAAGACCTTCGGCGCCCTGCCCAAGCGCGATCCCCGTCCCGAGCTCGCCGAGGCCCGCCAAGTCAAGTTTCCCGACGCACCTTTCACCAAGGAATACGTCATCTCCACCGAAATTCCGAAGGGCAACGTCGCGATCTACTGGCCCACCACCGATGGCCGCGAAGTCACCCGCAATCGCCGCCTCAACATGCTCGGCGAGCTCTTCAGCGACCGTCTCCGCATCAAGATCCGTGAGGAGTTGGGCGATGCTTACAGCCCCGGCGCGGGCAGCAACGCGAGCGATCTGTATCCGGGCTACGGTTACATCCAGGCCGGTGTGTCGATCGACCCGCCGCGCGCCCAAAAGGTCGCGGATATCATCACCGAGATCGCCGCGGAGATCGCCGAGAAGGGCATCACCGACGACGAGCTCGATCGTGCCAAAAAGCCCGTGCTCACCACCCTCCGCGAATCCGCCCGCACCAACCAATACTGGCTCGGTGCCGTGCTTTCCCGCGCCCAGGAGCGCCCCGAGGTGCTCGACTGGTGCCGCTCGCGCTACGCGGATAACGAGGCCATCACGACCAAGGAGATGTCGGAGATGGCGAAGAGCTACCTCTCCGCCAACCGTGCCAGCCGCGTCGTCGTCATCCCCGTTGGCAAAGCGAAGGAAGAGGCCAGCACGCCAGCCGCGCCCCTCAAGGCAAGCGGCGCGCCCGAGACCAAGCGCTAGGCGCTGTTTTGGAATAAGATCCCCGCTACAGATTCCCGCGCGCCGTGAACGCCGGATAAAGTAGGGCGGGGTTTTCCTGCCCTACGCCCGAACCGCCGCGCAGCTTGCCGCCCTGCCTGGCCTCCGCATCGTCGCTCCCAATGCCGAGCCGTCCCGCACCAGCAGCGTGCGCGCTGTTCCTTTTCTTTGCGCTCTGCTTTGCCGCCACCCTGCGTGCCGCGCCCTGGTTGGAGGTCGATGGCGACCTCCCGCCGCACCCGCAGCTCCGTGTGGGCACGCTGCCCAACGGAATGCGCTACCTCATCCTGCCCAACGCGCAGCCCAAGGATCGCATCTCGCTGCGCCTCCTCGTCTCCGTGGGTTCGCTGCATGAGAACGACGACGAGCTCGGCCTCGCGCACTTCGTCGAGCACATGGCGTTTCGCGGCACGCGCAAATTCCCGGCCGATTCGCTCACCGCCGCGCTGCAGCGGCTCGGCGTCGGCCTGGGCCCCGATAACACCGCCTTCACCTCCTACGACCACACGTTCTACCATCTTGAGCTGCCCGATGCGTCGGATGCCACGCTGCGCGAGGGGCTCGACGTGTTTCGCGAGTACGCGGAGGGCATCACCTTCGACGCGACTCTGCTCGAGCGGGAACGCGGCGTCATCGCGAGCGAGCAGGCCACGCGCAACACCCCGCACGCGCGCAGCGGCGAGGCCAACATGCGCTTCCTCTGGCCCACGGCGCGCGCGATCCGCCGGCCCGTCGGCGGCGAACCCGCGACCATCCGTGCGCTCAAGCGCGATCAATTCGTCGCCTTCTACGATGCCTGGTATCGGCCGGAGCGGATGGCCGTAATCGTCGTCGGCGATATCGAGCCCGAGGCAGTCGCGCGGGCGCTCGAGGAAGAGCTGGGGCGGATCGCTCCCCGCGGTCCCGCCCGCCTCGAGCCCGCCGATCTCGAGGCCGCCGCGGCCTCGTCGCCCGATGTCGCCATCTTTGCCGATCCGGGGCTCCTCGGCGTGGTGCTGTCCTTCGAGCATCCCGTGCCACGGCCGCGGGTTCGTGACACCCTGGCCAGCCGTATCCCCCGCCTGCACGAGGCCCTCGCCTTCAACATGCTCCACCGCCGGTTGCAGTCGCTCGCCCACCAGCCCGGCGCCTCCTATGTCTCGCCCCAGGTCTCGCTTTTGTCCGGCCTCCGCCGCTGGCAGGTCGCCTCGATCTCCGTCTCGGGCAAAATCGACGACTGGAAACAAGTCGCGTCCGACGTGGAGCTGGAGCACCGCCGCGCGTTTCAGTTTGGCTTCACCTCCCAGGAGCTCGCGGTCGCGCGTGCCAATCTCATCGCCGCCCATGAGCATGCGGTGCGTACGTCGGCCACGTGGCCTTCCAGCTGGATCGCCAGCCAGCTTCAGGCGTCGGTGATCGACGGCCAGATCTTCGCCCTGCCGCAGGTGGCTCAGCGCGACCTCGCGGACGCCATCGTGCGCGTCACCGAGGTCGATTGCCTCGAGGCGTTTCGCCGCGTGTGGACGGGCAGCGCGCCCCACGTTTTCATCGCCGCCCATCCGGCCTTCAAGATCACCCGCGCTGAGATCGCCGCGACGTTGAACAAAAGCCGAAGCCGCGAAGCGATCGCATACAAGGAGGCCGCAAATGCCGCCACCGTTTTTGGCTACGATCGCTTTGGCCCGACGGGGAAGCTGCTCCACGTCGAGCACGTCGCCGATCTCGATCTGCGGCTCGCGCATTTCGTGAATGGCGTCCGCCTCAACCACAAGCAGACTGCGTTCGAGGCCGAGACGGTCATGATCCGGATGCGCGTCGGCGAGGGCAAGCTCACGCAGCCGCCGGATCGCCCCGGCCTTGACCTCCTCGCCAATATCTCGGTGACCGGTGGCGGCGTGGGCCGCCACAGCGCCCAGGAAATGGTGCCGCTCCTCGCGGGCCGCGCGCTCCGCGTGGGATTCAACGTCCAATCCGACGCGTGCACCTTCACTGCCCGCTGCGCGAAACGCGACCTCGCCTTCACATTGCAGGTCATCGCCGCCCACCTGAGCGATGCCGCGTTTCGCACCGAGGTCATGCGCGATGCCCGCGCGTCCTTCTCCTCCATGTATTCCGGCCTTACCAGTTCGACCGGCGGCATGATCAACCTGCACGCGATGCGCGCCCTCACCGGCGACCGGCGCTTCGGCACGCCCACGGCCGACGAGTTGTTCTCCCGCACCATCGCCGAGGTGAAGGAGTGGATCGCGCCCCAACTCACGGGCGGCGCCATCGAGATGAGCGTCGTGGGCGACGTTACATGGGAGGAGGCGCTCGCCGCCGTGGCCGAAACCATCGGCGCGCTGCCCGACCGCGCCAGCCGTCGCGTGGGCAACAACGTCACGGCCCAGCCCGCCAAGCCGCCCACCAAGCCCAAGGTCATCCTTGTCCCCGGTGGCGGCGCCCAAGGCGCGATCGCGTGGTACTGGCCCATGCCCTCCATCGCCGATGTGCACGAAGAGCGCCGGTGCCGGCTTCTCGCCGAGGTGCTGAAAGAGCGGTGCCGTGTGCGGCTGCGCGAGGAATTGGGCGCAGCCTACTCCACCTCCGCCGGCTTCGACGAGATCCATGGGTTTCCGTCACTCAGCTATTGTTACATCTACGCCGAGGTCGCGCCGCGCCACCTCGACGCGGCCGTCCGCATCTTCGAGCAGGAGGCCTCCTCCCTTTCGCGCGAAGGCGTGCAGGAGGATGAGTTCCTCCGCGTGCGGCAGCCATTTTTGCGCAGCCGTGCCGACGACGTACGCCTGAATTCCTACTGGGCCGGCACGGTCCTCAGCGACGCGCAGCAGTATCCCGAACGGCTCGAATACGCCCGCACGCGCAACACCGACTCCGCCGCCATCACGCGCGACGACCTTAGCGCGCTCGCCCGCCGTTACCTCGCCCCTGCGAACAGCTTCAAGTTTGTGGCAGCGCCTCTTCCGAATCGGCCAGCTTCAGGTTCAGCAACGGAAGCAGGCAAAGCAGCCCGATGACCGTCATGCCCAGCACCGCGTAGCCTGCCACATCGTGCACCGTACCCTCGATCGCAGCGTGGCCGTAATTGTAAGCCCACGCCGTCAGGAAAAGGCTCCGGCCAAGATTGCTCACGAAAGCCAGCAGCATGGCCGCCACGACCAGCGTGACTTTCTTCCAAAGCCGGTCGACGAAGACCGCCGCCAGAAATGAGCCGGCAAACAGGCACGCCGTCAGCGAGCGAATCCCCGAGCACGCGTCTTCCACGCCCACCTGATTGGGTTTCCCATCGATCGGCGGCAGCACCAGCACATTGCCCTGTTGCTCGATCGGCAGTCCGAGCACGTCGAAGACGACGGCTACGACCGTCACCACCTTCCGGAGCAGCGCGAGGTTGACCTGATTTTCGACGGCCGAGACCAGCGGCGCCGAAATCAACCACACCAGCGTCGGGAAAAGAAACAGCGACACCACCTGCACGCGCCGATCGGTAAACACACTGCCACGCACCGGCGACGGCGAAGCGGGGGTATTCATGAAAAGCACCGGCAGCAAAATTCCGCACATGCCCAAAGTAATCGCCAGCGTACCCGGCTGTGAAGTGCCCGATCCGGCCCGGTAAAACGCCCCGAGCAAAAACATCGCCACACCGAGCGTAAGCGCGCTCCCCAGCACGAAATACAGCAGCCACTTTTGCCAGCCTGCCACGCGCAGACTCGCCGGAGCTTCGCACGCCATCAGGCCCGCGCGAATCTTCACCCAGCGATCACTCACCACAAACCCCACGAAGAACGGCACCAGCCAGCCAAAGGAGTAGTCCTCCTTGATCCGCCACCAATACGATTGGTCCCATGCCACGAAACCCAGAAAACCCGCCCCAAGACACAGCGCAGCCAGAAAGGGCCCGGGTATCGTAGCGCGGAGGTTCTGCCAGAATTTCAGCATCGACCCGCTAGCCAACGAAGCCCGCCCCGCGACGCGAGCTTGTTTGAAAGTGAAAGCGGGAAGAGCCGGGCACTCCCACCTCGGCAAAGGCGATCTTGACCGCGGATTACGCCGATGACGCGGATAAATACCGAAGACCAAAAAGCCATCCGCTGCATCCGCGTTATCCGCGGTTAAAAGGATTGGGTTCGTTGTGCAGCAGGTAGGACGAGGCAATCCCCGCCGAGCCTTCGTACTTTGCGATCTGTATTTTGCCGCACCTTCCCCGCCATCGTAACAAGTGCACTGCACTTAAAAACAGCCACTGATCGTACAGATATCACGGATATCTTCATCTTTGCCATCTGTGGAATCGGTGGCTAAATACTATAGTCGCACGCTACTTCTCACCGCTCCTCACGCCCTCCCCTTCGTCCCCTCCGCCAGCCGCGCCTCGATCGTCTCGCGCAAGTCCGTTTCGAGCGTGCCGCCGCGCTGGCTGAATCGATTCCGGATTTCCGCCCACGGCACTTTTCCATCGGGCCGCAGCACCGGAGTCAGATTTTTGAAAGGGC
>JAZKEV010000194.1:1047-2735 GCA_040386765.1 Verrucomicrobiota bacterium | reverse complement strand
ATGCAGGACAAGATCACCCAGAATGCGAAGCTCTTCGCCCGGATCGACGCGGTCGTGGCTGAACCCTCCTCCCTCACGCCACGTGAGCGCGTGTTCGTGCCGGCCGGAGTCGTAACACAACTGAAACCCCGTCATCCGCCCACGCGCATCGAGCCAGACCACGAGCTCGAGTCCATCGGACTCGAACCAGCGCCGCCGTCCCTCGCCCGGCTCCTGCCTCACGTTTTTGATTTCGCGGAGCACGGGCGAAAGGCAGGCACTAACTCAGCGCGCTGACAACCACCGAGGCGTTCGTGCCGCCAAAGCCGAAGCTATTCGCCAGCGCGGCGCGCACCGGCTTCTTCACCGCGACGTTGGGCGTGAAATTGAGACCCAAGGCCTCCACCGCCGGATCGATGTTTTCCAAGTTCAAGGTCGGCGGTATCACCCCGTCGCGAATTGCCAGCACTGCGGCAAAGACCCCCATCGCGCCCGCGCCGCCCAGCAAGTGGCCGGTCATCGACTTCACGCCGCTTACATGGAGGTTGGCCTTGTTCTCCCCAAAGACCGTCGAGATCGCCGCTGCTTCCTCGCCATCGCCGCCGGGCGTCGAGGTCGCGTGCGCCGACACATAGTCGACGTCCGTCGCCTTGAGGCCCGAGCGTTTCAGCGCGGCCTTCATCGAGCGTGCCGAGCCTTCCGCACCGGGCGCGAGCGATGAGAGATGATAGGCATCCGCCGAAGCCCCATAACCGCGCAACTCGGCATAGATGCGGGCGCCGCGACGTTTCGCGTGCTCCAGTTCCTCCAGCACGAAGACCACGGCACCCTCCGAAAGCACGAATCCATCCCGGTCCTTGTCGTAGGGCCGCGAGGCCTTCTCCGGCGCATCGTTCCGCGTCGAGAGCGCGCGCATCTGCGCAAAGGCCCCGATCGCCAGCGGCGTCACGGTCGACTCTGCGCCGCCCGCGATCATCACATCCGCATCGTCGCGGATGATCGCCGCCGCCGCTTCGCCGAGCGCGTGCCCGCTCGTCGCGCAGGCCGAGGCCACGCTCATATTGGACCCGCGAAGATCGAGCAGCAGGCTCACCTGGCCGGCGAGGAGATTGGGCGCGATCTGGATGATGAAGAAGGGCGAGATTTTTCGGAAGCCGCCCGCCTTCCACGTATCGTGCATCGCCTCCATCTCCGGCAGGCCGCCGAGGCCCACGCCGAGATTCACGCCCATCCGCTCGGCGTTGATCGCGGCGCGGTGGGCATCGAGCCCGGAGTCCGCATACGCCTCCACCGCAGCGCCCACGCCGAGGTGCGTGAAACGGCCAAACTTCTTCACGTCCTTCTGGGTCAGCGCCTGCGCCAGCGTATCGGTGCCCGGCCCGCGCGGCTGGAGCGCCGCCGGCAGCGGCCGCGCCGGGTCGAAGTTCTTCACTTCACCCGCGATCTGCGCCGTGCAGCCCGTGGGGTCAAAGCGCGTGATCCGGCCGATCCCGCTCCGTCCTGCGACAAGTGAGGCCCAGGTGTCCGCCGCGGTGTTGCCGCAAGGCGAGACGCAACCGATGCCAGTGATGACGACCCGACGGGATGCTGAGGAGGTTTCGGACATGATGGGAGGCTGGGGATTGAAACGACGAATCGTCCGTTCGCCAGCGTCTTTCTCAAACCCCTCCAGCCCCGCTACAACCCGGTTTTGACTTTCCCCACCCCTG
>JAZKEV010000194.1:0-1037 GCA_040386765.1 Verrucomicrobiota bacterium | reverse complement strand
GCTTTTCGTCCACGGTTCACGATTTCCGCCCAGCCGGCACTCCCTTCACTACCGCTCCCATGCAGCAGCTTCACCCTCACTGGCGCATGGAATACATCGAGGCCCCGCGCTACCCCGCGTCGATGCAGCGCCCTTTTACAGAGCTGCCAGCCTTGGGCGACGACCGCGCCGCCCTGATCGTCCACCGGTCGAAGCTCAGCTATCTCGTGCTCAACCGGTTCCCTTACAATCCGGGCCACCTGCTCGCCGTGCCGTTTCGCGAGGTGATCGAGCTTGAGTCGCTGGATGCGGCCGAGCGCGCCGACCTCTTCGACGAGATCATCCTCGCCCAGCGCCTGCTCACCGCCGCCCTGAAGCCGGATGGCTTTAACATCGGCTTCAATCTCGGCGCCTCCGTCGCCGGCGGCAGCATCGCTCATCTCCACGGCCATATCGTTCCCCGCTGGAATGGTGACAGTAACTTCATGCCTGTCATCGGTCAGACCCGCATCCTCCCCCAGTCGCTCGAGGCCACGTGGGAAAAAATCAGTGCCGCAGTGGTCAAACTCTCCGCCGCAGCCGTATAAACTAGTTCAGCCCTCCGGTCCGCCTTTCGGCCCCCGCCGCCGGCCATCCTCTTCCTGTGTCTTCCAAAACCCTCCATTTCCCGAGTCCACGCCACCTCAGCGCCATCTATGGCGACCGGGCGGAAAACCTCGCGCACGTCGAGCGCCTCTTGGGCATCAAGCTCGTCTCCCGTGAAGACTGGCTGAAGCTCGAGGGCCCCGCCGACAAGGTGGCCACCGCCGAGACCCTCTTCGCTTTCCTCGATCAGGCCCGGAGTCAGGGCATGGCCATTCGCACGCCCGACTTCCATCGGATCTCCGATGCGTTTGCCCGCGGCGAGGGCCCCCAGCTCCGCACCTTGATGGAGAACCCCTTGGTCATCGCGACCAATCGGAAGACGATCGTGCCGAAAACCCTCAGCCAAAAGCTCTATCTACAGTCGATGATCGAGCACGATGTGGTCTTCGGCATCGGTCCCGCCGGCACCGGCA
>JAZKEV010000193.1:15060-16654 GCA_040386765.1 Verrucomicrobiota bacterium | reverse complement strand
TGCACCGCGCGCGCGACCTCGCGCAGCATGCGGAGCGGTGGGGCTATCGGCGCTACTGGCTGGCCGAGCATCACAACATGCCGGGCATCGCGAGCGCCGCGACCTCGGTGGTGATCGGACACGTGGCGGCGGGGACCTCGACGATTCGCGTCGGGTCGGGCGGGATCATGCTGCCGAATCATCCGCCGCTCGTGATCGCGGAGCAATTTGGCACGCTCGCGTCGCTCTTTCCCGGGCGCATCGATCTCGGCCTCGGCCGCGCGCCCGGCACCGATCAACTGACCGCCCATGCGCTCCGGCGCGGGCGTACTGAGAGCGCGGATACGTTTCCCGAGGATGTGGTGGAGCTGCAGAACTATTTCCGGCCCGCGCGCGGGCAGTCGGGCGCGTTGTCGGCCCGGCAGGCGGTGCAGGCTGTGCCGGGGGTGGGGCTGGAGGTGCCGATCTGGCTGCTCGGTTCCAGTCTCTTCAGCGCGCAGCTGGCGGCGGCGCTTGGGCTGCCCTTTGCCTTTGCGTCGCACTTTGCGCCGGATCATTTGCACGATGCGCTTGCGATGTACCGCGACCAATATCGCCCGTCGTCCGCGTGGCCGAAGCCGCATGCGATGGCGTGCATCGGCGTGTATGCGGCGGAGACGGATGCGGAGGCGGCGCGGCTTTTTACCTCGCTGCAGCAGAGCTTCGTGGCACTGCGCCGCGGGCGGCCGACGCCGCTGCTGCCGCCGGTCGATTCGATGGATGGCCTGTGGTCGCCGCCGGAGCGCGCGATGGTGGAGCATTCGTTTCGCGAGAGCATCGTGGGCTCGCGCGAGACCGTGCAGCGTGGACTGGAGGCGTTTCTCGAGCGCACGGGTGTCGACGAGCTGATGGTAAACACGGCGACGTATGACCACGCGGCGCGGCTGCGGTCGTTTGAGATCCTCGCGCAGGTACGCGATACGATAGCGGCGACGCCGCAGGAAACGTCGTCGCGCTCATGACCACTCCCTGGAAAAAAGACGCGCCGAAGACGGCGGCGAAAACCAAGCTCACGCCTGCGAGTATTGTGTGGGCCCGCCAACGTGCGACCAAAGCCGGCCGGCATTATCCGAATCTCGTGGACAATATGGCGGCGGCCCGGCGGCAGGAGGAGAAGGGTGTTAAGCGAGCGGCAGGTGGGTCTGGCGCTGCGGCCCGGCGCGAGGGGCTTTGAGGTGCGGAAGTTTTATCCGATTCGTCGGCGGTCATAGACCGCCGCTACATTCTGACAGCCTTCAGGCCGGATTGGGCTCGGGCGGCGCAGGGATTGTCTCATCCGCGCGCGCTGGCATCCCATAGAGCTCGACCACCTCGATGGGCGGGCCGTGGGACTTGTCGAGGGGGATGACGAAATACACGCGGTGACACTGCGGGCAGGTCGCGACCGTCTCGGGCGTCGGACCGCTGGCGGCGCCGGAGTGGCACTGGAGCGTGATAGGATTGCCGCAGGGACAGAGCCAGGTCGCGCAGTTGCCGAGGACCGAAGCACGTGAGGGTGGTCGGTTCATCACCCGGAGAGGAATGTGGCGGGAGATTTGTGGCACGTTTCTTCCTCTCGGACTGTAGCCAAACCCGG
>JAZKEV010000193.1:0-15050 GCA_040386765.1 Verrucomicrobiota bacterium | reverse complement strand
ACCCGGAAAATCGCAAACCAGAGCCGAGGTTGGCGCGATATCGTGGACAGGCGAGGAACTCAGATTGAAAACTTTCCGACCGGCACACATAAAGCCCTTAACCCTCCCAGCGATCACGTGAAGAAGCCCAACCGAGACGAGCGCCAGCGGATGTGCACCACCAAACGGCGCTACTCCACGCAGGCAAATGCGCTTGACGCCGCCGCGCTCGCCGGCATTGAGCGACGGCGCTCGGCGTACCTTTGCCCGCTATGCGGCAAGTGGCACCTGACTTCGCGGTAACCGGCTTTGGGAAATGATTCGCAGTCGTGGTAGGCAGCCTGATTGCAAGCTGGCTGCCTACCTGGCATACGGCTCTTTTCTCAAACCAGTCTAGCGCGCGGCGGTGCGAGACTTTGATTGCGCGGGGCGGTTGCGCGTTTTGGAGTGAGCGCATGGCGACTCGCGAACTTGTCATCGGCTTCGACGCCGACGACACCCTGTGGCACAACGAAGTGATTTTCGAAAAAACGCACGAGCGGTATCGCGCGTTGCTGGCGCAGTATCACGATGCCGCGACGGTCGACCGCACGCTCTTCGCGACCGAGATGCGCAATCTCGACCTCTACGGTTACGGCATCAAGGGCTTCACCCTCTCCGCGATCGAGACGGCGATCGAACTGACCGGAGGCAAGATCCGCACGGACGAAATCCAGGAGCTGATGGCGCTCGGCCGGCAAATGCTCACGCACGCGGTAGACCTGCTCGACGGTGCGGCGGAAACGCTTGCTGCGCTCTCGCCGCGGCACCGGCTGCTGCTGATCACGAAGGGCGATCTGCGCGACCAGGAGCGGAAGCTCGGGAAGTCCGGCCTGGCGTCGCACTTTCGCGGGGTGGAAATCGTGTCGGAGAAGAACACGGATACCTATGCCGCTATCTTCCGGCGGCATGGGATCAACGCGGGCGATTTTTTGATGGTGGGCAACTCGCTGAAGTCGGACATCGCGCCGGTCCTTGCGCTCGGTGGGGCGGGGGCGCATGTGCCCTATCGCATCACCTGGGCGGCCGAGCATGTGGAAGATTTGCCGGCGGCGGAAGGGCGGCTTTTCCAATTGAAAACGCTGCATGAGTTGGCGCCGGTGGTGGAGACGTTGAGCAAGCGCGGGTAGGGTGGAGTTAGGCTGGGTTGCGTTTGTAGTCCCGCCTTCAGGCGGAAGATTTTCGGATTCCGCCTGTAGGCGGGACTACAAACGACGAGCGGCGCGGCGTGAATTCTGGCTGTCGCAACGATGCGGGCTTTCGACGCTGTGCCGTTGAAAGGTGGCGCATCCTGTTGTTGGGTGTGGGCATGAGACGTCTCTTCTTTTACCTCTGGATTGGGTTCGGATTCATCTCACTGGCAGCGCTAGGAGCGGCGGCGACAGGGCCAGCGACCGTGGCTTTCGTCGATGTGACCGTCATCCCGATGGACACCGAGCGTACGCTCGCGGGGCAAACGGTGATCGTGAAGGGCGACAAGATCGCGGAGGTGGGGCCGGTCGGCACCGTGAAGATACCGGCCGACGCGCAGCGGATCGAGGGCAAGGGCAAGTTTCTCATCCCCGGGCTGGGTGAACTGCACGGGCACAATCCGCCGCTGGGCTCGTCGCCGCAGTATTTTGAGGACGTGTTCTTTCTCTTCGTGGCCAATGGCGTGACGACGGTGCGCAGCATGCAGGGCTTTCCAGGCCAGCTTGAGTGGCGCGAAAAGGCGCGGCGTGGTGAGATCGTGGCGCCGACGCTCTATCTGGCGGGGCCGAGCTTCAACGGGCAGTCGGTGCCAACGCCGCAGTCGGCCATCGCCCGGGTCCGCGACCAGAAGGCGGAGGGCTGGGACCTGCTGAAGATCCACCCCGGCATCAAACCGGAGGTCTACGCTGCGCTGGCGCAGACGGCGAAAGATGTCGGCATCGAATTCTCCGGCCACATCCCCGCGGACGTGGGGCTCGTGGCCTGCATCAAGCACGGGCAGCGGACGGTCGATCATCTCGATGGCTACATCGAGCATCTCGCGGCCAAGGACGGACCGATCGACCGGGCGAAGCTCGCGGAGATCGTGAAATTCACGCGCGAGACGGGCACGTGGGTCGTGCCCACGATGGCGCTCTGGGAGGTGATCCTGGGCGGCGTGAGGGCGGAGGACGTTGCGGCGTATCCGGAACTTAAATACATGCCGCGGCCGGTGATCGAGAGCTGGCGCAAGGGTTACACCAGCCGCCTCGCCAATCCGAACTTCAATGCGGCGCAGGTGAAGCGGATCATCGAGAATCGCAATGTGCTGCTGAAGGCGCTGCATGACGGCGGGGTGCGGATCGTCTTCGGGACCGATGCGCCGCAGCAGTATAGCGTCCCGGGCTTCTCGATCCACCGGGAACTCGCGGCGATGAAGGCGGTGGGGATGTCGAACTTTGCCGTGCTGCAAACCGCAACGAAGAATGTCGGCGATTACTACAAGGACCGTGAAGCCTTTGGTACCGTGACCACGGGCCAGCGCGCCGACCTCGTGCTTTTGCAGGCGAACCCGCTCGACGACCTTGGTCATGTCGCCAAGCGCTCCGGCGTGATGGTACGGGGGCGTTGGCTGGCCGAGGCGGACATTCAGGCGAGGTTGGAGAAGATCGCGGCTGCGGCGGCGGCGAAGTAGATCGGCTAAACGGGCGCTTCGGGATGTTGTAAGAGCGGCTCCAGGCCGCGACGGCTCAAGGACGCGGCTGCGGCTGCGTGGTAGGTCTCCCGCTGGCGGAGGCTGCGGATTCGTACCGCTTTCGCGCAGGGCTTAACCCTTTCTATATAAGCCGTGTAATTTTTTTCGTAGCCGGATAGTGGTTTTGTCGTGTCCCGTTGTCATGTAAGGTGGATATGAGCGTACGCAACTGCACTTACCCTTGGCATTGGATGATCGTCACCGACCGCGGCGAGGTGCTCACCTGTGGGCACGGCTCGAAGCCCGTCGGCAGCCTCCTCAAGAATACCGCGGACGAGATCTGGAATGGGGAAACGATGCAGGAGATTCGCGCCTCGATCCTCGCCAACCGGGTGCATCCGATCTGCGAATCGACGGATTGCCCTCACCAGCAGGATCACCTGGCGTTTACGCCGCTGGAGCATAAGCCGTTTGAGGATGAGGAGGTGGCGGAGTTGTTCGACGATGCGTTCTATCTCGACCGCTACCCGGATGTGGCGGCGGCGGTGAAACGGCTGCAGTTTGCTTCGGGCTTTGAGCATTTTGCAAAACACGGGCAGCGGGAGGGGCGGGAGTATCGCCTCGTCTCGCGCGGCGAGGGGCAGGCGAGCGTGGCGCAGCGGAATGCGACCCTCGCGCTGCTGGAACATTCGCGGCAGGCGGTGAAGCTCCGCTCGCGGCCGGCCGACCTGATCCTGCAAGTTTCCACGATCTGCAATCTGCGCTGCGTGATGTGCCCGCACGGCACCGGCGCGGTGGACCGGCCGCAGCATATGCCGATGGAGATTTTCGAGCGGATCAGCTCCTACGTCGACACGGCGTCGCGGATGATCGTGAGCGGGCTGGGCGAGCCGTTTCTCGCGCCGGCGTTTTGGCGGCTCATCGAGCATTGCGCGGATCGGGACGACGTTTTCATCCGGGCGAATTCCAATGCCCATCTCGTCACGCCGGAGTCGGCGCTGCGTGTGCTCGATTCGGGGTTGAAGGAAATCAGCTTCTCGCTCGATGCGGCGAGGCCGGAGACGTACGCCAAAGTGCGGGGCGGCGATCTGGCCAAGCCGCTGCGCGGGGTGGAGATGATGTGTGCGGCGCGCCGGGTGCATCCGCGACGCTCGCTTGAGATCTTCATCAACATGACGCTCATGCGCGAGAACGTGAGCGAGGCGCCGGCCTTTGTGGAATTGGCGGCGGAGCTGGGCGTGGACGCGGTGTTGTTTTCCCAGCTGTTTCCCTTTGGCGATACGCCGGAGTGGCAGGTGGAGCGGCGCGGTGGCTGGCGCTTCAGCTACTCGGAGCAGATGCTGAAGTACGTGCCCGATATGGCGCGCGAGTATCTCGACCAGGCCAAGGCGCGCGCGATCGAACTGGGCGTGGCGGTGGTCTTCCAGAGTAATACGCACCTCTACCTGAGCGAGCCGGTGACGGAGATCGCGGCGCGTGAGGTGGTCGAGGCGGTTTCGTAATTCGGGGCTTTCCTGCGCGCGAGGCGCGGAGCATGTTAGGCGGGTGCGCTCGTGCGGTGTTTCAAATTGCACGATGCGCGCATCCCTCTGCCATGAGCCTACCGAACCTCTCCCGCCGGACTTTTCTCAAATCCGCCTCGGTGGCCTCTGCGGCCACGGTGGCGTTTCCCCATGTGATGCGCAGCCAGGGCGGCGTGTCGCCCAACAGCAGACTTAACATCGCGTGCGTCGGCGTTGGCGGCCGCGGCGCGAATGCCGTCGAGGCCGTGAAGGGCGAGAATCTTGTGGCCTTCTGCGATGTCGACGAGGCGCGCGCGGCGAAGACGTTTGCGGCGCACCCCGATGTGCCGCGCTTCCAGGACTACCGGCAGATGTTCGACAAGCTGGGCAACTCGATCGATGCGGTGACGGTCTCGACGCCGGACCATATGCACTTCCCGATCGCGATGGTCGCGATGGCGCTGGGGAAACACGTTTTTGTCGAGAAGCCGATGGCGCACACGGTCGAGGAGGCGCGGATCCTCGCGAAGGTGGCGCGCGAGAAAAAGCTCGCGACGCAGATGGGCAACCAAGGACACGCGGCCGAGGGTACGCGGCTTTTGAAGGAGTGGTATCAGGCGGGCGTGCTCGGCGACATCGTCGAGGTGCACAGCTGGACGAATCGCCCGATCTGGCCGCAGGGCGTGAATGCGCCCGATCACAGCAAGCTGGTGCCGGTGGTGCCGAAGACATTGCAGTGGGATCTGTGGCTGGGCGTCGCGGCGCAGCGGGCGTACGACCCGGCGTATGCGCCGTTCAACTGGCGCGGGTATTGGGATTTCGGCACGGGTGCGCTTGGGGACATGGGGTGCCACCAGATGGATGGGGGCTTCTACGCGTTTGATCTCGAGGCGCCGAAGAGCGTCAACGCGGTCAGCGCCAAGGCGACGGCGATCAGCGCGCCGGCGGCCTCGGTCGTCACGTATGAATTTGCCGCGCGCGCGAACCGGCCGGCGATGACGTGGATGTGGTACGATGGCTCGATGCGGCCCTCGCTGGGGCCGTGGTTCGAGGAGGGCCGGCACATGCCGGACAACAGCACGTTTATCATCGGCACCAAGGCGTCGGTGATGGCGGATGCGAACTACTTCACGGTCCGCATTGTGCCCGAGACGAAGATGAAGGAGCTCGCGCCCTCGCTGCCGGCCAAGACGATCCCGCGCATTCCGGGCGGCGATCACTTCATGGAGTGGGTCGGGGCGTGCAAGGGCGGCACGCCGGCGGGGGCGAATTTCGACTACGCGTCGCGGCTCACGGAGATGGTGCTGCTCAGCAACGTGGCGGTCCGCGCGCGCCGTAAGATCGAGTGGGACTCGGCCGCGATGAAGATCACGAATGTGGAGTCGGCGAACCAGTTTCTCACGAAGCAGTATCGGCCGGGGTTTGGGGTGTGAAGGTGTGGGTGCGGCTTTAGGGCGTGTTTTCGAAATAGAACGACAACCAACCTCTGTCATTCTGATCGCGGCGAAGAATCCACGGAGGCGAACCCTGCCGCCTTCGTACGCGTGGATTCTTCGCTGCGCTCAGAATGACAAACCATTTTGAATACCGCCCAAGGCGAGCGGAGCTTCCGTGGCGCTCGAAAATGCGAAAGGGCGGGTTAGAAACCCGCCCTACTTCAGACGGCCGGAATTTGAAAACACATCCTCATCTAGCGATCGCTCTGGTCTGAAGGGGACACCACTCGTTTTTGGTGGCGGGCGGGGTTCGGGGCGTTGCATGTTTGAGGGGCATGACCCCACTCGTCCAACGTCTCGCAGGGAAACACGCACTCGTCACCGGCGGCGGCTCCGGCATCGGCGCGGCGATCTCGCAGCGGCTTGCTGCGGAGGGCGCGCAGGTCGCGATCCTGGAGGCGAAGGAGGAGGCGGGCGCGGCGGTGTTGGCGAAGATCCGCGAAGCCGGCGGTAGTGCGCGGGTGCTTGCGGCGGATGTTTCGAATACCGAGGCGATGCGCGCGGCGTTCGACCAGCTGGAGCGGCTCAATATTTTGGTGAACAACGCGGGCATCGCGCACGTGGGCAATGTCCTTACGACGGCGCCGGCGGACATCGACCGCATCTACTCGGTCAATGTGAAGGGCGTGTATCACGGCCTGCATTTCGGCGTGCCGAAGCTGCTCGCGGCGGGTGGTGGGGCGATCGTGAATCTGGCTTCCATCGCCTCGAAGATCGCGCTGGCGGATCGGTTCGCCTACAGCATGAGCAAGGGCGCGGTGCTCACGATGACGCTCTCGGTGGCGCGCGATTTCGTGGACAAGGGGATCCGCTGCAACTGCGTCTGCCCCGCGCGGGTGCATACGCCGTTTGTCGATGGGTTTATCGCGAAGAATTATCCGGGCAAGGAGACGGAGATGTTTGCGAAGCTCTCCGCCGCGCAGCCGATTGGGCGGATGGGGCAACCGGAGGAGATCGCGGGCCTCGTGGCGTATCTGTGTTCGGATGAGGCGGGGTTTGTGACGGGGTCGGCGTATGATATCGATGGGGGGGCGACGTTGTTGCGGTAGGTTTCGGGGCCGTGGGTTTGGTGTAGCCGTGGTCAGGAGGGCAGGGATAGGCGGACGCTTGCGGCGTGTGCGGTCCCGCCGCTCACGCGGCGGGCTACGCAAGCCGTGCAGACGGCGGGTTTACGTGGCGCGTGACGCGGTACCGAGTCTCGACAACATTGGAAACGTGTCTGCCAAGTAGGCTGGTGGTTTGCGGCTTATCATTGCGGGCGGGGGTCCTGAGTCCCGCCCCTCACGGGGCGGGCTACGGGGACCCGTTTGGCGGATGCGCGTCCTCGTTCCGGTCGCGGCGTAGCCGCTCCTACAACATGGATTGCATCCGGTGGGGCGGCATCAATTTTGTTGCCGTTTCGACTACGCTTGTGGCCCGGTTGTCCACGGCGTGCTACGGGGCAGAGTAGATATACGAAGGGTGGAGACGTGAATTGCCTCGTGGCATAACGGGTGCTCAACTCGGGGCACGTGTTTCGTTGGTTCTCCACTTCGACATGGCTTCTGCCGATCTGCCTCGCGCTTCTCGCTGCCGCGCCCGTGTGTGCGCAGACGTATGATGTCTTGATTCGCGGGGGGCGGGTGCTCGATGGGACGGGGACGCCCTGGGTGCAGGCGGATATCGCGGTGGTGGGCGACAAGATCGTGGCGGTGGGCAAGCTGGGCAAGGCGCAGGCCAAGCGTGTCGTGGATGCCACGGGCCTCTACGTGACGCCGGGTTTTATCGACGGGCACTCGCACGCGGGGCCGTTGCTTGCAAAGCGCTCGACCGGTTCGCCTCTTGCTCTGCTCACGCAGGGCATCACGACGGTTTTTGTGAATCCAGATGGCGGCGGGCCGACCGATCTTATCGCGCAGCGACGCGAGCTCAACATTGCCGGCTTGCAGGTGAATGTCGCGCAGCTCATCGGGCACAATTCCGTGCGCAGCTCCGTGCTTGGCAGCGCCGACCGCGCGCCGACGGAGGAGGAACTGGCGCAGATGTGCGACGTGGTGCGCAAGGGTTTCGATGAGGGGGCGTTTGGGCTTTCGGCGGGGCCGTTCTACATGCCGGGCACGTTTTCGAAGACGGAGGAGCATGTGGCGCTCGCGAAGGTGGCGGCGGAGTTCGATGGCTTCTACACGAGCCACGTGCGCGACGAGGCCGACTACAATATCGGCGTGGTGGCGGCGGTCGACGAGGTAATCCGCGTCGCGCGCGAGGCGCGGCTGCCGGGCATCGTCACACACATCAAGGTCCTCGGGCCGCGCGTGTGGGGACTCTCCGCGGAGATCATCCAGCGGATCGAGGCGGCGCGCGCCGAGGGCGTGGAGGTCTTTGCGGACCAGTATCCTTATGAGGCTTCCGCGACGGCGCTCACGGCCGCGTTGGTGCCGGCTTGGGCGCAGGAGGGTGGGGCGGGGGCGTTGAAGGCGCGGCTCGCCAGCCCGGAGCAGCGGCCGCGCATCCGGAAGGAGATGCTCGAGAATCTCGAGCGTCGTGCCGGCCCTAATAATATCCAGCTGCGCAAGCATGCGGCCAATTCCGCGCTCGAGGGGAAGCGCCTCGATGCGATCGCGCTCGAGAAGGGGCTCGCGCCGGTGGATGCGGCGATCGAGCTGATCCTTGCGGGTGGGGCGTCGATCGTGTCGTTCAACATGACGGAGAAGGATATCCGGGCGTTCATGGTGCAGCCGTGGACGATGGTGTGTTCCGATGGCGAGCTGGTGCCTTTTGGCGAGGGCGTGCCGCACCCGCGCTCGTATGGCCCGTATCCGCGCGTGATTCGGCGCTATGTGATCGAGGAGAAGGTGCTCACGCTCGAGCGCGCGGTCCAGGCGATGACCGGGTTGCCGGCGACGGTCTTTCGCGTGCGTGGCCGCGGGGTGATTCGGCCCGGCGCAATCGCTGACATCGCGATCTTCGATCTCGCGACGATCCGCGATCGGGCCACTTACGAGAAACCCCACCAACTCTCCGAAGGCATGCGCCACGTCTTCGTCAATGGCCGCGCCGTCCTCGCCGACGGACGCGAAACCAAGGATCGCCCCGGACTCATATTGCGCCGGCAGCGGCCGTAGCATTTTGTCACTTTTCCCGTTTTCAACCTGACCTACACCATGAAGCTCAACCCACGCGCGTATCTCGCGCTCGCCTCCGCCCTGGCCATCCCGGCGCATTTGCTCGCGCAAGCCGCGCCCGTGCCTGTGCGGACTGCGACCGGCGAGGAAAAGATCGAGACTCAAACCATGGAGGCCTTCACCGTGACGGGCTCCAACATCCGCCGCATCGACCAGGAGAAGGCACTGCCCGTCACCATCATGGACGTGGACGACCTCAGCCTCCGTGCGGCACTGACGCCGGCCGAGCTTTTCGAGACGCTTTCGATCGGCGGTCCGATCACGCTCGACGAAGGCAATGCGCTGGGCGCCGACGCGCGCGGCGACAATAATTCGATCAACCTGCGCGGTATCGGATCCGGCAATACGCTGGTGCTCCTCAATGGCCGCCGACTCCCGCCGCATCCGATCAGCCAGGCCGAGAGCGGCGTCCCCTCGCTCTCGACCAATATCAATAATCTCCCCTCGGCCGCGATCGGCCGCATCGAGATCCTGCGCGACGGCGCCTCGGCCATCTACGGCACCGATGCCGCGGCGGGCGTCGTGAACTCGATTACCAAGCGCAACTATGACGGGCTCTCGTTTCGCGGCACCGGGCGCTTTACCCAGCACGGGGGCGCCAACGAGTACGCCTTGGAGGTGGCCGATGGCCGCAATTTCAACGCCGGGAAGAGCAACCTGCTGGTCACGTTCGAGTACTACCACCGCGATCTGCTGAAGCTGGCAGACCGTGAGTTTTCCAAGAGCCTGGATCTTCGCACCACGCGGAAGATTCCCGCGCCTTGGGACGGCAAGCCCGTCGTCGACGCCACGGGCGCCACCGTGATCGACAACGATTTCGACAACCGCCTCTCCGACGATTCGAGCAACTTCGGCAATTTCGTCCGCGGCAATTACGATGCCAGCGGCGCCTTCGTCGGCTCGCGCCCCGCCGGCAATCGCGGCATCGTCACTGCGTCCGGCAGCGTGAACATGACCACCGGCACGGCCGGCGTGTTTTATCTCATTCCGCTCGTCGATGGGAGCACGGGCTTCCGCCAGACGCTGCCGTCGCACAATCTCGACGACTACACCGTCAACTGGTTCTACAATCTGAATGACCATACGGTCGCCCTGCCGAAGAGCGATCGCGCCACGGTGCTGGCGGGCATCACGCATGAGCTCTCCAACGACGTGACGTTTTTTGGTGAAATCCTCGCCTACAACGCCCGCTCCGTCACCGGCCGCGCGCCCAACTCGATCGATGCAGCCACCGATCACAACCTCTTCCTCAGCGCCGACAATCCGTACAATCCCTTCGGCACGCGCTTCTATCATCCCACCGGGGCCAACAATGCCGACGGCACGCCGCGGCTCGTCGGCGATGCGGCCCAGGTGCAGATCGCGCCTTCGACGGGCGTCATCCCGCGCGATTTTCTGGCGCGCCGGGTGGTGGTGAAGTCGCAGGCTTATCGCGGGGTGTTTGGGCTGCGCGGCAAGGCCGGCGCCTGGGATTGGGAATCGGCGGTGCTTTACGGCCGCAACGGCACGCGCGATCAGGAGCATAATACCATCCGCGAGAGCCGCCTGCGCGCGGCGCTGACGAGCTCGAATCCCGCGACCGCGTTCAATCCCTTCGGCTACACGTTCAAGCTCGCGCCGCAGGCGGGCAACACAGCCAATCCGTATCTCATCCAGGTTGACCGGCCGTACTCGAATTCACCGGAGCTCCTGAATTCGCTCTACGACGTCTTCACCCGCGAAGGCCGCACGGAGCTGGCGAGCTGGGATGCGCGTTTCTCGGGCTCGGTTTTCGATAATTTCTGGGGCGGCCCCATCGGTGTCGCGTTCGGCGCCGAGTTTCGCTGGGAGAGCTATAAGGACTGGCGTCCGCCGTACGCCGGTCTCAATCCCGCCGACGCGCCTTACAACGGCAATCCCAACGACCCGACCAATCTCTTCTTCGGGCGCAATGAGAACGACTTCATCGCGGTCAGTCCCAACGTAAATCTCTTCGCTTCGCGCACGATCGGCGCCGCGTACACCGAGGTGCTGTTGCCTTTCGTGGGCAAGCGCAACGCGAAGCCCTTTGTCCGCGCGCTCGAGCTCACGCTCGCGGGGCGCGTCGAGCGCTTTTCGGTCTTCGGCCGCACGGCCAAGCCGAAGATCGGGCTGCTCTATCGGACCAGCGAGTGGCTCGTTTTCCGTGGCAGCACCAGCGGCTCGTTCCGTGCGCCCAATCTTGTCCAGACCAACCCGACGCCGCTGCAGCGCTCGGGCGACACCTTCAACGATCCCTATCGCTCCGAAGTCACCGGCCTCAATCTCGACAGCGTCTCGCTGCCGGTGCTTTTCCGCCAGGGTAATGCCAATCTCAAGCCGGAGAACTCACGTTCGATCAGCGCAGGCGTGGCGATCTCGCCGCCGAACTACCGCAACTTCGCGATCACTGTCGACTACTGGCAGATCAAGCTGAAGGACGTGATCGACGACGTGACGGCCACCTCCCAGCTCATCCGCGACGAGGAACTGCTCGATGGCGCGGTGCAGCGTGCGCTCGCCTCGGGCACGCCGGTCTCGCAGGTGAATCTCGGCAGTGGCACCGACAGCTACCAGGGCAATCCGCAGGTGCGGCGCGCAGCCGTCACGCCCGACGACGTCACGCGTTACAATGCGTTCAACGCAACCCGCCCCGCTGCGCAGCAGCGTGCGCCGGTCGGTCGCGTGCAGTCGGTGGTCACCGATTACGTCAATCTCGCGGGCCGTGAGGCCGCCGGCATGGATGTCTCGGTCGAGTGGCGCTCTTCGCGCAGCGATACCTTGGGCCAGCTGATCGTCCGCGGAGATTTGAGCTACCTGCTCACCTTCGAGACGGAGGACCAGCCCGGCGCGCCCAAGGTGGACAATATCCGTCGCGATGGGCGCCCGCGCTATCGCGGCAACTTCGGCTTCACGTGGCGCAAGGCCCGCTGGACCGCCGGCTGGTTCACCACCTACTACGGCGCTTATGTCGATACCGGCACCGCCACGACGGAAGCGGTTTATGAAGCGCTTGGTCGCCCCGACTACATTTCGACCTATGTCGATTCCGGTGGCGTGCGCCGCTGGCGCTACCTGGTCGACGATTTCTTCTCGCACAATGTCTACGTCGACTACGCGATTCCGCGCCGTCGGGATAACCGTTTCCTGAGCAATATCTCGCTGCGTGCCGGCATCACAAATCTCGCGGACATCGAGCCGCCGCTGGCTGACGAAAACTTCGGCTATCGTCGCGGCGCGGGCACGACCGCGCGCGGTCGTACGTTCTACGGCCAGTTGACGAAGCGGTTTTAAGCGATTCGAGGCGCGCACGCGGCATTACGCGGAGCGCGCCTTTTCTTTTTTTCGTCCAGCCACCTTGTTACCCGCGTGTGCGCGATGGGCCACTAGTATTTGCGGGGAGCCGCAACCCGAGATCGTTTTTAAGAACCACGAAAACACGAAAACATTGAACCGCTAAAAGACGCTCAACACCGCTGAATCAGAGCGGCGAAGATTAGCGCCGATTGGCGGTTTCGAACTGGTCGGAAAAATGTACGCGGGAAAACAGCACGCTCAAACATTGTGTTACAGAGGAAAGGTGGGAGGCCACGGAGCCGAGCCATTGGCAGTGCTCCGTGACCTCTGTGTCATCTCCGTGCGCTCTGGGTCTATCGGCTCTTTTCGATTCGTATGGGTATAACCTCTGTCATGTCTATTCGTCTTCGTTTTCTCGTTTCGGCTTCGTTTCTGGCGGTCACGCTTGTCGCGCTCAGTGCGGGTGCGACGGCGGTGCCGGTTGCGGTTACGCCGGTCACGGCGTCGCAGGGGATGGTGGTGGCTGGGCACCCGGAGGCTTCGGCGGCGGGAGTTGCGGTGCTCAAAGCAGGTGGGAATGCGATCGATGCGGCCGTGGCCGTCTCGCTGTCGTTGGGTGTGGCGGAGCCGCACGGGTCGGGCATGGGTGGGAAGCTGATCATGGTTTATTACGACGCGGCGTCGCGGCGGACCTTTGCGGTCGATGGGCTCGATGCCGCGCCGCACTCGCTCGACGTGGAGCGCGTGCGCCGGCTCTCGCGCGACGAGCGGCGGGTGGGCTGGACGTCGGTGCTCGTGCCGGGTCTGCCGGCGGGCTTGTGGCTTGCGCACCAGAAGTGGGGTTCGCGGCCTTGGGCGGAGGCCATCGCTCCGGCGATCAAGCTCGCGCGCGAAGGTTTCCTCGTGCTGCCGAAGACGCGCGATCAGTTCGCGGAGCAGGAGAAGAAGCTGCGCAGCGGCGACCGTGAGATCGCGAAGTGGTATCTTCCCGGCGGCAAGCTGCCAGAGGCCGGCACTCGGCTGGCCAATGCGGATCTTGCGCGTACGATGGAGCTTTATGCGGCGCAGGGCGCGGATGCTTTCTACAAGGGGCCGGTCGCGGCTGCCATCGCGGCGGCGGCGAAGAAGCACGGCGGTTTCATCCAGCTCGACGATCTGGCGCGTTATCAGGCGAGGATCAGCGAGCCGCTTGCCGTGGAGGTATTCGGGCATCGGATCGAGGGCGGGCCGGCACCGACGGCGGGGGTGGCGTTGTACGCGACCATTTTGAAGGCGCTCGAGACCGAGACATGGGCGCCTGGTCCGTTGCGGACTCCGGAGAACTTGCACAAAGTTGGAAAGGTCTGGCAGCAGGTGCAGCCGCTCGTCTCGGCACGCATTGCCGATGTGCCCGGGGCGGAAGCCGCGGCGAAGCAATTATTGAGCGCGGATTCGATTGCGGAGATCCGGCGGAAGGCCGGCGTGGTGCCGCGTAGCGCCGCGTGGAATCCCGCGCTTGCTGACGCGCTCGCGTTTGCTGCGCTCGAGATCGACTACGACGAGGAGCCACTGGCGGGATCGACGACGCACTTCGTGATCGTCGATGCGAAGGGGAATGTCGTGAGTTGCACGCAATCGACGAGCCTGCACTTCGGCGCGGGCGTGATCGCGCCGGGCACGGGGGTGGTGCTGAACGACACGCTGAGCAACTTCGGCGTCACGAATACGAAGGCGGTCAACATGATCGCGCCGGGCAAGCGCGCGCGGAGCACGACGTCGCCGTCGATTGTTTTTCGGGATGGGCAACCGGTGCTGGCGATCGGCGTGCCGGGAGCCCAGCGCATCCCGATCGCGTTGCTGCAGGTGCTGCTCGATCATCTCGCCTTCAAGAGGCCGGTAGCGGACGCCATCGGCGATACGCGGCTGCATTTGCTTTCGCCGGAGACTTCCGAGGGGCCGCACAATGTCTGGGAGGTGGAGAAATCATTTCCCGACGCGGACACCAAAGCTCTCACGGCGCTTGGGTGGCAGGTGAAGAAAGTCGAAGCGGCGGGGACGGGGCGGCACTTCGGCGGGGTGAATGCCATCGCGATTGGGCCGAAGGGGGTGCTGACGGGGATTCCGGATCCGCGAAGGACGAATGCGGCGGTGGGGTATTAATAACAACCCGTTACCAAGCGAAAAGAGACGGCAGGCGTTCCCGCTTTCCCCGCCCCGATTCAGACAGGGAACGCTCATCTGCGCTAATTTTCAGAAGCGATGGGAGCGATTGGGCTGTGCGGGCTTCGCCTGATCGGCGAAGCGCTGAGGTTGTTTTCAGTTTCAATAAACAGGATTTCCATGCGGCGCGTGCGCGTGCGCGGGCGTGAGGGAAAAGTGTTTGGACGGCGCTCCGCGGGAGGGAGATGGATTGCCGCGTCGCTGCGCTCCTCGCAATGACAAGGGGTGGACTGGGGGAGAGTAAGGCGGCAGTGCGAGGTTATCGAATTCCTTGGATTGCGCAGGGCCAGCGGGCCGCCCGGTGCGGCTTGAGGCGTGCAAATGTTTTGAGCGGAGCGAAGAGCATGCGTGGGCTGTAGCCCGCGCGGTGGGGGGGCACCGCGCCTCCATCACAAGCAAAGGGGCAGTCGGGCGGCTTGAATCGGAAATTTTTATGGAATGGACGGTATGGACGGAATGGACGGGTTTCCGGGATGGGGCGGATGTGGGATACTGGACCCATTATGACTACCGAACGAAAAGTGCGGGGGGATGCGAAATTGGAGTGGTTGAAGGCGGAGCAGAGGAAGCGGTTGCTCGGGTGGCTCGATGAGGAGAACCGGACTTATGCGGAGGTGGTCGGGCTCGTGCGGGATGAGTTTGGGGTGAGGGTGGGGAAGAGCGCGGTGGGGTGCTTCTGGCGGCGGCATGTGCTGCCGCGGCGGTATCGGGAGGACGCTGAGGGGGCCGAGGGGAT
>JAZKEV010000192.1:0-8656 GCA_040386765.1 Verrucomicrobiota bacterium | reverse complement strand
AGATTATCGACGTTCTGGATACGCTCACCGAGCGCGAGCGCCGCGTGCTCTCGCTGCGCTTCGGCTTGGTGGATGGCTACAGCCGCACGCTCGAGGAGGTCGGCAAGCAGTTCAAGGTCACCCGCGAGCGCATCCGCCAGATCGAGGCCAAGGCGCTCCGCAAGATGCGCCACCCGACGCGCATTCGCCAGCTGCACGGCTTCTTCGACGCCGAGCAGATCGACAACGCGCAGAACCTCCTCAAGGTCGCGGCCACGGCCCGTCCGCCCGGCCTCCCGGGGATGCCCGGTATGCCAGGAATGCCCGGTGGTGCTGGTCCCGGCGGTATGGGTGGCATGGGCGGCCTCGGTGGTCCCCTCGGCGCTGGCAGCCTCCCCGGCGGCCTCGGCTTCCCGCTTCCGAAGCTGTAATCGCTTCGCCCTAATCCGGTGGCCCTGCGCGCAAGCACAGGGATTGCCCTGATGAAAATCGCCGCCAGAGCCCTCGTCGCACTGGCGGCGATTTCGTTTTTACCCGCCTGCCGCACCACCGCGCCCGCCACCAAGACTCCGTTGGTTTCCGAGTCCCTCGCGCCCAGCCCGCGCCTGATCGTGGGCCGCGTGGTCGCGGTCGATACCGCGCGCCGCTTCGCCTTCGTCGAGCTCGCGACCGATGCCCCGCCCGCCGCCACGACCGCCGACACCGAGCTGATCACCCGTACCCTCGACCTGCGGGAGACCGGCCGGCTCCGCGCCTCGCGCCAGCTCCGCGGCCGCACCCTCGGCACCCTCATCCTTTCGGGCCGGCCCAATGCCGGCGACGAAGTCGTATGGCTGGCACCGTGACGACGTAAGACCGGCCGACCGCCAGAAAGCGGCCCGTACGACGACGCGACCAAGGATGAGACTACAGGAGGGTAATCTGAGAAGCCGCCGCTATCTTCACGTGAGTTTGAAAATAGTACTTATCTGTTTTCACGCCGCCGGCAAAGAACCAGATCCGCACGCGCTCGGCGGTGCCTGAAACGCGAATCTTCCGACCCTTCAGGAGGGTGGCAGGATCTCCTGCCAGCTTCGCCCGGAACTCATCCGCCACGTCTTGAGGAATGCTGATCGTCAGGCATCGCTGATCGCGGTAATCGGTTTCCGAGTTTAGGTAGAGCTGTTGATCCTGCCTGCCCGTCGCTTTGACCTCCATGAGGAACGTGCCAGTGAGGGGACCTTCCGCGGCGGCAAGGACCGCTTGCACCGGAGAGAAGTCCGCCGAAGTCGGAGCGGGAGCTGGAGTTGGAACAGGAGCGAGAGTCGGGGCGGGGGCAGTGGCACATCCTGCCACCCCCAGACACACGGCGATTATCAGGATGACGTTGCGCATAGGATTTGTCCACCGAACGTCGGGATGAGCCATCCCCGCCACAATGACAAACCTCGCTAGGCCTTGCAAAACTCGGATGGATCGCGGGTTTGTTAGGCGCGGCAGGAAGGGTGCTGCCCCTCCCGTCGCGAGAATAATTCGCGGGGATTGCGCATCCCCTTAAGTGGATTGTGGGAAGCCGACATGCGGCGGGTGCCTCGGGAAAACCGCTTTCCCGCTTTACAGGACTTTTCCTCGGCATAGGTTAACTCTGCCATGGCCAATCCCTCTGCTTTCCTCGCCGTTTTCGGCCTCGGTCCCACCGAGCTGATCGTCATTCTGGTGATCCTGCTCGTGTTGTTCGGTGGCTCGAAGCTCCCGTCGCTCGCCAAGGGCCTCGGTCAATCCGTGAAGGAGTTTAAGAAGGCCACCAAGGAAGAAGAACAAGCCGAGACGACCAAGACCGTCACGGTCACCCCGACAACGGTTACTCCGATCGATACCAAGAAGACCACGCCGACGCCCTGAGCGCCGCGTTATTCTTACTCAAGCTTCCCGAAGCGCGCCTACCCGGCGCGCTTTTTTGTTTTCCGGCGAAGGGTTGGCGAGCATTGCGGGCGCTTCCAAGCCGGGCTACAGCTCCGCCGTGGCCCGCTTCGGAAGAAGCGGGAGCGGGATTCAGCGGCCGCTCTCAGTCCAACGCTCGCGCTTCCCTAAATCGCCCGTGGCGTATAACCGGCTACTGCCGTTGCGGTACCAAAATAGCGGTCCACAAAAAAGCCCGTCGGATAGGCGGGCTTCGCTGCATCCTAAAACAGGATACTGACATTTTTGCGCCGTTGCGCGTGTGGCTCTAGCCGCGCTGCGACTGTTCGACCGTCTGCACGGTGCCATTGCCAAACGTCACGCGGATGCGCTCGTCGACGCGTGTCCGATAGACGTCCTGCGTCACGGGCTCATGGAATACGACGTAGCCGCGACCGCTCCGGGCCGGCACGATCACGCGCCGATAGCCCAGCCATGCCTGACCTTCGTATTGCTGCCAGTAGGTGTTGTAGACCCACGTGGTTTTCGTGCCGTCGGCACTCGTCGTGTCGCGTTTTTCGTCGGGGCTGCCCAAGGCGATATAAACCATCTCCGGCGTATCGCCGATATTGATCGCGCCGCGTTCGAGTCGCTGCTGCTCGCTCGCCGGCAGCTGGTCATAGACCGCCGACATCTGCTTCGCGCGGGAGTCGAACGTATTACAACCCGCCAACGTCACCACGGCCGCCGCGGCCGCGAGCAGGAGGGAAATGCGTGTGTTAAGTTTCATGGCTAATTGGACCCAAAGCACCGCGTCGTGTTTCGTGTTTTGCACACGTATAGTTCACGGAACCGTGCATCCAAACCCCACCTTCGGACGTACAAAAGAAAGGTTCCGGAAGGTAGGGCAAACCGTCCCCGGTGAGCCGTCGCGCTGCACAGGCGAAACACGCTTCGAATCCGCGCGTCGCCCTCAGGGTCCAAGACAAACAGCGGAGCCGCAAAAAGGCGGGTTTAAAACCCGCCCTCCCCTTAATCTCTTACCTCTCACACGCCGCCAAGAAACGATCAGGCGCGCTTCTCGATCGGAACGTAATCCCGCTTCGTCGCACCGACGTAGATCTGCCGGGGGCGATAGATGCGGCCCTTCGGGTTCGAAGCGACTTCCTTCCAGTTCGCGATGTAGCCCGGTGTGCGGCCGATCGCGAACATCGTCGTGAACATGTTCATCGGGATGCCGAGCGCGCGCATGATGATGCCCGAGTAGAAGTCGACGTTGGGGTACAGTTTGCGCGCGACGAAGTAATCGTCCTTTAGCGCCGCCTCCTCGAGGTTCTTCGCGATCACGAGCAGCGGGTCGTTGATGCCGAGTTTCTTCAGCACCACGTCGCAGGCCTCGCCGATGATCTTCGCGCGCGGATCGAAGTTCTTGTACACCGCATGGCCGAAACCCATCAGGCGGTTGCTCTTCGAGCCCGACTTCGCCGCCGCGATGAAGCGCGTGCCATCGTCGCCCTCGTCGTGGATTGACTGCAGCATCTGCATCACCGCCACGTTGGCGCCGCCATGCAGCGGACCCGACAGCGCGCCGATGCCCGACGAGATCGACGTGAAAAGATTGGCCGCGCTCGAGCCCACCATGCGGACTGTCGAGGTGGAGCAGTTCTGCTCGTGATCGGCGTGCAGCAGGAGGACGAGATTGAGCGCCTTGGAAACTTCCGGAGGAGCGATGTGATCCTGATAAGGCTCCGAAAACATCATGTGCAGGAAGTTCTCGGCAAACGGCAGCTCCTGCTTCGGGAACATGTAGGGCAGGCCATGCGTGTAGCGATAGATCATCGCCACCATCGTGCGCACCTTCGAGATCGCGATCGCCGCGGCGAGGTCGAAGTTCTTCAGGTCCTTCTCGAAATTATTCGTCGCGAGGTCGGGGTAGTACGCGGGCAGCGCGCTCACCATCGCGGAGAGCATCGCCATCGGGGAAGCGTTGGTCGGAAAACCCTCGAGGATTTTCTGCATCTGCATCTCGACCGCCGCATTCTTGCGCAGCCGCAGCCCGAAATCCTTGCGCTGCGTCGGCGTCGGCAGCTCGCCGTAGATCACCAGATAGGCCGTCTCGACGAAATCGCTGTGCAGCGCGAGCTGGTCGATCGGGTAGCCGCGGTGGCGCAGGATGCCATTGTCGCCATCGAGGAAGGTGATGTTGCTCTCGCACGAGCCCGTATTGCCGTAGCCCTGGTCGAACGCGATGTAGCCGCTGGAGGCGCGCAATTGCCGCGTATCGACCGCTTTTTCGCCCTCGGTGCCTTCGATGATGGGCAGGGGGTAGTCTTTATCGTCGATCTTCAGCGAGGCAGTCTTGGCCATATTCCGTCGAGCGAAGCTAATTCCCTGCCGCTGGCAAAGAAAAGTTTGGGCGTAAACGGATTCAGTACTGGATCATTAGAAACCGGCGGTGCGCATGTAAGGGCTGCTGTCGCGCCAAATTGATCGAGGTAGGGCGCGTTATCCTTAACGCGCCGCTCAGGACACGCGTACGCTGCAGATGCACTCACCGCGACTGCCCCAAACCTTGGAACAGGAAGATCGGGAAGAGCGGAAAGATCAGAACCAACTCTTCCCGGCCTTCCCGATCTTCCTGTTCAATTTTGTTTTTTGTCCGCCTAAGTGAGCTCACGCCTGCGGACCATTCCCTCTTCACCACCGCACCGACTCCTCATCTAATACTGCGTCGCCCAACCTTAAGCTGTAGCCGCAGTCCCCGCCGCGGCCACGGTCGCGAAATTCCGGTAGATCTGCAGCCCCTTCGCCTGGCTCTTCTCGGGATGGAACTGCGTGGCAAACACCCGCCCGCGCGCGATGGCCGCGCAGAACTCGCCGCCGTAGTCGCACTCCGCGAGCACCAGCGAGTGATCCTGCGGCACACAGTGAAAGCTGTGCACGAAATAAAAACTCTCGCCCTCCTTCGCCAGCCCCTGCGCGAGCGGCGAATCCGGCTGCGTGAAGCGCACGCCATTCCACCCCATGTGCGGAATCTTCAATTCCCGCGGCCGCTTGAAGCGCACGACATTGCCCGGAAAAATGCCGAGCCCGCGAATATCGCCCTCTTCCGAGTGCTCAAAGAGCGCCTGCATACCGAGGCACACGCCCAGAAAGGGCCGGTCGCCATCGATCCACTCCTTCACCGTCGCATCCAGCTTCGAGGCCCGGAGCGAGGCCACGCAATCGCGCAACGCGCCCACGCCCGGCAGCACGAGGCCGCTGGCCCCGGCCGCCGCAAATTCCTCAGGCGTGCGCACGACCTGCACCGAATTGGGCGGCGTCACCGCCTCGAGCGCCTTGGTGACGCTGCGCAGATTGCAGATTCCGGTATCGATGACGGCGATCATGGTGCTGATAGCGTAGCCCGCCTCGGAAGAGACGGGACCACCCGACGCCGTTGCGTCTTTCGATCTCCATTCTCCCCAAACTAAAGCTACGCCGCGAAACTAAATCTTCCCTTTCGTCGACGGCAACTGATCCGCCGCCCGCGGCTCGATCTGCGTCGCCGCATCGAGGGCGCGCGCCATGCACTTGAAGATCGCCTCCGCCACATGGTGCGGCTCCTCGCCGTACTCCACGTTCACGTGCAGATTGGCGCCGAGCGCATTGCTGAACGCGCGGCAAAATTCCTTCACGAGGATGATGTTGAAGTCGCGGACAAACATCGTCGGCGGCGCCGCGTGATACACGAGGTGCGGCCGCCCGCCCACATCGACCACGACGCGCGCCAGCGACTCATCCATCGGGAGAATGAAAAAGCCGTAGCGGCGGATGCCCACCTTGTCGCCCAGCGCTTCCTTGAAAGCCTGGCCGAGCACCAGCCCCACATCCTCGACCGTGTGGTGATAGTCTACCTCCACGTCGCCCTTGGCCTTCACGTCCAGGTCGAAAAGCCCGTGCTTCGTGAATAGCGTGAGCATGTGGTCGAAGAACGGCACACCCGTGTCGATCTTCGCCGTGCCGCGACCGTCGATCGCGAGCGTGAGCGCGATGTCGGTCTCCGCCGTCTTGCGGTTGACCGTGCTTACGCGTTGGGAGTTGGAGCCTTTAGCCATGCGTCGAGTGTTTCGGTGAGGACGCGCATCTCGGCGTCCGTGCCGACGCTGATGCGCAGGAAAGGGGCGGTCAAGGCATGGCTCGGGAAGTGCCGCACAAGCACCTTCCGCGAATAGAGGAAACTGTACGCCGCCTTCGAGACCGCCGGGCCGCTCTCGCCGCGCGCATTCTTCGGCTCGGTGAAGACGAAGTTCGACTGCGAGGGAAAGGTAAACCATCCCCGCCCCTTGAAGCCCGCCACCGCCTGGTCGCGCGTCGCCTTCACCTTCGCGATCACCCCATCGTAGTACGGCACGTCGCCCACCGCCGCGAGCGCCGCCACCTGCGAGAGCCGGTTCACATTGTAGCTGTCGCGCACGCGATCGAGCAGATCGATGATCTCCGGGTGCGCCAGCGCGTAGCCGACGCGAATGCCCGCCAGCGCATACGCCTTGGACAGCGTGCGCACCACCACAAGATTCGGGTACTTCGCGAGCAGCGGCACGGCGTTCTCCAGCGCAAAGGGCGCATACGCTTCGTCGACCACGAAAAGCCCGCGATAACTCGCCAGCACCCGCTCGAGGTCGGCATTGGAAAACGCCACGCCCGTCGGCGCATTGGGCGACGTGAGGAAAAACGCCCGCGCCTTCGAGGCCGCGATCTTTTCGACCGGCAGCGTCATCGAGCGGTCGAACTCGATCAAGGTGGTCGCGCCGTCCTGAATCTCGACCAGCACCGGGTACAGCGAATAGCTCGGCAGCGTGAAGCCCGCCGCGGCATCCTGCGTCACGAACGCGCGGATGAGCAGGTTCAGGATATCGTCGGAACCATTGCCGATGCAGACATTGGCCTCGGTGAGCGTCGCGTCGTCGCGCGCATGGAGTTTCGCCACGGCCGCGCGCAGCGGCGTGCTCTTCGGATTCGGATAAAGCCGCAGCGAAGCCCCGGCCTCCGCGCCGCTCCCAATCTCGCGCAACAACGCCTCCGCCACCCGCGGGCTGGGTGGATACGGGCACTCATTCGTATTGAGCTTCACCCAGCCCGACTCCGTCGGCTGGAGCCCGGGCGTGTAGGCATGGAGCTTCGCAATGTGCGGCAGCGCGAGAGCGTGGAGAGAAGAGGAAGTCTCTTGAGACACAGAGCACCCAGAGAACCCAGACCGAGGGCACAGAGCAATCACTCTGTAGACGTCCGACCAGTACAGTAGGGCGGGTGTTTAGCTGCCTTAAGGTAGCGGCGGTCGTCCCCGCCGCCACGCGCACGAAGGCGGCCGAATTTCGAACTGAACAGAAAACCGCAAAGAGTGCTTGGGTCTTGCTACAGGCTCCGGCTGATCGCCTCCGCCTCGCTTTGGGTGCCCGCTGTCGCAGGCCATCTACGGTCTGCGATCAGCAGACCCCTCATCTTGCCGCGCAGGCGATTAGCCGGAGCTTCCGCCCCAAGATTTCACCTTTGGTGAAATCCATTAGCGGTTTCTCCTCCGCCTTGCTCCCGTGGAGCGCTACCTCGTCGCTACCTTAACTACTCCAGTCACAGCGTCCGGATCCGCACGCTCCGCCCATGCGCGTCGAGCTTCTCCATCGCCGCAAAAGCCGCGACCACCGGCTCGCCCTTCTTCACGCTGGCCTTGTCGTAGCGGATGATGCTCGTCCGCCGCATGAAGTCGGCCACGCGCAGCCCGCTGAAAAACCGTCCCGCGCGACCCGTCGGCAGCACATGGCTTGGACCCGCCGTGAAATCGCCCAGCGCCGTCGGCGTGTGGTTGCCGATCATGATCGCGCCGGCCGTCGTGATCGTCTCCACGAGCTTTTTCACCGCGCTCTCCTCCACCAGGAGTTCCAGATGCTCGGGCGCGACGTAGTTCGCGATATTGGCCGCCTGCGCGAGATTCTTTACCTCGATCGCCAGAAAGCCCTGCTCGAGCACGCGCTGCGTCTTCTCGCTCCGCGAGATCAACTGCAGCTGCGTGCGGATCTCCGAACTCACCGCCGTGATGATGTCCGCCGACGTGGCCGCCAGGTAGATCTTCTCGCGCCCCGAGCCGTGCTCCGCCTGCGCCAGCAAATCCGCCGCGACAAACGACACATTGGCCGTCTCATCCGCGATGATCATCACCTCGCTCGGGCCCGGCAGCGAATCCACGCCCACCGTGCCAAAAACCTGCCGCTTCGCCTCGCACACGTAGGCATTGCCCGGCCCGAAAACCTTGTCGACCGGCGTGATCGTCGTCGTGCCGTAGGCCATCGCGCCGATCGCCTGCACGCCGCCGACGCGGTACACTTCCTCAATCCCCAGCAGCCCGAGCGCCGCGAGCATCCCCACGGCCAGCTTGCCGTCGGCATTCGACGGCGTGAAGACCACGATCTCCGGGCAACCCGCGATCTTCGCGAGCGTGACTGTCATCAGCACCGTCGAAACGAGCGGCACCTCGCCACCGGGCACATAGAGACCCACGCGCCGGATCGGGTCGAACTTTTCGCCCACCGTTGCGCCATGCTTGTTCTTCGCCGTCCAATCCTCGGCCAGGCCCTGCTTGTTGTAGGCGACGATATTCTCGCGCGCCGCCATCAGCGCCTTCATCTGGGCGGGGGGCAGCTTTTTTACCGCGGCCTGCATATCGGCCACCGGCACGCGAAAATCCCGCGCCCGCAGCTTGGCGCCGTCGAACTTGGCCGCGTAGTACGCCACCGCCTCGTCGCCCCGCCCCCGGACGTCGGCCAGG
>JAZKEV010000191.1:0-1860 GCA_040386765.1 Verrucomicrobiota bacterium | reverse complement strand
GCTCATGAAGGCGGCGAAGGCGCCGGCGCAGGCGATACCGCTCAGGACGGAGCCCATCACGCCGTATTTGGCGCGGATGAGCGTGGGCAGTTCGAGGACGATCTTGTCGGTGCCCTTTGCGCCGAGGCCGTTGTAGAGCTCGGGCAGGAAGTTGCGGCCGATGACACCGATGACGGGGGGGAAGACGTAGAAGACACCGATGAGGATCATGACCCACATGGTGGTGCGCTTTGCGGCGACACCGTCGGGGTTGGTGTAGAAGCGCACGAGGATGTGCGGGAGACCGGCGGTGCCGCACACCAGCGCAATGATGAGCGAGTAGGTGTAGAGCAGCGACAGCGGCTTGGTTTCCTCGGGCGAGAGGTGGGCGGCCTTGGCGGCTTTGGTGGTAAGGGGACCGAAGGGGGAAACCCAAGCTTCGTCGGCGGGAGCTTTGGCGGGAAGCGCCTGGCGCTCGACGGCGGCGCTGTTGGTGTCCTTGGACAAATCGATCGAACCGGGAGCGACGATGGCGGGGCGTTCGCCCGGGGCGTAGTTGGCGTCGAGATTTTTGCCATAACCGCCGAAGACGGCCATGAGAACGAAAACGGGCACGCTGATGGCGAACATCTTCATCCAATACTGCATGGCTTGGACGAGGGTGATGCCCTTCATGCCGCCGAGGGCGACGTTCAGGGTGATGACCACGCCGACGACCGCGACGCCGACCCAGTAAGGCAGGCCGGCGATGGCCGCTCCGGCGTCGTTATGGGGAGCGAGGAACTCCAACCAGCCGCCGCGCAGGTCCACGGCTTGGAAGATGTAGGCGAGCGTGGTGCCCGCGCCTTTCATCTGGGGAAGGGTGTAGAAGAGACCGATGAAGAGAACGAAGACGACGGCGATCTTGCGGAAGACGGGCGAGTCGTAGCGGCCCTCGGCGAAGTCGGGAATCGTGTAGGCGCCGAAGCGGCGCAGCGGTCCTGCGATGAACAGGAGGAGGAACAGGTAGCCGCAGGCGTAACAGACCGGATACCAGAGCGCGTCGTAACCGACGGCCATGACCATGCCGGCGATGCCCATGAAGGATGCGGCCGAGAGGTATTCGCCGGAGATGGCGGAGGCGTTCCAGCCGACGGAGACCGAGCGGCCGGCGACGAAGAAGTCACCGGCGGACTTGGAGGATTTCGCGGAGCGGAAACCCATCCAGATCGTGATGGCGACGGTGACGAACGAGAAGACGAAGATCCACGGATCGACGCCGCCGAGGAAGGCGAGGGGAGAGGCGAGAGTGTTCATTTACCCATGACCTCCTTGGCCTCGTCGGCCTCGAGCTTGAGCGAGCGCTTGATGAAGTAGCCCGAGATGATCCAGACGTAGGGGAAAAACAATACGCCGAGGATCAGCCAGGTGAGGGTGAAGCCGCCGACGCGCATGGCCATGAAGTCGGGGGCGAGGTAGTTGGCGAGAGGCAGGCCGAGCAACGCGACCAGAAAGGCCAGCGCGCAGCCGATGGAGAGGCGAAGCTGGCGACGCATCAGCGCGCTCAGAAAAGCCTCGCTGTGAATCGTGTCTTCACGAGAGGAAGTGGGGGGCATGGGGTGTCAGCCTGCAAGTCGCGCGGGGCGGGGCAAGCCTGCGTGATGGGGAAGGACAGAATCAGTTATGACACCGAATCGTCACAGATGACGGAGCGGGCGCGCACAAGGCGCGCCCCTACGCGGATACGCAGGGGCGCGGTGCGGAGCAGTCGGTTGGGCCGGACTCAGGCGTAGGTGTCCACCAGCGAGTGGAAGCGGAGGACGGCGGTGAGTTTGGCTTTCGTGACCGGCTTGGTGAACTCGACGACGACTTCCTTTTTCTCGCGCGGGTAGAGCTCGAAGT
>JAZKEV010000190.1:0-3611 GCA_040386765.1 Verrucomicrobiota bacterium | reverse complement strand
GCCGCGGAAGCGGAGCCAGTGTTCGAAGACGCCGGGCATCACTAGGCGCACGAAGGGAATATCGAGGCCGCCGCCGAGGCGCTTGGCTTCATAGTCGTCGTTGAGCCGCTGGAGCTCGAGGTCGAGTTCGGCGGCGAGTTGCGGGCCGACGGGGGTCGAAGTCGTGCCGGGCTTGAGTTCGATCCACCATTCGTGACGGCCGCGGTTTTGGTTGGTGCTGGAGTTCGCGAAGAGCGGGGCGACGTGGAAATTGGCGATGCTCCAGTGGTGACGGCGGCAAACGGTCGTGAGGGCATCGGTGAGTTCTTTCTCGATGACGTGTTCGCCGAAGGCGCTGAGCTGAAGGCGGGTGCGGCCGACGTAAACGAGGCGGGGCGGTTCGGTGGACGTGAAGCGCACGACATCGCCGATGACGTAGCGGGCGAGGCCGGCGGGGGTCGTGAGGAGGATGGCGTAGTCCACGCCGGTTTTTACGCCGGAGAGCGGAACGGCTTTGCGACCGAGCGAGGCGAGATTGGCCTCGTTGAATTCGGTCATCGGCAGGAATTCGTAGAAGATGCCGGCGCCTGTCATGAGTCGCAGGCCGGCGAGCGCCTCGGAGTCCTGCGTGGCGATGAAGGCTTCGGAAGCGGGATAGACCTCGTGGAAATTGACGGTGGGGCCGAGGGCGGCGCGGAGTTCGTCGTCGAAGGGCGTGATGGGCACGCCGCCGTGGATGAAGCACTCCAATTGGGGCCAGATGCCCTGGAGGTTAAGCGCACGGGCTTTACCGCGGATGGAGTTTTTGCGGAGGGCCTCGGCGAGGATGAGAATCCAGCTGGGAATGCCGGCGAGGAGGGAAATATCGAGACCGGCGGTGCGCGCGGTGATGGCGGCGATCTTGGCGGGCCAGTCGGCGATTTGGGCGATCTCGGTGCCGGGTTCGTAGAGGTGTTTTTCGACCCAAGGCGGAAGATTGAGCGCGGTGATGCCGCTGAGATCGCCGGTGTAGGCCTGAAAGGGGCGGACCTCCATAAGCGGATCGAGCTGGGTGCTGCCGCCGAGGAAGAGATGCCGGCCGCGGAACACGCCGGCGTGACCGACGCGGGCCGAATAATAGAGGAGCGAGTCGAGGCCGGCCTGACGGAAATGCGCGAGCATGCCCTCGGTGACGGGAAGGAATTTGGTGCGGCCGGCGGTGGTGCCTGAGGAGACCGCATAGAACGCGCACGCGCCTGGCCAGAGCACATCGCCTTCGCCGCGCTTCATGCGTTCGATGGCAGGGGCGAAGTCTTCGTAGGTGCGAAGAGGCGTGGCGGTCTGAAACTTGGCGTAGTTGAGCTTTTCGCCGATGCCGGCGTCGTTCCAAAAGGAAGTCTGCGCGAACTGTGTGGTAAGTTCGGCGAGCGCGCGGTCCTGCTGGCCGAGGGCAGTGTTTTTGCGCCGCAACCGGCGGGCGGTGCGCGCCGTGAGGAAGCTGGCGCCGATGTTGATGAAGCTCTTGGGCCAGACAGGCATAAGGACGCGGTGCGGGTCAGGCAGCGCCGCGGGCAGGGGAGCGGCAAGAGTATTCATGCGGCGAGCCGAACGTTACGCGTTTTTAGCTGGCGGTAGAATCCGGCAATGGGCGGCAGGAACTGGAAATAGTGGAAAATGAGCGAGGCATGCTGCACCGGGCTGGTGCCTCCGCTCACGATGTGGTGCGTGCCGCTCGGGAAAAAAGCGGAGAGCGTGGTGCTGAGAGCGGCGCGGGTAGGCGAGCGATCGTGGAGCACGGCGCCTTCTTTCTCGGCGTAGAGAATGAGCGCGGGAGCGGTGCTCAGTGGGCGCGGACCGCCGTCCCAAGCGGAGAGCGCGGGGAGTTGGCGAAGGGCCGAGAGGCGTTCGCAAGCGCCCGTGAAGTCGATGGACTGAATCGCGGCGATCACGCTGGCGTGGAGGTGGCGAAGTTCTGCGGCGGACATGAGCGCGCGGAGCGAGGTCTGGTTCTGCGCGCCGGCCTCGAACATCTTGGTGAAGATAATGCGGGCTTTTTCGATGACGCTGGGGGCGACCTGTGAGCCTGCGTCGAGGAAAGGTTTGAGCGCGCGGCCGATGAGCGTGGAGGGCTTGGGTTCGTCGGCTGCTACGATGTCGGCAGCGCAGGCGACGGGGCTGATGATGATCGTGCCGGAGAGTTCAGGAGCGCGATTGGAGAGGCGAGAGCGGCGCAGCCATTCGAGAATGAGGCCAGCGCCGAAGCTCACGCCGAAGAGCACCGGGCGCTGGCCGTGCAGGGCGTTGAGTTCGGTGACGAGGTCGTCGAGTTGCGCGCAGATGAGATCGAGGGAGAAACCGGTGCGCGGATAGTTGAGGTAGTAAACGGTGCCGTGTTTCAGGAGAAAACCGCGGAGGAGAAAAACTTGCTCGGTAGCGTCGGGCACGAAGCCGCCGAGGACGATGGTGGGCACGGGGCCGGGACGTTTTTCGGCGAGGAGTGAGGCGCGTTGGTGAGGTGCGGATTGGCCGGAGGCGAGGACGGCATCTTGGGATCGGGTGATCTGCGCGAGATGAGGGAGTGGGCGGGGCGGGCGGAGCTTGTAGCCCGTGGTGCGAAGAAACGTATGCAAGGGTTGCGGCGGGGTGAACCGCGTGAAAGCAACGAGGGCAGTGAGGGCGGGTGACAGCGTGAGCGCGGGCATGCGTTCACCACGTTGTGAGCTGGCGGGCACTGGCAAAACGAAAGGGGTGGTGTCACCGAAACGTTGCCGGGGTGAAACACGCGTGTGACAAAATCGCGGCAGGCGGCGGATAGGTTTCAGATTGCGGGCGGACGCACAGGGGCTCCCAGTAAGCGTTCGCATGCCGCTCCCGCCGATTCTTCAGGAAGACGATACGTTCATCGCGTTCGATAAACCGAGCGGGATGCTGATCGCGCCCGACCGCTGGGATAAGAAGCGTGAGAACATGATGGGGCTCGTGCATGCGAAATACGGGCATGGAGTGGCGAACGTGCACCGACTCGATGCGGACACGAGCGGGGTGCTGCTGTGTTCGAAGTCGAAGGTGGCGCTGGATTTTCTGAGCGGGCAGTTTCAGTCGAAAACGGTCTTAAAGACTTATCTCGCGCTCGTGGTGGTGCTGCCGCCGGAGCGCGCGATGAAAGTGCTAAAGGCGGTGCGCGGGCCGGATGGAGATTTGCCGCCGGAGTTCACGATGGATCAGGCGTTGGGCGAGGATGAGCGGCAGCCGGGCCGTATGCGGATTTTCAAGGGGCGCGGTGGCAAGGCGAGCACGACGGAGTTTCGCGTGCTGGAGAACTTCGGGCGCTTCGCCTGGGTCGAGTGTCGTCCGCTGACGGGGCGCACGCATCAGATCCGCGTGCATCTGGCCGCGGCGGGTGCGCCCGTGTTGAACGATGTTTTCTACGGCGATCCCGAAGTGAAGCTGCTGCTTTCGGGGTTGAAGCGGGGTTACAAAGGCCGCGACGACGAGAAGCCGCTGATCGCGCGGCTAGCGCTGCACGCGAGCGCGTTGACAGTGAAACATCCGACGACGAAGGAGCCGCTGACGATCGCAGCGCCGCTGCCGCACGAGTTCGAAGTGGCGCTGAAGTATCTGCGGAAGTTTGCGGCGGGCGGGCGGGGGTGAGG
>JAZKEV010000189.1:0-1560 GCA_040386765.1 Verrucomicrobiota bacterium | reverse complement strand
ACGTCGCGCGGGGCGGGCGTCCGCAAGCTAGCTAACGCGATTGTCGGCGCCGATGAAATTGGAGGAGATCGAGAATGGTGTCGGCACGATCGGTCGCGGCGTAAAGCCGCTCCTACAACAAGGCACTGTGAATGAGGTGGATTGATGGAGGCGCTGGGCCTCCACCGCGCTGGCTGCGGGGTGCGCACGCAGTCGTTCTAGTTTAGAAAAACGCTTTCAACGCGTTCTGTGAGATTGCCCGCCGTCGCCTTTTCGCGTCGATAACTGGCCTCTCCACTCCGTACCCCTCTTTCCCCTCTCCCCCATGAAACTCTTACAACGACTCATCTTTGGTTTCGCAGCACTTGCGCTGGCGTTTCTCGCGCTCGCAAAAGCAGCCCCCGATGCGGCGCGTCCGGTGCACATCGCACTGGTCGGCGACTCCACGGTGACGGATAGCGCCGGGTGGGGCGCGGCGTTTGCGAAGCGGCTGAAGCCGGAAGTGACGTGCACCAACAAGGCGCGCGGCGGCGCGAGCACGAAGAGCTATCGCGACGGGACCAAGCTCTGGCCCGAGGCGCTCGCGCTAAAGCCGACGCATGTCTTCATTCAATTTGGGCACAACGATATGCCGGGGAAGGGCGAGGCGCGCGAAACCGATCCGGCAACGACCTTTCGCGACAACCTCTCGCGCTACATCGCGGAGGCGCGCGCGATCGGTGCGCAGCCGATCATCGTGTCGTCGGTGACGCGGCGGAATTTCAAGGACGGAAAGATCGTCGATCTGCTGGCGGGCTACGCGGCGGGCGCAAAGGCGGTGGCGGCGAAGGAGAAGGTGCCATTCATCGATCTGCACGCGCGCAGCATCGAGGCCGTGACGAAGCTGGGGCCGGAAGGCAGCGCGGAGCTCGGGCCAATGAAGGATGGAAAGCGCGACACCACGCACTTCTCGCCGGAAGGCGCCGCCTGGGCGGCAGAGCTCGTGATCGTGGAACTGAAACGCGTGATGCCGGAGACTGCGGTGTGGTTCAAGTGACGGCGGATCGTAGCAGGTTTGGAACTCCGGCGTGGATTCCTGAAGGCGAGTGAATGAAGAGTGGGTTGTAGCGAACAACCTAAAGGAGGCGCGGTGCCCCACCGCGAGGGCTTCAGGGGCCTTCAGCCTCTGCCCCCCTCTCTAATCCAGAGCAGGTAAACCCGCCCTGCTTGGAAGGTGTTAGCGGAACTTGTTGGCGGGTTAGCTTTCACACCGCTTCGCCATGCTTCCCCTTCGCGCTTTGCCCCTCGCGGTGATGCTGGGTTCCGCTACGCTCGGGCGAGGAGCGGAGGAGGCCTTGCCGGGGATCTTTGCGCCGCGGCCAGCGGTGACCGGGCCGGTGGCGCCACCTCCGCCGTTCCTGCGGCGCTCGGGGACGTCGGACCGGATGTCGAAGCTCATTTTTGAGCAACTGCTGGCTCGCGCTCGGCCCTTCGAGTTGCCGGCGCCCTTTTTCGCCGCGACGGGCACGGGCTTCGATCGGACGGTGGTGATGGATAAGATGGAGGTGCTCGGCGACAAAGTCCGGGTGATCTCGGTGGGGG
>JAZKEV010000188.1:0-2559 GCA_040386765.1 Verrucomicrobiota bacterium | reverse complement strand
GGGACGCGGCGCTGCTGAAGATCGAAGGGGTGGCCGCCGCCCCAGGCGCCGGTGTCGCGCACGCCGCCGAGGGCGAGCGAGATGTCCTTCGAGAACGAGTGGTATTTGCCGGTGGGCGAGCGGCCTTCGGTCTCGGGGAGGGCGGGGATGGAGACGGTGTTCATGGGATTCGGAGGCGTTTAGACGACCGGGTTGGTGAGAGTGCCGATGGACTCGATTTCGACGGAGATGATGTCGCCGGCTTTGAGCCAGACCGGAGGTTTGCGGGCGAAACCGACGCCTTCGGGTGTGCCGGTGAGGATGATCGTGCCGGCGGGGAGGGTTTTGTCGGCGCTGAGGAACGCGATGATCGTCGGCACGTCGAAGATCATGTCGGACGTGTTGGAGTTCTGCATGACCGTGCCGTTGAGGACCGAGCGGATGCGGAGCGCGTTGGTGTTCGGAAGCTCGTCGGGCGTGACGAGCACGGGGCCGAGCGGGCAGAAGGTGTCGAAGCTCTTGGCGTGGCACCACTGGCTGCCGCTCCAGTCGCGCTGCCAGTCGCGGGCGGAGACGTCGTTGGCGCAGGTGTATCCAAGCACATAGGACAACGCATTCTCGCGGGTGGCGTCGCGACATTCGCGTCCGAGGACGATGGCGAGCTCGGCTTCGTAATCGGCTTTCTCCGTGGGCTGGTTGCGGGGAAGGCGGATCGGATCACCGGGGTTTTGAATCGAGCCGGGCAGCTTCATAAACCACACGGGACGATCGGGCGGGGCCTTGCCGCCCTCGGCGGCGTGTTTCGCGTAGTTGAGGCCGATGCCGATGATGAGCGGCGAACCGGCGACAGGGGCGAGGCGTTGGCCGAGGGTGACGGCGCGGTCGGTGATGCGGTGCGTTTCAGAGAGGAAGTCGCCGGTGACTTCGAGGGCGGTGCCGTCTGGTTGGAGGGCGGCGTAGGCGGGGCCGGTGGGGGTGAGGTGGCGGATCAACTTCATTTGCCCCGAGCTGAGAGGCTAGAGCCCCTAGCTTCAAACCTCGAAGTGATATCCCTTGTTCGGGTCGCTGGCGCTCCCCGCTACGTCTGGTAGCCGCGATCGCCAGCGAGTGGTTTATGGATATCAGGAAGCGTCAGCCGCATCATTGAGCCAGCTTTCGGAGAACCTCTTGATGAACTTCGATTAGCTTGGAGTTGTTCGTCTGAACGCGGTCGAGCGATGTATAACACGGAGCGGATTGGGCAGGCGAACGCGTTTCGTTGAGAGCTAACTTGGAAAGCAGGTCTTTTCGTTCGGACGGGATTTTAGCGATCAGTTCCTGAGTGTTAGGATCGGACGCTTCGTTTTGGTGCGGCTTCTTGTCCACGGCTGCAAACTGGGGGGCGGGAAGAATGGAGTCAACGAAGCCGACGGAGTGGGGAGCAACCCGTGGCCGCGAGCGTGAGCGAGTGGTGATCCCGGCTCGCTCACGCTCGCCGCTACGACCAGCAATCGAAGGCGATCACGCGCCTTTGGCGTGCGGAGTGCGCTTGGCTGACTTCCGCGGCTTCTTGGCGGGAGTCTTCTGGGAGCCGTATTTCGCCGGATCTTCGGCCAAGATCGCGGGCTCCTCCTCGAAATTGAGCAATCTCCAGAGCGGTAGACCGCAGCCCTTCGCCAGCTTGAGCAGGGTTTCCATTTCAGGATTCAGTTTCCGGCCGGCCTCTGCGTGTTGATAAAATTTCGGATCTAAATCGGCAAGCTCAGCAAATTGCTCCTGGGTCAGATTACGGGCCTTTCGGATTTGTTTTATGCGCGCCATTAAGCGCCCCGTCGTTTCGTTGGCCACAAATTCACCATAGCTGGTGCGGAGTTTTCAAAACACCGCCTATGGGTAGTGAAGGCTTTACAGCTACCTATAGGTAGTGCGAAGTGGCGTCATATGTGCCCTACGGCTCTTCATTCGGCAGCAAAAGGCTCTGGCAGTGCTCGCGTATGAGTTTGGTCAAATCGAAGCAACGCGTCGCCGATCACGGAGAGGTCTTCACCCCGCCGGAGTTCGCGAACCGGATGATTGACACGCTCGCTGGGGCGTGGGCGGCCGAGCGCGCCAGCGGAGAGCACTCCATCGCCAAAACTCTCAACCGATGATTAAAAAACGATCACCGCGAGAGTCCAATGGGGCAACGGATGCCTCGCCGAAAGCGGGCGGCGCGCCGCTAAATCGCGGGCTCGGCGCTGCGAAGGTGGCGAAGCAGGATGAGTTCTATACGCAATATGTGGACATCCAAAAAGAGGTCGAAGCTTACCTTGAGTTCGATGCCGACACGTTTCGCGGCAAGGTCGTTTATTGCAATTGCGACGACCCTTTTGAGAGCAACTTCTTCCGTTACTTCGCCTCGAACTTTAACAAGCTTGGGCTGAAACGACTCATCAGCAACAGCTACGACGGTTCGCCGATCGCCGGCCAAGGCTACCTGTTTCCGGAATACAATGAGGGTAATGGCAAGCGCAAGAAGCCGAAGGCGCTCGCCGTGATCCTCGACCATGTGAAGGACGAGAACGGAGACGGCGCGGTAAATATCGAGGATGTGAAGCTCTT
>JAZKEV010000187.1:14149-27906 GCA_040386765.1 Verrucomicrobiota bacterium | reverse complement strand
GCCGGAAGCGCTTGAAGGCAAATCGCCACAAGAAGCGCACGTGGCAGAAGTGAGCAGGCGGTCCTAGGACCGCCGCTCCGCCCATCGCTGGTTTTTCGCAAACCCGCCGCATCTCGCGGCGGGTTTTCTTTTTTTGCCCAAATGGCCTGCGGCAAGGGTTATCCGCCGCTGCGCATTTCCCCCTCTTCTGTTGCCCGAAACAGGCCGATAACAACCGGAAGTGAACAGAAAATTTCAGCTCCGCTCCATCGGGCAAAATGCCGGGTTGCTCAAGAAAGAGTAAATGGCTCTCCACATCGGGAAACCCCCTATGTTTAATCTTGTATACCCCCCCTCGTTTTGGGACCGTCCGCCCTCTAGACCCCGAGGCGTATTTTACAAATCGCGGGCATTTTTCCTGGCTTTAACTCTCTCCCGTCCGGCTTCGGTTACCTGTTCTGCAGCTTCTGCTTAACGCATGCTATTTTCCCAAAAAACTAAAGGGTTCTTCGTGGAGCTCAATGACCACGCCGTGCTCTTGGCGCGGACATCGAGTCCCACGGCGCCTTTTACGGTAGAAGATTTGCAAGAGTGCGCGGTGAACGATCCCGTCGCGCTCGAGGCGGCCATTAATCAGATCCAGCTGAAGAAAAACCCCACCGGTTATCTGCATGCCGTGATCGGCGTCTATCCGGCCCGTCGCCTGATGCGACGCTTCGCGATCGATTTGAAGCGCGTGAAAGAGCCGGGCTACTTCGCCGAAGTCTGCACGCAGCAATTTCGCATCGAACAGGACAAGTACACGATCGCGGTCCTCAATGCGAACGACGGTTCGGACTTCGACATCCAGAAGGGGGTCCAGAAAGAAGTGTTTTTCTGCGGCATGCCCAATGAGGACATCGCCACCATCCAGACTTCTCTGCTCGAAGGCGGCATCTACCCGGAGCGGATCGAGCTCGGCTCGATCGCCTCGCTCGGCGGGGTTGTGGATACCCTGGCGCAGTCCAAGGGGAAGGTCCCGACGCTCGTGCTCGAGATCGGCGCGGAGTCCACGCACTCTTTCATCGTTACCCCCAACGGCGTCGAGGCCTCCCGTCCGATCCCGCAGGGCCTCGATGCGATGGTGCCGATCGTCCAGAAGGAACTTGGGTTGAAGGACGAGGAGTCGGCGCGAAAGCTGTTTTATTCGAATACCTTCGATTTCACGGGCATGGGTCCGCTGCTGGTCAAGCGGCTCCTGAAGGAGCTGCAGTCCTCGATCGGCTTCTATGAAGTGCAGACCGGCTCGTCGGTCGGGCAGGTCGTGTGCACCCAGCTCTCGCCCAAGCTCCGCTGGCTCGAGCAGGCGATCGCGACCGCGCTCGGCATCGTGCCGCTGCAACTCGACCCCGTTCCATGGCTGCAATCCCGCCAGATCACGGTGCCCGATGCCCTCGCCAAATCGGTGCAGGACATCCGGTGGTTCGGCCTCCTGTCCCTGATGGTTCACTACAACACTGTCCATGCTGCGCCTGTTGAAGAAAAAAAGTGAGGCGTCTTCCGCCCCGCTGGTGCCGGCCTGGCACCCCAATTTCCGCAACGTCGAACGATTGCCGGACATCAAGGTCGTGCGTACGGCCTTCTTCGTCAATTTTGCCGCAATCACCCTCGTCGTCTTCGCCGCGGGCTATTTCGGGTTCGACGAGTGGCGGACGCGCGGGCTCCGCGCCCAGCTCGCACAGGTGCAGCTGCAGATCGACCGGGACAAGCGCGTGAGCGACCAGGCGGTCGCGCTCTTTAAAAAATTCCAAGCCGAGGAGGCCAAGATCGTCGAGGCCGACACCTTCGTGCAGTCGAAGACGATCGTCTCCCCGATCGTGATGCGCCTCGGCGAGACCCTGCCGGAGAACATCGCGATCGACTCGCTCGAGTTCCGCGACGCCGGTCTGGCCATGCGCCTCTCGATCCGTGGCGCGCCGGACGTGGCCAGCGGCCGCGCCACGCAGTACCTCGACAAGCTGCGGGCCGACAAGCAGCTCGCGATCTTCGACACCTTCGATTTCACGGCGACTCCCACGTTCAATCCCGGCACCGGCCGGATGACGGTGGAGTTCTTCCTGCGTCTCAAAAACGCGCCGGGAGGGAGGAAGTAATGACTAAAGACGATATCGTACCGTTCCTCAAAAAGAACCCCCTTCCGGTGGTGTGCGTGCTCATCACCCTCGTGATCGGCGGCCTGCTTTACTGGCGCGCGGGCGACATTCCCGAGCTCGAGGAGGAGATCGCGCGCAAGCTGGCCGAGGCCGACAAATACGCGCTCAATATCAAGTATTCCTCCGAGCTCAAAGAGCACCTCGAAGCCGTCGCCGCCGCCAACAAAGCCATCGATGCCCGGCTGACGCGCGCCAGCCAGCAGGGCACCAACACGCAGTATTTCTACAAGCTCGAGCGCGACACGGGCGTGAAGCTCACGGGCTTCAGCCAGTCGGCCAACGTGGCCAAGCCAGCCAAGGCGTTCACGGCCGTCGCGTTTTCCGTGTCGGTCCAGGGCACGCTGCCCCAGGTCCTTAACTTCCTCCGGCAGATCGAGAGCGGCACCCACTATGCGCGCGTGCTCGCCGCCAACTTCAACGCCAACCCCAGCGCGCGCAATTCCCCCATCTCCCTCTCGCTCACGATCGAGACGCTCGGCCTGCCATGAACTCCCGCTCCACCCTCGCGCTTTCAGCCGCCCTCGGCCTCGCGGCCCTCGCACCGCAGGCGTTTGCCGCGCGCGCGGCAGCCGATATCCTTCCGCCCCAGCGCCGGGAAGTCTCCGTGAACAACGGCCAGAAGCTCGCGCAACGCCAGGCTCCCCCGGCGCTCCCCGCCGAGACGCCCAATCCCTTCAACCCGCCCAACTTCGAGCAGCCCGATCCCGATAGCCTGCCGCCGGCGCCCCCGCCGAGCACCAAGCCGGGCACACCCGGCGCTCCCGTCGTCGCCCGGCCGCCGGGCGATCGCGATATCCTCGGGACGCTCGCGATGCGTCTCACGCCCTCCGGCACCTTTGTGCGCGGTGGCAAGCCGATCCTCGTCATCGACCGCAACCGGTTCGAGGTGGGGACCAAGTTCATCGTCTCGTACAACGAGCACGACTACGAGCTCGAGCTCGTGAGCATCGATCGCACCACCTTCACGCTGCGCTACCGCGGCGAGGAAATCACCCGGCCCATCACACCAGTGAAGTAACATGAGCACACGCACGCCCTCGCCGATTACCCTAGCTCTGCTGCTGGCGATTTTGCCCGCAGCCCGCGTGCTGGCCCAGCCCGCGGCCCCCGCGGCCCAGCCCGAAGCCGCACCCGCGGCTCCCGTTACGCCGCCGCCCCCGGTGATCACGGTTGTTCCCGCTCCGCCGGAAGCTCCCGCCACCTCACTCGCCGACAAGCCGGCCGAGGCGCCGGCGCCCAATGCCGCCTCCGTCGCCACCAAGAACAAGGATGCGACGGGCCGCGATACGCTCACCGTCGATTTCCCCGATGAGGATATCCGCAACATCCTGCGCAATGTCGCCGATCTCTTCGAGCTCAACATCATCATGCCCGAGGCCTTGCAGGGCAAGACGACCATCAAGCTCCGCGATGTGACGTGGCGCCAGATCTTCGAGAGCGTGCTCTCTCCCGTGAACTACACGTTCCGCGAGGAGGGCAACATCATCAAGATCGTCAGCAACGAGAGCCTTCAGCAGGAGCCGACGTCGACCGATGTCTTCCTCATCAATTATGCGCGCGCCTCCGACATCCTCCCCACGGTCACCTCGCTCGTCGAGGCTGCCGCCGGTGGCCGGATCGTCGTCGATCAGCGCAGCAACAGCCTCGTCATCACCGAGCGCCCCTCGCGCATGAATCGCATCCGCACGATCATCGAGCAGCTCGATCGCGCCACCGACCAGGTGGTGATCGAGTCCAAGTTCGTCGAAGTCACCGGCAGCGACGTGAAGGATATCGGCGTCAACTGGGCCTCGCTCTCCAACTTCACGATCGGCGCGAGCAACATCAACAACGCCTACACCCGCGAGCGCAGCCAGAACCGCGGCGAGGGCTCGGATTTCACCGATACCACCGGCCTGCAGACCCGGCGTGCGACGACCGATGAGGTGCGCACCACGATCAACAACACGCAGAACTCCGGTTCGAACAGCTCCAACACCGTCACCTCGGCCAACGGCGTGCCCAGCATCCAATCCAGCACCAGCACCACCGGTGGCATCGGCGGCAATACCACGGTGACCTCCGCCGGGGGCACCAATAACTCGAGCACCATTTCGGGTGACAATGCGCTCACGCAGCTGCTCTCGCTCTCGAATGAAGGCGCCACGAGCCGCGCGCTCACCTCCGTCTTCTCCGCCAGCGACTTCAGCATCGTCCTCAGCGCGCTCCAGACGCTGCAGAACACCAAGGTCGTTTCCAATCCCACCATCGTCACCCTCAACAACACCCAGGCCGTGATCAACGTGGGTGAAGAGCGCCCGATCCCCTCCTACACGTACAACGCGGAGCGCGGCACGTACGAGGTCAGCGGCTTCAACTACCGCCCCATCGGCATCATCCTGAAGGTCACCCCGCAGGTGAATGGCCGCGGCATGATCAAGCTCACCGTCGAGCCCGAGGTCAGCCAGTCCACGCGCGACGCCAATTTCCAGGGCGCCTCCATCCCGATCGTCGAATCGCGCAAGGCCTCCACGATGGTCCAGATCAAGGATGGCTACACCATGGGCATCGGCGGCCTGATGCGCTCGGAAGCCCGCGATACCAATGCCAAGGTTCCCGTGCTTGGCTCCATCCCGGTGCTCGGCCGCCTCTTCAGCCACAAGGCGAAGAACCATCAGACGAGCAATCTCATCATCTTCATCACGGCCAAGACCGTGAGCGCCGAAGGCGCGCCGCTGGAGCAGCTCTTCGACTCGCGTCAGGTCCGCAAGCTCGAGATGACCCGCGACGAATTGCCCGGTTATCGCGACGGCAGCAGCCCGTTTGTCACCCCGCCGCCCCCCCCGGAGCCCAAGAAAAAGAAGTAAGCCCCGCGCGGCGTACCTCCCTCTTCAACAAAAGGTTTTATCATGAAATGGCTCAGATTTTTACTGGGTTCAGCCCTCGCATGCACGGTCGCTGCCGTTCTGCAGGCTGCGCCCGTCCTCAGCACTACCGGCGCAGCGGTCACTCCCCCCTCGGTCAAACCCGGTGAGGCGATTACGATCGCGGTCACTGTGACCAATTCTGGCGCGTCCAATGCCGATGGCACTGCCACCGCCGCCGATACATGGCCCGCAGGCAGTCAGGCTACGTTCGATGTGGTGTTTACCAATATCACCACGGGCTATCAATTTGGCTACACGGGCGCGGGTGCGTTGACGGGCACCGTCACCACGGCGATCGCCGGTGCGGGCGGCGTGGGCACCGTGAATCTCACCGCCACGAGCCCGATGCAGACGACCGAGGCGGGTGCCTACCGCATCCAAGCTACGCGCATCGCCTTCACGGGTGGCGGCACGTGGCCGGGCGCGGCCTACGCCTCTTCGAGCACGGTGCTGACGGTCACGGGCACGCCGGACCTGAAGGTCAGCTCCATCACCTATCCCTCGGGCACTAATTACGTGGGCGGAAACACCATTCAGATGACGCTCACCTACCGCAACCGCAGATCGAGTAACGGTGAGCCAAACGTCCCCTACGTTCCCAGCGTCTCCGGCGGCACGTTTTTCCGGATTCAGGTCGTCCTCTCGAATAACCCCGTCTACGGCGATGCCGATGACTTCCTGCTCACGTTTCACGATATCGCGGTAAAACGTGACGCCGACGACGTCGACTGGCCGATCACTTGGACCCAGCTGCTGCCCGGCAATTTTTCCGGTTCGTATTACGTGCTGGCAAAGATCGACTCGCTGAACGCCGTCACCGAGACGGTGGAGAACGATCTCACCGAAAACGGCAACAACATCTGGCTCGATGTCGCGGCCACCCGCATCGCGCTTCAGCCGACCACCTTCCCCACCGCCTACCTCGCTAGCACCACCGGTACGGCCAGCGGCAATACCAGCGGTAATGGCTACAGCGATAATCCTTCGATCACCGCCGACGGGCGCTATACGGCCTTCGCTTCGGAGGCCTCCAATCTCGTGGCGGGCGATACCAACGGTGCGCGCGATATCTTTATCTTCGACAGCCAGAACAGCCTCGTTCGCCGGCTGAATCTCTCCCAGCAGGGCGCCCAGGCCAATGCCGGCTCTAACAATCCTTCGCTCGCGGGCAACGGGCGGTACGTCGCCTTCTCCTCCGATGCGACTAACTTGATCGTAGGCGACGTTAACGGCTTCGCCGATATCTTCATCGTCGATACGCTCACGGGCGCCATCTCGCTGCAGAGCGTGAGCGGCACCGGTGCCCAGGCCAACGGCTCCAATTTCCGGCCCAGCGTGAGCCATACGGGCCGCTACCTCGTCTTCGAATCGTCGGCTACCAATCTCGCCGCCGGCGGCACCTCGACCGGAGTGACGCACATTTACCTGCGCAACCGTGACGTCAGCAACAGCGGCACCTTCGACACGCCCGGAAATACGTCGACCATCCTTGTCGACGTGAATGGCGTCAACGCCGGCAATGCCAACGCCACGCAGGCCCAGATCAGCGCCGATGGTAGCTATGTCACGTACGCCTCCCGCGCCACGAACCTGGCCGCCGCTGCGACCACCGCCGGCCGCCAGCACATCTACGTACGCGATGTCGGCAGCTCGACGACGACGATCCTCAGCGTCGGCACCGCCGGCGCGGAAGCCGACGCCGACAGCCGCAATCCCTCGATCAATCGCAACTCGGGCGTCGCCGCCGGCATCGCTGCCGACGGTCGCTACATCGCCTTCGGTTCCAGCGCCACCAACCTCATCGCGGTCGATTCCAACGGCGTGAGCGATGTCTTCGTCGTCGATCGCACCGCTCCGGGGACGGCCACGCGCGTGAGCGTTTCCAGCTCCGGCGCTCAGGCCACCGATCCCACCAATACCGGCATCTTCGGCACGCAGATCGGGAGCATCAATCCGAGCATCAGCGCTACCGGCCGCTTCGTCACGTTTGCTTCGCTGGCCAATAACCTGGCGCCCGGCGATACCGTCGGCCGCTACAGCGGGGCGGGCAGCGGCAACGCCTCGCTCAACGTGTACGTGATGGATCGCGATCTCAGCAATAACGGGGTCTACGATACCGCCGGCGATATCCAGACGACGAATGTCAGCGTCAATCGCTTCGGCTATCAGGCGTATGCCATCTTGAATGTGCAGAGCACCGCCGCCACGGACATCTTCCCCGTGATCAGCGCCGATGGTCGTTGGGTGGCCTTCCCCTTCGATACCGAGTCCGCGCCCGGCCTGATCCATGGCGCCACCAACCTCATCTCGCCCGATAGCAACGGCGCGCGCGACGTCGTGCTCTTCGACCGCCGCACGAATTCGCTGCCCAATCCGGCCACGCCGCCGAGCGTCTCGATCACAAGCCCCGGTGCCGGCAGCACTGCGCTGGTCAATACTGCGATCCCCGTCACCGCCAGCGCCACCACCACCACGGGCGTGGTGTCGTCGGTGCAGTTCTTCGTCAATGGCACCAGCATCGGGACCACGTCGGTGTTTCCGTACACCGCCACGTGGACGCCGACCGCCGTCGGCACGTACACCTTGAGCGCGTTGGTGACCGATAGCTTCGGCAATATCGGCGTCTCGCCCAATATCACGGTCACGATCAATGCCGCACCTTCCGTCGGCATCACCTCACCCACGCCGAGCGCGACGGTTATTGCCGGCGTCCAGCGAACCATCACCGCCGTCGCCTCCGCTTCGAATCCCGGCGCCGTGATCGAATCCGTGCAGTTCTTCGTCAATGGCGCCGCGCTGTCCACCGATACGGTGGCGCCTTACTCGGCAGACTGGACGCCTGCCGCCGCCGGCACCTATACCCTCACGGTCGTCGCCACGGATGACTTCCGCACGCAGACGACCTCGGCTCCGGTCGTCATCACGGTCTCGACCGCCGGCGGTGGCGGCGGGGTCACTCCGCCCAGCGTGTCCATCGCTTCGCCTGCGGCCGGGTCGACCGTCCTCGTCAACAGCCCGCAGGTGGTCACGGCCACCGCCACCGCACCCAGCGGCACGGTCGTGAGCGTGGAGTTTTTCGCCAATGGCGCCGCGATCGGCACCGCCACCACCTTCCCCTATCGCGTCAACTGGAGGCCGGCCACGCCGGGCACGTTTGCCCTCACGGCCACCGCCACCGATCAGAATGGCACGCAGGCCACCTCGGCGGCCGCCAATATCACGGTTGTCGCGGGCTCCGCGCCCACCGTCTCGATCATTACCCCGAGCAGCGCCCAGACCATACGCCCCGGCACCCCCCAGAATATCACGGCCAACGCCACCGGCGGCAGCGGTAACATTGTCAGCATTACCTTCTTCGCCAACGATGTCCTCCTCGGCACCGATACCACGTTCCCCTACGTGCAGGCGTGGACGCCGGACGGCCCCGGCACCTATGTGCTCAAGGCGGTCGCCCGCGATTCCGCGGGCAATGAAGGCACCAGCGCCACGATCACCGTCACGGCGACCGGCAACATGCCGGCGGCTCCCGCGATTTCGATCGCGAGCCCCTTGTCTGGCTCGCTCATCACGGTCAATACGCCGCAGACCATCCTCGCCAACGCTTCCGGCGCCACGATTGCGTCGGTCGATTTTTACGCCAACGGCGTGCTGATCGGTAATGACACGACCTTCCCGTATGCGCTCTCGTGGACGCCGACCGCGGTCGGCAGCTTTACGCTGACGGCCATCGCCACCGATAGCTTCGGCCAGCAGGCCACCTCGAATCCCGTGGCCGCCACCGTCGTGGCCGGCAGCACGAGCCTGCCCGCGGTGTTCCTCACCTCGACGCCCACCGGCACCAATGTCGCGGTGAACAGCAGCGTCTTCGTCAGCGCCGCCGCGCTCGATTTCGACGGCGTCATCCAGACCGTCGAGTTCTACGCCAATAACCAGCTGATCGGTTCGGCCGCCGCCGCGCCGTATTTCACGGTGTGGACGCCTATCGTGGCCGGCTCGTACACGATCACCGCCGTCGCGACCGACGATGCGGGTAATCGCGTGCAGTCCGCCGGTTCCATCCTCAATGCGACGGCGCAGGTCGGCGTGCTGCCGGTCGTGGGGCTGAATTTCAACGATCCCTCCCTCGATACGCCCACGGGGACGACGCCTGCTCCCGCTCCGACCAACGCGCCCATTCCAGTTTCGTATGGCTCGCGCCTGCTGATCTCGGCTGCGGCGGTGGACCAGGATGGCTCGATCGCCAGCGTGCAGTTCTTCGCCAACGGCACCAGCATCGCGACCGTCACCGCCGCGCCGTATTTCACGGTGTGGCAGCTCAACACGCTCGACGACGTCGTCCTCACCGCGCTGGTCACCGATTCCTCCGGCAACGCGGTCCAGACGAATCCGATCCTGATCGATACGCGGGCCTCGGTGGGGGCCGCCAATGCGGCCGTGGTGCTCGTCAGCCCGCTCGACGGCTCCAGCTACGTCACGGGTGCGTCGATCATCTTCAGCGCCACGCATAACTTCGGCACGGTCACGCCGCCGAAGATCGATTTCTACGTCAACGGCTCGCAGTTCAGCACCGTCACCGCTGCGCCGTACCAGACCCTCCTCGGTCTCGTGCGCGCCGGTAATTACGTGATCCATGCGGTGGTCCGCTCGGGCACGCAGACGACCGTCTCGGCCCCGGCCCGCATCATCGTCACCTCCAACACGGCTCCGGTGATCAATATCACCAGCCCGACTTCGGGCATGTCGTTCGTCGTTGGCACCCCTCTTACTATCGCCAGCGCCGCCTCCGATCCGGATGGCACGATCGACGACGTCCAGTTCTTCGTCAACGGATCCGCGCTCAGCACCGATGAGACGACGCCTTACACCGCCGCGTGGAATCCGGGCGCTGCCGGCGTTTACCGCCTCACCGCGATGGCCACCGACAACGCCGGCAATCAGACGCTCTCCAGCACGATCGTGGTGACGCTCAGCGGCAATAATCCGCCCACGGTCGCGATCTCGAGCCCGGCCAGTGGCCTCGTCACCGGCACCGGCGGTATCGTCGCGTTGACCGCGCAGGCCGCGGATGCGGATGGCACCGTGACCTCCGTCCGCTACCTGGCCAACGGCATCGTGGTCGGCTCCGCCACCGCGGCGCCCTTCAGCGCCACGTGGACGCCGAGCGCGCCCGGCGGCTACACGCTGATCGCGGAGGCGACGGACAATTCCGGCAACGTCACCCCCTCTGCCCCGGTCTCCATCACTGTTGCGGCCAATACCGTGCCGGTGGTTGCGATCACCGCGCCGGGCAATGGCACCACCGTCCGCGTGAACACCGCCACCAGCATCACGGCCAATGCCTCCGATGCGGATGGCACGGTCACCTCCGTCCAGTTCTTCTCCAATGGCACGGCGGTCGGCGCGGCCGATACCTCGCCGCCCTACAGCACCAGCTGGACGCCGTTGACCGAAGGCCTCTTCCGCCTGACTGCGGTGGCCATCGATAACTCGGGCAGTTCCACGACCTCCGCGGTCGTCACCGTGCTCGTCGTCGCTGCCGGCGGGGGTGATACGATCTACACCGGCACGTATGCCGGCCTCGGCGAAACCGGCCGCTTCTCGGTCGTCAATATGGGAGGCCGCAGTGCGGTCTTCATTGGTTTCTCCCAGCCCTTGCCGGGTTCCACCGAGGCGCCGCGCATCTACTACTTCCCGAGCCTCCCGGTCGATGTGGTGGGCAACTTCTCCCGCCTCGATGCCAATGGCCGCTCGGCCATCTCCGGCGTCGCCAATGACACCGGCACCTCCGGCACGCTCGACAATGGCCGGCTCACGTTCATCGGGCCGATCTCGTTTGCGACGGCGGGTGGCGTTCCTCCCGGCTATTACACCGGCAATCTCACCGATCGCTTCGGCAGCTCGCTCTCGGCGATCGTGGGCAGCGATGGCACGATCACGGTCTACTTCGCCGATGGCACGCTCCGCGATGCGGGCACCGGCGCGATCACTCGCACCGGCGCCTTTGTCGTCACCACGGCGTTGAACAACCGCCTCGTGGGCACGGTCGATCCGGCCACCGGGTTTGTCTCCGGCAGCCTCACGGGCAGCACCAGCGCCGACTTCACCGCGGCGCTCGCCTCCGGCGTCTCCTTCAGCGATGGCTTCCTCCGGAATCTCTCGACCCGCGGCCAGGTCGGCACCGAAGCCAATATCCTCATCGCCGGCTTCGTGGTCGGCGGCACGACTCCGAAGCAGGTGCTGGTGCGGGCCATCGGCCCCTCGCTCGCGCCCTTCGGCATCGCGGGCGCGCTCGCCGATCCGCAGCTGCAGATCTTCAGCGGCAGCACGCTGGCGGCCTCCAATGGTAATTGGGGCGGCGGTGCGAATCTCACCGATGCCTTCAATCGCGTGGGTGCCTTCCCGCTTCCCAGCTCGAGCCTCGATGCGGTGCTCCTCCTCACGCTTCAGCCCGGCTCCTACACGGCGCAGGTCAGCGGCGTCGGCGGCGGCACGGGTGTCGCGCTCGTCGAACTCTACGATGTCGACAACCTCTCGCCGTTCTCGCCGCAGAAGGTGATGAATGTCGCGAGCCGCGGCGTCGTCGGCACCGGCCAGGCACAGCTGATCGCGGGCTTCGTCGTGAGTGGCAACACCGCGAAGCGGATCCTTATCCGCGGCGTGGGCCCCACGCTCAGCGCTCCTCCCTTCAACGTCCCCGGCGTGCTCGCCGACCCGGTCCTTACCCTCATGCGCACCGATGGCACGGTGGTCCGGCAGAACGACAATTGGGAAATGGGCAACGACCCGATGCTGATCTCCAACGCGGCCTCGGCTGTGCGCGCCTTCACGCTCGCCGGCGGCAGCCGCGATGCGGCGATCCTCATCAGCCTCCCGCCCGGCTCGTACACCGCGCAGGTCACCGGCACCGGCACCTCGACCGGCGTCGCGCTCGTGGAAGTCTACGAGATCCCGTAAAGAGGAGGGTGGCGGGTCCCCAAGTCGCCGCTTCCAACAATCACCCATTCGCGAGCTGGCCCCCAAAGCCAGCTCGTTTTTTTATCGTCCCGCCGCCAAGCGGGGGTGGGGCGCGTTATCCCTAACGCGCCGCTCAGGAGATTCGCACGCCGAGAGCGCGGCGGCTTAAGGATTAGCCGCCCTACCTTCGGCTGGTTTCAGGATACGTACAGAGTAGCCCGCGCGGTGAGGGTACCGCGCCTCCATCTTTCAAACTAGAGCGTTTCCTTGAAACCATAGCCACTGATTGCACAGATATCACGGATTTCTCCATCTGTGCCATCCGTGCTATCTGTGGCTACACTTCAGTTTAAATCGCTCTAGGCCTGCGCCTGCGCTCAACTCTTCGCCGTCGTCGCGGTCGGCAAACACGCGCCGCACCCATTCACGAAGAAATCGTTCCCCTTGTTATCCACGAGGATGAAGGCGGGGAAATCTTCCACTTCGATCTTCCACACCGCTTCCATACCGAGCTCGGGGTACTCGAGGAGCTCCACCTTCTTGATGTTTTCCTTGGCGAGGATCGCGGCGGGACCGCCGATGCTGCCGAGGTAAAAGCCGCCGTGCTTCTTGCAGGCATTCGTCACCTGCACGCCGCGATTGCCCTTGGCGAGCATCACCATCGAGCCGCCTTCGGTCTGGAATTGGTCGACGTAGCTATCCATGCGGCCGGCGGTCGTCGGGCCAAAGGAGCCCGAGGCGTAGCCCGTCGGCGTCTTCGCCGGGCCGGCGTAGTACACCGGGTGATCCTTCAAATACTGCGGCAGCCCCTGGCCGGCATCGATGCGCTCCTTGAGCTTCGCGTGGGCGATGTCTCGCGCGACGATCAACGGGCCGGTGAGGGAGACGCGCGTCGTGACGGGATACTTCGACAACTCGCCGAGGATATCGGCCATCGGGCGGTTGAGGTCGATGCGGACGATCGTCTCGTCCTTTAGCGTGCGCAACGCGGCCGGGATAAAGCGGCCGGGGTTCGGCTCCATCTTCTCGAGGAAGACGCCGTCCTTGGTGATCTTGCCCTTGATATTGCGGTCGGCGCTGCACGAGACGCCCATGGCGACGGGGCAGCTCGCGCCGTGGCGCGGGAGACGCACGACACGGACATCGAGCGCGAAATATTTCCCGCCGAACTGCGCGCCGATGCCCGTCGAGCGGGCGATCTGCAGCACCTTCTCCTCCATCGCGAGATCGCGGAAGGCGCGGCCATGCTCGTTGCCCGTGGTGGGCAGCGCATCGAGGTACTTCGCGGAGGCGAGCTTCAGCGTCTTCATGCAGGCCTCGCCGCTCGTGCCGCCGACGACGAAGACAAGGTGGTACGGCGGGCACGCGGAGGTGCCGAGGAGCGGGAGCTTGTCGGCGACGAATTTCTCGAAGCTCTTCTGATTGAGGAGCGCCTTCGTCTCCTGGAAGAGATACATCTTGTTGGCCGAGCCGCCGCCCTTGGCCACGAAGAGGAATTCGAACTTCGCACCCTCGGTCGCCATCACATCGATCTGCGCGGGGAGGTTGGTGCCGGTGTTGACCTCTTTCCACATGTCGAGCGCCGCGGTCTGCGAGTAGCGCAGGTTCTCCTTCGTGTAACACTCGTAGATGCCCTTGGAAATCCACTCGGCGTCGTTGGCGCCGGTCCACACCTGCTGACCTTTCTTGGCAAAGACCGCGGCCGTGCCCGTATCGGTGGCGTCGG
>JAZKEV010000187.1:6422-14139 GCA_040386765.1 Verrucomicrobiota bacterium | reverse complement strand
GGTGTCCTGGCACATGGGCAGGATGCCCTGCGCGGCGATCTCGGCATTCTTCAGCAGCGTGAGCGCGACGTAGCGATCGTTTTCCGAAGCCTCGGGATCGTCGAGGATCGCGGCGACCTGCTGCAAGTGCGCCGGGCGCAGCATGAACGATGTATCGTGAAAAGCCTGCTGGGCGAGAAACGCGAGCGTCTCCGGCGCTACTTTGAGAATCTCGCGGCCCTCGAAGGTCGCGGTGCTGACACCCTCTTGGGAGAGGAGTCGGTACTCGGTCGCATCGGCGCCGAGTGGCATCGGGTCTTGGTAGACAAAGGCAGGCGTGGGCATGAGCGGAAGAGAGAGCGTTGTCCTAACTGAAATTTATTTTCCCGCCATCGCGCGGACCACATCGTGGAAGCGCGGCAGATCGGCGGGCGTGACGACTTCGCCGGGCTCGCGGCCCCAGCCGCTGGCGCTCGGCCAGACGCCGCGGGCGAGGAAGTTCTCCTGCGCGGCGGCCATGCCGTTCACGTGCAGATAATCCTTCTGCTCCTTCTCGTCGCGCGCGCCGGTGACGAGTGCGGCGGGGATCGGTGAGATCTTGCCGCTGGAGATGTGCGCGAGATCGTTCAGCGCCACAAAGGGCTTCGAGTCGGCTAAGGTCGTGGCGGGCCGCGAGGTCTCGCCGCGCAGGTAGCGGAAGTAATCGAGATGGTTTTCCTGCAGCGGGTCGAAGGGCTCGAGCTGCTCCTTCTCCACGCGGCCATCGGTCCAGCGGATCTCCAGGTGCCCGCCGACCGCGTAGCGGATGACCGCCTTGTCGCAGAGCACCGTCTCGTAGTGGATGCTCGCGCCGGAGCAGGCGTGCGACAGCGCGAAGCGCATCGTGATGCCGCTCGCGGTGTCGGTCTCGACGAAGAACGTATCCGCGCCCTCGATCGCATGGGCGCGATAGAGCTCCGCGCGCACAGCGGCGATCTTCGCCCAACTCAGCAGCTCGGGGCCGCCTGTCCAGAACAGCAGGTTGTGGACAAAGTGGGCCATCGCATTCCCGAAGCAGGAGTCGAGCACCACGCGGCCATCCGGCGCGAGCAGCCGGCCCGCCCAGTCGTTGCGTGCGAAGTAGCTCGCGGGTCGCGGCCAGAGGGCGCTCAACGTGGCGCCGCGGATCGCGCCAAACTCGCCGGCCAGCAGCCGCTCCTTGATCGAGAGCCGGAGCTTCTCGATGATGAAATTGAAACCGACCAGCGACGCCTTCCGCGCTCGCGCATCGGCGGCGATCATCCGGTCGAGCTCCGCGTAGTCGAGGGTCGGGGGCTTTTCGAGATAGACGGGGAGACCGTAAGCGGTTGCCGCCGCGTGCATCTCGGCATGCAGCTGGATCGGCGTCGGCACCACGACCATATCCAGATTCGGGTGACACGCCTCGAGCATCGCGCGGTAGTCGGTGAAGACCTGAACACCGCGTTGCGCCAGCTTCCACGCCTGCTGCTCGCCGACGAAGAAATTGGCATTGGGATCGCAGGTGCAGATCAGCCGGGCATGACCCTTCTCCTCGAGCCGGTTGATGGCCTGGTGGTGCGAGCCGGCAAAGCCGCCCATGCCGACGATGGCGATACGAATAGGGGGCTTCACACGATTTTAAGTTTTGGGAGATCCTGGCCGTCGATCAGGCCCACAGGCCGGCCGCGGCGGTCGACGACGATGAGATCGTCGATCTTGTGGGCTTCGAAAAGGCGGAGCGCATCGACGCCGAGTGCCTCCTCGGCGATGACCTTCGGCTCGCGCGTCATGAACGTCGAGACGGGTTTTTGCAGAAAATCGGGGCCGGTAAGCGCACTGCGGCGGAAATCGCCATCGGTAAGGATGCCCGTGAGCCGGCCATTTTGCTTCGCGACGAGCGCGATGCTGCCGCTCTTGGCCTTGGTCATGCGGAGCACGGCCTCCTGCGTCGTGACGCTGTCGAGTGCGACCGGCAGCCGGTCGCCCGAGCGCATGATGTCGCGCACGCGGAGCAGGAGCACGCGGCCGAGATTTCCGGCGGGGTGGTACTTCGCGAAGTCATCGCGCGTGAGCCCGCGCGCCTGCATGAGCACCATCGCAAGCGCATCGCCCAGCGCGAGCGCGGCCGTGGTGCTCGCGGTTGGCGCGAGCTCGAGCGGGCAGGCCTCCCGCGGCACGCGGTAGAGCAGGGCGTGGTCGGCATTGCGCGCGAGGTCGGAATCGGGCGAACTGGTAAAGGCCACGATCTTCACGCCGAAGCGCTTCAAGACCGGCACGAGGCGCACGATCTCCTCCGACTGGCCGCTGTTGCTGAGCAGAAACGCGAGATCGCCCTCCTCGACGAGGCCCAAATCGCCGTGCAAGGCCTGCGTGGCATCGAGGAAACACGACGAGACGCCGGTGCTGTTGAAGGTGGCGGCGATCTTCTGCGCGATCGGCGCATTCTTGCCGACGCCGGTGAAGACCAGCTTGCGCCCCGCGCTCCGTGCCTCGTCCACCGCCCGCGCGGTTGCGACGAATTCGGCTCCCAAACTCCTCGCCGTCTCCGCCAACGCCGCGCGCTCGATCTCGATGCAGTCGCGCGCATGGGCGAGGACGGATTTCGGTTGGAGCGCCATTTAGAGTTTGAGTCGCTGGAAGGAGGCGCGAAATTTAGGGCGAACGACAGTTCGTTCAATCCCTTTCCCTGCGACATGACGCGCCATTCCTTTTTAGCCGTTGCTGCGATGCTTGCATCGCTCTTCGGCGTGGCGTGCAACGACCGCCGGGCTGCCGCCATCCCCGAGTCGGAAGAGCCCCTCTATGCCAATGCGGTTACGCTCAAAAATCAGGAGCGTTACGGCGAGGCTCTGACCTCCTATCTCAGGCTCATCGACAAGCGAGGGGAGCAGGGGGCCGCCGAATCGCATCTCGATGCCGGCACGATCTACCTCAACCACATCAAGGACCCCGTTCTCGCCTACTACCATTTCAAGCGCTACCTGGAGCTGAACGCCAACTCGAAGGAGGCCCCGCGGGTGAAGGGCATGCTGGAAGCCTCGCTCCGGGGGATCGCCGCCCGCTTCCCCGCTGGGTTCTCGGCGGAAAATCAATCGAACCGGAATGCGTCGGCGGAGGATCTCGTAAGACTGCGCCGCGAAAACGACGAGTTGCGGGCGGAGAACCAGACCCTGCGCGGCAGCAATATCGCGAATCGCCGCCCGCCTCCGATCGTCCTCCCCGACAGCGCCCTGGCCAATCCCCCACCGGCGCCTCCCCCGGTGCAGATCGGCGATGCGACGCCCGCGCCGCAGACGACCCGGCAGGCGGGCATGACCCCTTCGACCAGCCGGCAGGTGCCGCTACAGCCGGCTCAGAAAGCGACAACGACCTCGCAGACGGTGCGGCAGCCCACAGTTCCACCCGCGTCGACTAACCAGCGGACTGCGGCCACACCGAGCGGTCGTACGCACACGGTGAAGCCCAAGGAGACCCTCTACGCCATCTCTCGCCAGTATAACGTGAAGCTGGAAGACCTGCAGCGCGCCAACGGCATCTCGAACTCGAGCAGCGTGCGGGTAGGCACGGTCTTGAAGATTCCGTGAGCCGGCGCGCAGCGATTTCATGCCTCGTACGTCGCAGCGCACCTCCGTCTTCACCGAATCGTTGATCCGCGAGATGTCGCGCGTGGCCGCGCGGCATGGCGCGATCAACCTCGCCCAGGGTTTTCCCGATTGGGACCCGCCGGCCGAGCTCGTGCAGGCCGCGAAAGACGCGATGGACCAGCACCGGCACCAGTACGCGGTGACGTGGGGCTCCCCCGAGCTGCGCACCGCCCTCGGCGCCAAGCTCGCCCGCACCATGGGCGTGCCGGTGGACAGCGAGCGCGAACTCGTCGTCACCTGCGGCGCGACCGAGGCGATGATGGTGGCGATGATGACGGTCTGCGATCCCGGCGATCGGGTGGGTTTGTTTTCCCCCTTCTACGAGAACTACTCGGCCGATGCGATTCTCACGGGAGCCCAGCCCGTGCTGGTGCCGCTGCACCCGCCCACCTATCGCTTCGACCCCGCCGAGTTGCGCAAGGCCTTCGCCAGCGGCTTGAAGGCCTTTGTGCTCTGCAATCCCTCCAACCCCTGCGGGCGCGTCTTCACGCGCGAGGAGTTGCTGCAGATTGCCGCGCTCGCCGAGGAGTTCGATGTCTGGATCCTCACCGACGAGGTGTACGAGCATATCGTGTACGCCCCGCACAAGCACACGTACTTCGCGACGCTGCCGGGCATGGCCAAGCGCACGCTCATGTGCTCCTCGCTTTCGAAGACCTTTTCGATCACCGGCTGGCGGCTGGGCTACGTGCACGCTGCACCAGAGACGATCGCGCAGGCGCGCAAGGTCCACGATTTCCTCACGGTCGGCGCCGCCGCGCCGCTGCAACACGCGGTGGTGACGGCCCTCAACTTCCCTGCGAGCTATTACGACGGCCTCGCCGCCGAGTATGCCACGTCGCGCGACGTGCTCCTGAGCTATCTCGACCGCACCGGCCTCAACTACACGCGACCCGAGGGCGCGTACTTTGTGATGCTGGACATCTCGCGCTTCGGCTACGCGAGCGATGTGGAGTTTGCCCACTGGATGACGCGCGAGATCGGCGTGGCGCCGGTGCCGGGCTCGAGCTTCTTCGCCCCCGGCGAAAATCGCTACGTGCGACTGAATTTCGCAAAGCGCCACGCGACGCTGCACGCGGCCGGCGAGCGGTTGCTGAAGCTGGCGAATCTGTAAGCGCGGTTTGGCGAGATTCGCGCGCGGGTTTCGGTGCGGTAGTGTGCCTTGAGGTAGGGCGAACCGTCCCGGTGAGCCGTCGCGCGGCCCCCGTGCGAAAATCGCGAGACCCCACGCACACGCCAAGTGCGACGGCTCGGCGAGGACGCCGCGCCTTACCTTTAGGGCGCTGTAGTGCTCCCACCTCTGCTCGGCGTCCGAGGACGTGATGTAAGTTCCTCGAGCCGCGCTGGCCTGCTCCCGGATTCCACTCCGGATTTCGCGCAATTTGCGCGAAATTTGCCCGTTAAACGTTCATGCGTGGACGAGGCAAATTTTGCCCCGATTTCGTATCTCGCTGCACTGCGGCGACTCCGGGTACCTGCCGCAGAAAAGTGGAACTGCACGCCGCTCCGACCGCAACCCGGACGGTCTATGGGCTTCGACACAAGCGGCTGTCCTCAGAATCTCGATACGGGAGGCGGAGGGCGGCCCATTCAGACAACAACCTACAACCCAATACACTCATGCTTAGCTACGCTCTAATCTTCCTCATCGTTGCCATCCTCGCTGGCGTCCTCGGTTTTGGCGTCATCGCCGGCACCGCTGCGACGATTGCGAAAGTGTGCTTCGTCGTGTTCCTCGTTTTGTTCCTCTTCTCGCTCCTCGGCGGTCGTCGGAAGTTGTAGGCTGTTAGTGATTGATCGACGACTGTTCGTAGCGACGAACAGAGCGCGCTTGCCAGTGGCCCTTCGGGCCATTCGCGGGCGCGCTTTTTTTGTGTGCGCATCCGCGACCTCATCCGCGACCTCAGGGCTTGGGCCTCTGTAACCGCGCGTGACCGCGGCTCAGTGCTTTTCTTGCGTCGTCTCTTTTGCCTGAGCGTGCACGCCCGCCATCATCAGCTTGTCGGTCCAGGCGAGCGCGAGGGCGGAGAAGACGAAGACAATGTGAATGACCACCTGCCACATCACGCCGTCGTTGCTCACGGGCCCGCCATTGTTCACCGTAATAAAGGTTTTCAGCAGGTGAATGGAAGAGATGCTGATGAGCGCCGTCGCGAGTTTCACCTTCAGCATGCCCGCATTCACATGGCTCAGCCACTCGGGCTGATCCGCGTGATCGTCGAGATGCAGGCGCGAGACGAACGTCTCGTAACCGCCGATGATCACCATGATGAGGAGATTCGCGATCATCACCACATCGATGAGCCCGAGGACGTTCAGCATGATGAACGTCGGAAGGTCCGCGGCGATGGTCTTGTCGAACTCGCCCGTTACGGCGGAGTGTAGCAAGTGCCACAATTCGACGAAGAACTGGTAGACGTAGATCGACTGCGCGATGATCAGGCCGGCGTACAGCGGCGCTTGCAGCCAGCGGCTCGCGAAGATCGAGCGCTCGAGGAGTGATTCCAATTTGCTATCGGACTTGGACATGGGACGGGAAAGGCGAGAAAAAAGGGCGGGAATGCCGGTCGGCAAGCCTATTGAGGCCCGCGTGGAAATGCCATCGAAGATTGCAGACTGCCCTGGCTTTTAATGGGCAGGGCAGCCTCGCGGCGGTTATTTCCCGGAGAGCAGAATCGCCTCCATCGCCTTGCCGTCGACGGGTCCGAGATCGAGGTCGAGCAGCCGGGCGATGGTCGGGGCCACGTCGAGATTGCGCACGCGCGGTAGGGTGACGCCTTTCTTGATGCCGGCGCCGCTGGCGACGAAGATGCCGTCGAGCTCGGGGTCGCCGTTGAAGTAGCCGTGCGAGCCGCTGTAGTTGAGGGCGGGCCCGGTGCCCGCGGTGCCGGTGACGGCGGAGGAAAAGGCGTATCCAGCCTTGGCATACAGGATGAGGTCGCCCATGCCGGCGTTCTCCTCGGGCGTGGGCATGCCTAGGGTGTGAGCCTCACGGGCATCGATCACGCGCTCGACGGCCTCGGCCTTCGTTAGCAGCTCCTTGAGGCGCGGCAGCAACTCGGCCTTGCGCGCCGGATCGGTGACGAAGACGAACGCGATGCCGCCGCCAGCGATCGTGTAGGCATCGGCTTGGCTCACGGTGGGGCCGGCGGCCTTGATGAGGCCGGCCTCCTTGAGGACGACGTTGGGGTAGATATAGTTCGTCACCTTTTTGAAGCCGTGGTCGGTCACGATCAGGAAGGTCGTCTTCGCGCGCAGACCGCTCTCGTCGACCGTGCGCACGACGTCGCCGAGGAGGCGGTCGGCGAGGGCGAGGGCGCTGAGGCTCGGGTCGGTGCCCGGGCCGTAGCGGTGATGCGAGGAATCGGTGTTGAGCGTGTGGTGGAGGAGGAGATTGGGCCGGTAGTTCTTGAACATGAAGCACGCCGCGCGCGTCCACATCTCGTCGCGGAAGGCGATCTTGCGCCGGGTGTTGCCCGGCCCCATCTCGGCGATGTCCTGCGTGGTCGCGAGGCCGGCGGCGATCATGGCCTTTTCGACCGGGCCATCGACCGTCGGCAGCTCGGCAAAGCTCCAGTTCACCGTCTTGGCGCGCGTGATCGCGACCCAGTCGGACTCGGCGACGGTGAGCCCGGCCTTGTGCGCGACATCGTAGAGAGTCGGCACGAAGACCATCTCGGTCTTGTCGACCCACTGCTCGACTTTCGGCGGCTTACCCGGCCCTTGGCGCTTGATGAGGCCGTTGATGAGCACGCCGTGCTTCTGCGGCGCCACGCCCGTGACCATGGTGGTGTGGCAGGGCCAGGTGATCGAGGGATTGGAGACCGTCATCGCCTCGGCCCGCGCGCCCTCGGCGGCGAGTTTGCGGAGGACGGGGATCGGCGCGCTCGGATCGTTCCAAAGGTAGGCCGGGAAACCGTCGATGCTGACGAGGACGACGTGGTGATCCTTGTTCGCGGCAAAAAGCGGCGCGACGGCGAGGCACGCGAGGGCGAGGAGAGCGCGGCGGGAAAGGGGCATCACGCAAACGTGGGTGCTGAGAGGGCAGGGGCGAAGAAAAAGTTGTGAATCAAAAAAAAGAAATTGCAATCGAA
>JAZKEV010000187.1:0-6412 GCA_040386765.1 Verrucomicrobiota bacterium | reverse complement strand
CGATGCGCAATACCAATCTGCGCGGCGACGAATATACGTACGCCGCCGGAGCTGTCAGTGGGCGGATGCGTGCGTGCATGGAATTTGTGAACCGGCTGCTGGGCCTGGACTTGGAGCCGATAGATCTCGAGTTTCGCCATCTCGTGTGGCGGACGGTGCTGGTGTTTTTCGTGGCGATCGTCCTGGCGCGGCTGGGCGCGCGGCGCTTCCTGGCGCATAATGCGGGCTTCGATATCATGGTGGCCGTGGTGCTGGGTTCGGTGTTGAGCCGGGCGATCAGTGGACAGTCGCCCTTTTTCCCCACGCTCGGGGCCTCGGTCCTGCTCGTGGCGTTGCACCACACGCTGGCGACGATGGCGTCCCACTGGCACTGGCTCTCCGTGCTGGTGAAGGGCCGGCCGCATGTGCTGGTGCGCGACGGCGAGCCTGATCGCGCAGCGATGGCGCGTGCCAAGATCACCGACGATGACTTGGAAGCCAACCTCCGGCTCCACGGCAACGTCGCTGACCTCCGCGACGTGTACGAAGCCCGGCTGGAGCGCAACGGCAGCGTGAGCGTGGTGCGTGCAAGAAGAGATGGCGTCGGTGGCTCGCCGACTGAGCCGCTCGAGTAAGCGCGAGTGGTCGGAGTAGGGCGGGTTTGCGCCGCCCTCAATCCCTCAATCCCTCAATCCCTCAATCCCTCAATCCCTCAATCCCTTAACGGTGTGTTTCAAAATGGTTTGTCATTCTGAGCGCAGCGAAGAATCCACGGGAACGGACACCTTGGCGCCTTCGCACGCATGGATTCTTCGCTGCGCTCAGAATGACAGAGGTGGATTGAGCAGCCCTATTTCTGAAACAGGCCCTTAATACCCCGCGTCCGCTAGCTGCTTGCGCAGTTCCTTGAGCGCCGGGCCGATCTGGTTGGGCAGGTCGGTCCAGTTGGGCTCGAGCGCGAGACGGTCGTTGTAGCCGGTCTGGCGCAACGCGCGGAGGAAGGGGCGGAAGTCGTCGCCGTGAGTGCCGGGCGCGGCGCGGTCCTTGTTCTCCGCGACGTGGGCGTGGCGGATGAGCGGGCCGACCTTCACGATGTCGTCGGGCGACTCGCCATTGCGCAGCATGTGGAAGATATCCACGAGCAGTTTCACGCTGTTGTTATTCGCACGGCGCACGGCCTCGGCGCCCTCGAGCACGGTGTTGACGAGGTTGCACTCGCCGCGGTTCAGCGGCTCGACGACGATCGTCACGCCCTGCTCCTCGGCGAGCGGGCCAAATTGCTTGAGGAGGTCGACGTACTGCTCGAAGGCCGTCGCCTGCGAGAAACCCTCCGGCACCATGCGGGCGCCGGCGCTGCCGAAGACGATGAAGGTCATGCCGATCTCCTTGCAGCGGCGGAAGACGGTGTGCGCGTAGCGATCGAGCCGGGCGTAGTCGATGTTCGGGCCGCTGCACTTGAGCGCCGCGGGCAGGAGGACGTTGGCCGCCGGCATGGGGTAGCCGCAGGCCTTGAGGGCGGCGGCGCGCGGGGCAAAGTCGGCGTCGGGAGCCTCGGGCGTCAGAAAATTGACGACATGGCCTTCGATGAAATCGCACTCGGGGCGGGTGGGGAGGCTGGCGAGGGTGGCGGGGTCGGTGCAGAAGCCGATTTGCATCCGGAGTTTTTGAACCCGCGGGGTGATGGATGTCGCGGATAAAATTGGATTTGTCGCTCTTGGGCCGGCGGACGGTTTGAGACATAAAACCGGAGGCGTGAAAAAGCTCTTGCTTCCGGGCGCGGCTTCCCGCTTGTTCACCCTCCCTTTGTTCGGGCTGTAGCGTAGCCTGGTAGCGCGCTTGCATGGGGTGCAAGAGGTCGTGAGTTCGAATCTCACCAGCCCGACCATTTTCCCCACCGCGCCAGCGGTGTCTAACGACGCTGGGGTGCTCCGAGTCGCCCACTTGCTGGCGAGGCAGGATTTGAGGCGTGTGACTCCTTGCGGCCTTCAGCGACCCGAAAAAGCAGGCTCGCGACCGTAGTCGCTGTGTGTTTTCTATGCGAGTAAGCCCGCCCTTCCCACGCCGCTAATCTAGTATGTCCTCCTCGGAATCTTTCCGCGCATTCGTCTTGATGCCATTCGCCACCAATTTCGACGACATCTATAAACTGGGGATCAAGGATACGGCAAAAGAAGTAGGCGTGGTTGCGGAGAGGGTAGACGAACAGATTTACTCCGAGGGAATACTTGAACGGATTTACAGCCAGATTCGCGCTGCAGACATCGTAATTGCCGACATGACTGGGCAAAATGCCAACGTGTTTTACGAGGTCGGGTTTGCTCACGGATTAGACAAACTCTGCATTTTACTAACTCAAAATTCCGGGGACATACCATTCGATCTTAAACACCAGCGGCACATCGTTTATGCTGGCTCGATCGCCAAACTACAAAGTCAGCTTAGAACCAGCCTTGAGTGGGCGAAAACGGAGGTGGCGAACCGCAGAAAAAGCGGCATTCAGCTGAAGCACGAAATCACTGCTAGCCTTTTGAAACGCACCATCGGCAATTCCGAGAAACCCATCTTTGCCGATGTAACCGCTAGTTTTCGAATTGATCTCTTTAACGAGACCAATTCCCACTCGCCTGAGATAGAGGCGATCTATTTTTATGCCGGCAAAAAATGGGCGGTACGGCAAAACGGCAACGAATGTAGCTCTACGGCATCAGATATTCCCGCGTTTACCAATCGATATTTCCTAGCCCCACCCATGCGAAAGCTTCCGAAGCGTTCTTGGGCGCAACTGAACTTTACTGCAGAAAGGTGTTGGGCCACAGCCTTTCGTAACGAGGAGACTATATTGGATAGTTACGATATTGGCGGCCGGTCAGTAATTCGACTCGTTACGACCGAAGGAAGTTTTGACTACGAGATTTTGATTGAGGCGAAGGCGACAGACGACGTTCCGTTTTAATTCTGCTTGGAAATAAATTTTGGTGCGATTCTTTCGGATTGCGCAAATCGGCGCCAGCAGCGAGTCCGTCGCGTGTGGCGAATGAAAACAGGCGGGGGTGGTTGATGTATGTCTGGCCGGTGGCGATTGCGGCGCTGGTGATCGCGGCGTCGCATCGGTCGCGCGTGGCGGGGCCGGCGGTCCCGAATATCGACAAGTATGCGCACTTTGCCGTCTACGGGCTGATCGGCACACTCGTGTGCCGCACACGATCGGGATGGAAAGGTGCCGTGATCGGTCTGGCGGCCGCTTCGGCGTTTGGGGTGACCGACGAGTGGCACCAGAGCTTTGTGCCCGGGCGGTCGCCGGATGTGATGGACTGGGTCGCGGATACCCTCGGAGCGGCGCTCGCGGTGACGCTGTATGCAGGATGGCCGTTGTACCGGCGCGTGCTGGAGTGGCCGTTGTGGCCATGGGGCGGACGGCGGGTGGAGGATGAGGGTGGCGCGCCTTCATCCTGATATTTGGAGGAACTCGGGTGATTTTTGCGGTTACGGGGCCGCTCGGCGCGGGCTGAAGTTCCGCGCTACGGACGGGGTGGCCTTTGAAAGAATAGGCATGACAGAGTCGCAGCGTCCGCAAACGTTTGGGCTCGAATGAGCGGTTTGCCGGCTGACAGTCTGCGGGTGCGTTGGGCGATCGGGGTGGTGCTTTTTATCGCCACGGTGCTGCTCTTTTCGCGCTCATGGTCGCACGATTTCGTCAACTACGACGACCCCGACTACGTGACGGCGAATGCGCACGTGAAGGCGGGGCTGACGGGCGAGGGCGTCGCGTGGGCGCTGCGCTCCGGCGAGGCGTCGAACTGGCATCCGCTCACGTGGGTGTCGCACATGCTGGATGTGTCGCTCTTTGGGATGAGTGCGCGCGGGCACCATGCAACGAGCGTGCTGCTGCATGCGCTGAATGCGGTGCTGGCGTTTGTGGCGCTGCGGCGGCTTACGGGGGCGCTATGGGCGAGCGCAGTGTTTGCGGCGCTGTTTGCGTGGCATCCGTTGCGCGTTGAATCGGTGGCGTGGGTCTCGGAGCGGAAGGATGTGCTGAGCGGGCTCTTCTGGTTTCTCGTGCTCTGGGCCTATGCGGTGTACGTGGAGCGGCGGCGCGAGCAGCGCGGCGGGGCATGGTGGTTTTACGCGGCGGCGCTCGTGGCGTTTGCGCTGGGGCTGATGGCGAAGCCGATGCTGGTGACGCTGCCGTGCGTGCTGCTGCTGCTCGATGGCTGGCCGCTACGGCGGCTCGGCAAGGAAACGGGCGTATGTATCGCGGAGAAGCTGCCGTTCTTCGCGCTGGTGGTGGGGTCGGCGGTGGTGACGTTTATCGTGCAGAAGGGCGGCGGTTCGGTGTCGGCCGCGCTGACGCTCGACCAGCGGCTCTCCAATGCCGTCGTCGCCTCGGTGCGGTATCTCGGAAACTTTTTCGCGCCGCTCGACCTTGCGGTGTTGTATCCACATCCCGGTGACTGGCCGATGCGCAAGGTCGTGGCCTCGGCCGTGATCCTCCTCGCGGTGACGGCGGCGGCGTGCTGGCAGGTGAAGCGCCGGCCGTGGTTGCTGGTGGGGTGGCTGTGGTTTCTCGGCACCCTTGTGCCGGTGATCGGCCTCGTGCAGGTGGGCATCCAGTCGATGGCGGATCGCTACACGTATCTGCCGATGCTGGGCGTGCAGTTGGCGCTCCTGTGGACGCTGCGGGAGTGGTGGCCGAAGCCATCGGCGGTGCCCGCCGCGGTGGCGGCGGTGGCTCTGACGATCTGCGCCATCGCGACGTGGCGACAGATCGGGGTGTGGCAAAACTCGTTCACGCTTTTCGACCGCGCGATCGCCGTGACGCAGAACAACTACCTCGCGTACAATAATCGCGCCCTCTGGCTCTGCGAGGCGGGGCGCGTGGAGGAGGGCATCGCCGACTACCGGCGGTCGCTGGAGATCCGGCCCGACTATCCGGAGGCGAGCAATAATCTCGGTCGCGTGCTGGTGCAGCGCGGCCAGCCGGCGCCCGCGGTCCCGCTGCTGCGCAAGGCCCTGGCGGGAAAACCGACTTCGCTGGAGGTACGCAACAATCTCGCCAACGCGCTTTCCGACACCGGCGCGGTCGATGAGGCGATGCAGCTTTACGACGAGATCCTGCGCGAGAATCCGGAGCACGCCAATGCGCTCAACGGTCTCGGCGTGGCGCTCGCCATGAAGGGCAAGCCGGCCGAGGCGCGGGCGAAGATCGAGGCATCGCTGAAGATCGCGCCGAACGATGCGGGAGCACACAGCAATCTCGGCAACGTCCTCTCCATGCTCGGTCAGCTCGACGATGCCGCGCGGCATTACCGGAGCTCGGCGCAATTGCAGCCGACCGCGCACACGCACGCGGTGCTGGGATATACGCTGTTGCAGCTAGGGCGGAAAGAGGAGGCCGTTGCGGAACTACGGTCGGCGCTGCGGCTGCAGCCGGATCATCCGCAGGCGAAGGCGTGGCTCGCCGGAGCACTGGGTGGGCAGGGTGGCAAGTAGCACCACCGCGTCCACTTCCTAAACTTGTAGGAGCGGGTTTACCCCGCGACCGACCAGGGAGGTGCATCCGCCTGCGGGTAGGCCGCTCGCTTGCGGGCGCTTGGCCGTCGACGTACCAGCGCCAGCAAGCTGGCTGCCTACCTCGCGGGCGAATCCGCAGTGGCATTCCGGTCGCGGGGTAAACCTGCTCCTACAATTATACAATTGAGACCCCGCCGCCCCACACTCGGGCTCGACTACGTTTGCCTCCGCGTTTGAAAGTGGCGGCATGTCCCCTGCCGAGGCCCAGCAACGTATCGCTGAACTGCGCGCCACCGTCTCCCATCACGACGAGCTCTACTATCGGAAGTCGAAGCCCGAGATCGAGGACTTCGACTACGACAAGCTGAAGGCCGAACTGGCGGCGCTGGAAAAGCAGTTCCCGGCCGAGGCCCTGGCGCTGGGCGTCGAGACGCCGACGCAGAAGATCGGCGACGACCGCACCGAGGGTTTCGCGCGCGTGAAACATCGCCTCGCGATGACCACGCTCGACACCCCATCGCGCACCATGCTCCCGGGGCGCCTCGGGGACAGCATCGCGCGACCCGATGGCGGTCCCAAGGTCGAGGGCACGTTCGCGTTCGCGGGCGACCTCCACCACGACGACATGTTGTGGGGCCGCACGCTCCGCTCGCCGCACCCGCACGCGCGCATCGTGCGCATCGATCTCGCGGCGGCGTGGAAGATCGCCGGCGTCGAGTGCATCGTCACCGCCGACGATGTGCCGGGACGGCTCCACTACGGCCTCATCGAGAGCGACCAGCCCGTGTTCGCGCGCGACGTGGTGCGGTGCCACGGCGAGCCGATCGCCGCGGTGGCGGCCACCGCTGTCGACACGGCGCGGCGCGCCGTCGAGGCGATCGTGGTCGAGTACGAGGTGCTCGAGCCGCTGATCGATCCCGAC
>JAZKEV010000186.1:5266-6955 GCA_040386765.1 Verrucomicrobiota bacterium | reverse complement strand
GGTGAATCTCCGGCCGCGCTTCTTCGAGCTTGGCCTTGGCGTGCGCGACCAGGGCGCGCGCCCGAGCTGCGCGATCTACGCGATCGTCACGGCGCTCGAGTTTCAATCCGCCCAGAGCACCGGCACCGTGCTGAATTTTTCCGAAGACTATCTCATCTGGGCCACGCGCAAGACCACGCAGCGCATCCCGCCCAATGCCCCGGTCGCGGCTAGCCCCGCGGAGAAGGGCGAGGAAACGGTCGACGAGGGTTTCATCCTCTCCGAAGTGGTCGTGGCGCTTCGCGCCTACGGCATCGCGCAGCAGGAGCAGGTGCCCAATAGCCGCGGCCGCTTCGCCGGGATCGCGACGCCCACGGAGGAAATCGTCAACGCGGCGCGGCAGCAGCAGGCGGTCGCGATCCATACCATCCCCGGCCGCGATGCCCGCACCCGCCTCACCAACATCGTCCACGCGCTCAATGCCGGCATCCCCGTGCCCATCGGGCTCGCCTGGCCGCACTGGCGCGGGATCCGCAACGGTATCCTGAGCGTGCAGAAGCCGCAGGAAAACGCGTGGCATGCCGTCACCGTCGTCGGCTACCGCTGCCCCAGCGGCAGCCTGGAGGGTACCCAGTTCATCTTCAAAAACTCGTGGGGCGGCGCCTGGGGTCAGGGCGGCTACGGCACCGCCACCTACGGCTATCTCGAGCAACATCTCGAGGAGGCCATCCTGCTCGAACTCTCTTCTCGCGGAGTTCCATGACACCGTTACGCAGCTTGCTTCGCCTTTCCCAAAGCGCCTTTGCGCTTCCCTCATGAAGCTCCTCTTCCTCCACGGCCCGCCCGCGGTCGGGAAACTCACGATCGCCCGCGAAGTCGCGGCGCGCACGGGCTGGCGGCTCTTCCACAATCACCTCACGGTCGATCTCGCGCTCTCGCTTTACGATTTCGGCACGCCGGGCTTCATCGCTTTGCGCGAAGAGGTATGGCTCGCGGGATTCCGCCGCGCGCTCGCCGATGGGTTGCCGGGGGTCATCTTCACCTTCAACCCAGAGAACTCAGTCCCCCAGCGCTTCATCGACGAGCTCTTCGCTGAGATTCCGGCCCGGGGCGGCCAGCTGATCTCCGTCGAGCTCACGGCAAGCGAATCTGAGATCGAGCGGCGCATCGATTCCGCGTCCCGCAGGGAGCACCGCAAGCTCGTCGATCTCGCGCTCTACCGGCAGCTCCGCGGCGCCGGCGTCTTCGCCTCGCCCGCGATTCCACGCACGGATCTCAGCATCGACACGGAGGCCGTGCGTCCTGCCGAGGCGGCGAAGCGGATCGCGGAATTTGCCCTCGCGCGGTAGACCGACAACTGGCTGCCCGAAGGTAAGGGGAAGAGCGGGCCCGGGCTCCGCCACAGTGGCCTGGGCCTGGGCGATCATGGGCGCCAGTTGCGCGGCGGGCGCCGCGACCACGTCCGCGGCCCCGATGATCTGCGCCCTGGCGTCGACCATCGCCTTGATCGTCTGACCGTAGTCGGCCGTGCGCACTTGGTGCACCCCTTCTCCGCCGCACCTCACATGCCACTTTTATCCCCGGTGGTTGCGCGACAGCTTCTCCCCGCTGAGCCCTCGCCCGGCACACATGCGAAACTTACCACGCTTCCACGTATCAAAGCGCGCCACCTCGACCCGCCCACCCACTCGCCGCCCGCCACCTCACTCC